>CAXTFM010000033.1:0-28187 GCA_964243435.1 uncultured Beijerinckiaceae bacterium
GCGCCACCCAGAAGCCGAACAGCTTGGTCACGGTGGCGATGTCCGTGTTGGAATAGTGCAGGCTTTTGAACAGCGGGATCGCCATCGCGCTCGACACGTAGCCGGGCATGCGGAAGCCCGCCACCATGAGGAGGATCGGCACGGCGGACGGCCCGAGGCGCACGAACATCTCGCGGATCGGGGCAACGACCGTGGCGACGAACCCCGGCGCCTCGACCGCCGCCGCGGCGTCGCGGGCCGCCGCCGGCGTGCCCGCCGTGCCGGTCCTGTCGGCGTCGGGCTCGGGGGCGAGCAGCGCGGCGATCGTGCCCGGCGCCATCAGCGCCGCCATGCACAGATAGGCGGCGCGCCAGCCGACCCGGTCGGCGAGGACCAGCGCGCCCGCGCCGGCGGCGAGGTTGCCGACGCGGAAGCCGATCTCGGCCCACGCGGTCATCACCGCCTGGCGCTCCGTCGGCACCGCCGTGATGCGCCAGCCGTCGATCACCACGTCCTGCGTCGCGCCGGCGAGGCCAAGCGCCAGGGAAAACGCCACCGTCCAGCCGAGCCAGTGCGCGGGGTCGCCGAAGGCGACGCCGGCCAGCGCCGCCGCAACCGCGACCTGGGAGGCGACGATCCAGCCCCGCCGTCGCCCGAGCAGGCGCCCGAGCACCGGCACGTCGTAGCGGTCGAGGAAGGGCGACCACACGAACTTGAACTTGTAGGCCAGCGTCAGCTCGCTGAGCAGGCCGATGGTGGCGAGCGGCACCTTGGCTTCCGACAGCCACGCCGACTGCGTCGCGTAGACCAGCAGGAAGGGGATGCCCGAGCTGAAGCCGAGCCCGAGCATGGCGACACGGCGGCGGTCGACGAACGGCTGCGGCACGGTCGACCTCGCGCCGGGGTCGTCGTGCCTCGTTGCCTGCTGCACGCGGACGGCTCCCTCGGGATCGATCGCGGGCGCTTGTACATCGCTGCGGCCGGCGACGGAAGGGCATGACGGGGCGAGGCACGCCGGTCGCGGGGCGGCGGCGCGCCGCCGGCCGGCGCACTTGTCGAGGGCCAACCGCCGCCATAGCTAGCCGTGACCCGCTGATTCGAGGTGTCCCCGTGCCGGTCGCGGGTGCGCGGACCGGGCACGCTGGAGTGGGCGTTCGCATGACGAGTGATGCACCTTCCCGGACGCCGCCCGCCGGACCGCTCGCCGGCTTGCGCGTGCTGGAACTCGGGCACTTCATCGCCGCGCCCTTCTGCACCCGCGTCCTCGCCGACCTCGGGGCGGACGTCATCAAGGTCGAGCCGCCGGGCGGCGACCCCGTCCGGCAGTGGGGGCGGCAGGTCGAGGGCGCCGGCGCGCCCTGGTGGTCCATGCACGCGCGCAACAAGCGGGTCATCACCCTCAACCTGAAGACGCCGCGTGCCCGCGACCTCGTGCTCGACCTCGTCAAGACCTGCGACGCCCTCGTCGAGAACTACCGTCCGGGGCAGCTCGCCAAGATGGGGCTCGGGCGCGACCGGCTGGAAGGCGCCCGTCCCGGCCTCGTCGTCGCGCAGATATCCGGCTACGGCCAGGAGGGCGCCTACCGCGACCGCGCCGCCTTCGGCGTGATCGGGGAAGCGATCGGCGGGCTGCGCTACCTCACCAACCATCCCCCCTCGATCTCCGACCTGCCGCCGACGCGGGTCGGCGTTTCCATCGGCGACTCCATCGCCGGGCTGTACGCCGCCTTCGGCGTCGTCGCCGGCCTTTGGGCGCGCGACCGCAAGGGCGATGGCGACGGGCGCGGGCGCACCTTCGACGTCGCCCTCACCGACGCGGTGCTCAGCATGATGGAGGGCATGCTGCCGGAATACGGCGTGTTCGGCTCCGTGCGCCAGCCGAACGGCGCGCGCATCGCAACCGCCTCGCCCTCCAGCGCCTACCCCACCCGCGACGGCGGCTGGATCCTCGTCGCCGGCAACTCCGACCCGATCTTCGAGCGGCTGACCCGGCTGATGGGCCAGCCCGACCTCGCGCGCGACCCGCGCTTCACCGGCAACGCCCAGCGCGTGCGCAACGTCGACGCGCTCGACGTCCTCATCGCCGAATGGACGAAGGGGTTTGACGCCGCCGACCTCGACCGCATGCTCGCCGACGCCGACATCCCCTCCACAAAGGCCTACACGGCGGTGGAGATCGCCGCCGACGAGCAGTTCCGCTCGCGCGGCATGGTGCGCGAGGTCGCCGACCCGCTGTTCGGCACGGTGCTGCATGCCGGCATCGTGCCCCACGTGCCCGACGATCCCGGCGCCGTGCGCTGGCCGGGGCCGGCGGTCGGCGCCCATTCCGACGAGATCCTGGCGGAGATCGGGCTGGGCGCCGACGAGATCGCCGCGTTGCGCCGGGAGGGGGTGGTGTCGTGAGCGCAACCGTGCCGCACGCGGCGGGACCTGCGGTGGAGATCGTCGAGGTCGGACCGCGCGACGGGTACCAGGGCATCGCCCCGTTCATCCCGACGGAGCGGAAGATCGCCCTCGTCAAGCGCCTCGTCGCCGCCGGGCTGCGCCGCATCGAGATCGGCTCCTTCGTCAGCGCGACGGCGTTGCCGCAGATGCGCGACACGGCCGCCGTCCTCGCCGCCTGCGCCGACCTCCCCGGGCTCGACCCGCAGGTGCTGGTGCCGAGCGAACGGCGCGGGCGCGACGCGGTCGCCGCCGGCGCCAAACGCCTCGTCTTCGTGCTTTCCGTGTCGGAGCCGCACAACCGCAACAACGTCCGCCGCACGCCGGCCGAGTCGGCGGAGGAGTATGCGCGGCTGTTGAAGGCGATGCCGGCCGATGTCGCCCTCCGCCTCGACCTCGCGACGGCGTTCGACTGCCCGTTCGCCGGCCGCGTCGCGGAGGCGCAGGCGCTCGACCTCCTCGCCCGGCTGGTCGACCTTGAGCCCGACGCGGAACTCTGCCTTTGCGACACCACCGGGCGGGCCGACCCGTCGCATGTCGGCGACCTGTTCGCCGCGGCGATGGCGCGCTTCCCCGACACCCCCGCGTGGGCACTGCACGCCCACGACACCTACGGCCTCGGCCTCGCCAACGTGCACGCCGCCCATCGCGCGGGCGTCCGGGTGTTCGACGCCTCCTTCGCCGGCCTCGGCGGCTGCCCCTTCGCGCCGGGCGCAACGGGCAACGTCGCGACGGAGGACGTCGTGTGGATGTTTGAGCGCATGGGCGTCGCGACCGGCGTCGACATGGCGGCCCTGCTGCCCGTCGCGAGCGACGGCGCGGCGATCCCCGGCGGCCTGTCGGGCGGGCGCGTCCGCGACGCCCTGCTCGCGCGACCGGAACGCGCGCCGGCCATGACCTGAAAGGCCGGTCGAGTTCGCACGCGGCGGATGCTACGCGTTCGGGAGCATCACGGGCCGGCCGCGCGACGGCCCGGTGCCGCCGGGAGGGATCGATGTCCGAAAGCGTGTTGCAGCGGGACGAGGCCGCGCTGCCCTGGACGACGGGGCTGACGCCGCGCCACTGGCGCATCCTGTGGGGCAGCTATCTCGGCTGGATCTTCGACGGCTACGAGGCGGTGGCGCTGATCTACGCCCTCGGCCCGGCGCTGAACACCATCCTGCGTCCCGACCAGCTCGCCGCGAAGCCCTTCTACATCGGCGCGTCCATCGGCATCACCCTGCTCGGCTGGGGCTTCGGCGGCCTCATCGGCGGGATCGCCGCCGACTACATCGGCCGCAAGCGCATGATGATGCTGTCCATCCTCGGCTACGCCATCCTCACCGGCGCGACCGCCTTCGCCGAAAGCTTCGCCCAGCTCGCGGCGCTGCGCTTCATCACCGGCATCGCGATCGGCAGCGAATGGAGCACGGGCATCGCGCTCGTCGCGGAAACCTGGCCGAACCGGGCGCGCCCGAAGGGCTGCGGCTTCCTCCAGTCCGGCTTCGGCGCCGGCGCCGTTCTCGCAGCCATCATCTGGCTCGTCCTCGGCCTCACCAACCCGCTCGGTGCGGAAAGCTGGCGCATCATGTTCGCCGTCGGCGCGCTGCCGGCCTTCGTGTGCCTCTACCTGCGCCGCTCGCTGGACGAGTCCGAGCAGTGGATGGCGGCGCTGAAGCAGAAGCGCTGGGCCGCGACGGAGGTGGACACGCTGGGCGGCGCGCACCGGCACACCGCCCAGCGCCCGTTCACCCTGGCCGAGATCTTCCGCGAGCCGGAAAGCCGGCGGCGGGTGATCATGGCGACCTCCCTGTCCTTTGCCACCACGGTGGGCTGGTGGGCGGTCTCGACGTGGCTGCCGGCCTACACCGAGGCATTGGCCAAGGCGGCCGGCGAGCCGGCAGGCCTGTGGGGGCCGCGCATGGGCATCATCTACAACATCGGGGCGATCGCCGCCTACATCGTGTCCGGCTTCCTCGCCGACGCGATGGGTCGCCGCGGCTTCCTGCTCGCCACCTATGTCGGCGCCATCGCCTTCTCGGTCCTCGCCTATACCTGGACGGGGAGCCTCGGCGTCTTCATGGCGATCGCGTTCCTCAACGGCGCCTTCACGCTTGGCTTCGCCTACAGCTGGATGGCGATCTACCTCGTGGAGCTGTTCACGCCGGCGGTGCGGGCGACGGCGGCGAGCTTCGTGTTCAACGGCGCCCGCCTGATCGCCTGGGTGTTCCCGATCATCGCCGGGCAGATCGTGAGCGAGTTCGGCGGGGTGTCCCGCGCGGCCCTCATCATGAGCAGCGTCTACGTGATCGGCCTCGTCGTGCCCTGGTTCGCGCCGGAAACGGCGGGCAAACCCCTGCCGGAGTGACGCCTCCGGCGAGCGCCGCGATGGGCCGCGGTAACGGGTTCGACCGTTGCCGGTGCTCGGCAATCGACGCCGCGCCCGGCCGCCGTCGTCGGCTGCGGCCCGCCTTCGCCGGAAAGGCGGCGGGAAAACAACCGTCTGGATCATGACAAGACTTGGCGCCGCCGCTCCGGCGATGCATCCGCACGCATCTACGACGTCGAGGATTGGCGCGAACGCGATTGTTGTTCTAGATTGTTGCCTGTCAACAAATGATATCGAACGATCTACGAGATGCGGCGCATATGTTGGACTATGGGAAACCGAGCCGGACGCTTGATGGCCTGCTCCTTGCGTTTGAAGGGCACCTCGCAGTCACGCCACCGGCTTCGCAGCGGTACCGGAAGCAGGCTGCGGCGTTTCGGTCCGGGACGGCATCCGACGGGATCATGAGCGTAGCACGAGCGCACGATCGCCACCTGTGTCGACCCCACCACGTCGAGCGGCTGTGAATTCGATGAGCCGGCCACCGAACCCGGACGTTCCGCATCCCCGCGGCACGCATGAGTGAAACCTGCGGCGTCGCCGTGATGGCGAAGGCATCGAAAGCCGGCCTCACCAAGACGCGGCTTGGGCCGAGCGTCGGCCTCGAGCGGGCGGCGCAGCTCAACACGGCTTTCCTGCGCGACGCGGCCGACAACATCGTCGAGGCCGCCCGCACCGCGCCGATCCGCGGCTACATGGCCTTCGGCCCACCCGGCGACGGCGCCTTCTTCGACTTCCTTCCCGACGGTTTCGGCCTCATCGAGGCGTGGCAGCCGAATTTCGGCAGCACGCTGGTGCAGGCGTTCAACGGCGTCGCGGCGCGCGGCCATGCCTGCGCCTGCCTCATCAACGCCGACAGCCCGACGCTTCCCCCCTCGCTGCTCGCACAGGCGGCGACGGTGCTGCTGGCGGAACGCGAACGCCTCGTGCTCGGTCCGTCGAACGACGGCGGCTACTACCTGATCGGCGCGCGACGGCTGTATCCCGCGCTGTTCCGCGACATCGCCTGGAGCACGTCCGTGGTGTTCGATCAGACAGTGGAGCAGGCCGCGCGCCTCGGCCTGGAGGTCACCGTGCTGCCGACCTGGTACGACGTCGACGACGCCCCGTCGCTCGACACGCTGCGGGCCGAACTGCTCGACGGCGTCGCGTTCGGCCCGGCGGGCCTGGTGCGCGGCGCGGCGCTCCACACCCATGCGCTGCTGTCAACGCTCGCTGCCGAGGGTGGACGGGCATGAGCGCGGTCACCTTGAGCGACAGCCGCGCGAGGGTGGGCAACCCCTGCACACGCCGACCCCATCGGTCGCGCCGTTCAGCATCGGCTCAGGTGCCGCGGTTTCAAGTGTTCCCGATACCGCGCCGGGTCGCGATCGGATTTGTAACCATCGGTTCTCGCCCGGCGAAGGAGTTTGAAGCATGTCGACCCTAGAAGCCATCACGGTCCCCGATCCCCGCCGCTACTTCGAGGACGTCGCGCCCAAGCGCGGCCGCCAAGTGCAGAAGGGCCCAGTGTGCCTCTACCTGGAGGTGACGAACCGCTGCAACCTGCTTTGCACCACCTGTCCGCGCACCTACGTGGAGCTGGAGCCGCCGGCGGACATGTCGTGGGAGCTGTTCACCTCAATCGTCGACCAGGTGCCGGACGTGCGCCGCGTCGTGCTGCACGGCGTCGGCGAGCCGATGCTGGTGAAGAACCTGCCGCAGATGGTGCGCTACCTCAAGGACCGCGGCGTTTACACCCTGTTCAACACCAACGGCACCCTGCTCACCGAGCGTAACGGCCGCGCGCTGATCGACGCCGGGCTCGACGAGCTGCGCGTCTCGCTCGACGCCTCGAACCCGTCCTCCTACCTCGCGGTGCGCGGCAAGAACTACTTCCACCGCATCCTCCACAACGTCCGCCGCTTCCGTGAAATCCAGGAAAGCGAGGGTCACGCCCTGCCGCGCGTGTCGGCTTGGCTGACCGGCCTCAAGGAGACCATCGCCGAGCTGCCGGACTTCGTGCGCGTCGCCGCCGACATCGGCGTCAAGGAGGTCTACCTCCAGCGCCTCGTCTTCTTCGAGGACGCCGCCAACGGCCTCGCCAGCCCCGACCAAGCCCTCTACGAGCGCCTCGACGGCGAGGAAAGCCGGCATATCGCCGAGGCCGACACGCTGGCCCGTTCGCTCGGCCTGACGTTCTGCGCCTCGGGCGCCGCGTCCGAGCCGGGCATGAGCCTCAAGCGTGCCAACAGCTCATCGCCGTGGTCTCTGTGCCGCCGGCCGTGGAGCGTCATGTACTTCACCGCCAACGGCCGCGCCCTGCCCTGCTGCATCGCACCCTTCTCGCAGCGCGGCTACGAGAATTACACGCTGGGCGACGCCACCCAGGGGTCGCTGCGCGATATTTGGAACGGCGACGCCTATACCGACTTCCGCGAAGCCTTGGTGTCGGACGCGCCGCCGAAGGCCTGTGCGAGCTGCGGGTTGCGCTGGAGCCTGTAGTGGCGCGACCCTTGGTGCTGGCGATTCCGACGCTCAACGAGGCGGCGTCGATCGGGCCGCTTCTCGCCTCCGTCCCGGCCGGCGCCGTCGATGCGGTGATCGTCGCCGACGGGGGAAGCACGGACGGCACGCAGTCCGTCGCCGCCCGCCACGGCGCCGCCGTGATCGACGCCGGGCGCGGCTACGGCCGGGCCTGCCTTCTCGCGACGGAAGCGGCGGCGCCCGACGCGGTGATGGTGTTCATGGACGGCGACGGCGCCGACGATCCCGCCGCCATCGCCGCGCTCGCCGCCCCCATCCAGGCCGGCACCCACGACTTCGTCATCGGCTCGCGCACGCGGGGCAAGCGCGAGCCGGGCAGCATGGGATGGCACCAGGTGCTCGCCGGCCACGCGATCGGCGCCGCGATGGGGTTACGCTACGGCGTGCGCTACACCGACATGTGCGCGTTCCGCGCGATCGGCCGCGAGGCGCTGCTCGGCCTCGGCATGCGCGAGATGACATACGGCTGGAACCTTGAAATGCAGATGAGGGCGGCGCGGCGCGGGCTGCGCATCCTCGAACTGCCGGTCGGCTGCCGGTGCCGCACCGGCGGCGTGTCCAAGGTCGCCGGTTCCGTCCGCGGCACGATGCGCGCCGGATCGCGCATCCTCGCCACCTTTGCCCGAACATCCATGGAGGTCCGTCGATGAGGGTCGTGCGTTCTCCCGACGTGAGCGTCCCGCTGCTCCAGCGCGACGACTTCCAGGACGCGTCGGTGTTTCGTCCGGAAACGACGCTGCGCGAGGTCCGGCGCCAGATGAGCCTGCGCTCGGGGCCGGTGCCGCCGTTGTGCATCCTCGACCCGGACGGCGACCTCGTCGAGTACGCCCGCACGGAACTCGGCGCTACGGCGTCGCGCGACTGGGGCTGCTTCCACACCCGGATGTGGGAATGGGAAACCATGGGGTCGCGCGTCGGCGTCATCGGCCACGCGGTGGGCGCGTCCTTCGCCGTGCTGTGCGCCGAACAAGCCTTCGCCGCGGGCTGCGAGATCCTGATCAGCGTCACCTCCGCCGGCCAGCTGCGGGCGGTGGGCGAGCCGCCCTACCACCTCGTGATCGAGCGCGCGCTGCGCGACGAGGGCACGAGCTACCACTACCTGCCGCCGGCGGACTGGGCCGACGCCGACCCCGCCCTGGTCGCGCTCGCCCTTCGCAGCTTCGCCGGGCTCGACCACGAGATCCATCGCGGGTCGAGCTGGACCACCGATGCCCCCTACCGCGAAACCGAACGGGCGATCGCCTCGCGCATCGCGGCCGGCGCCGCCTCGGTGGAGATGGAGGCGGCCGCGCTCTACGCCTTCTCCAAGGCGACCAGCCATCCCGTGCTGTGCATCGCGCACATCACCAACAGCCTCGACCGCGCCGACAACAAGTTCGAGAAGGGCATGTACAACGGCGCGCGTGCCTCGCTCGACCTCATCGAAGCCTTCATGGCGGCGTGGCGCCCCTGCGAAACGGCGCTGCGCGAGACAATGATCACCTGACGAGGGCAGTCGCCCGCTGCAACGCGACGCAAGCGGACGGCAGGGTGGCTAACGGCGCTGGCGGCACCGGCTGGCGGGCGTGCAATGAACGAGCGGACGCGCGGCGGTACCGCAGACGGACATGTCGGTCGTTCTTAAAAGCCTGCGCTGGATGGAGATCGGCGGGGAGCTTACGACTCCTCGCTCGGTTTGTCGTAGGGGCGCGCGTCGAGGATGTCGGGGTCGTGCGACGTCGCTGCGGGGTCGGCGCTGGTCCGCTTGAGCTCCTGTTCGGCCGCTTCCCAGAATTGCAGGTGTTTGCCGTCGGGGCGGCCCGCCTCGTTCCACAGCTCATAGGCGCGGTGGCGCACCTGGTAGTCCCAATCATCTCCCACCAAAGCCACCTCCGCTCGGGCACCCGCAAGGGCAGACGCCCATGCCCGGCGTAGATCGGCATGGCGGAACAGCCCCTTAGCGGTTCCCAAGCCATCAAGCTAGGGTGTGCAAACCACAGCGTCCACCGGGAAAGACGCTGCATGCCCACGTTTCGCGACGACACATCACCCATTGGCACGTCGTCCGCAAGCGAACGCCGTCCGGAACCGCCACGTTTACAACGCTGGACGCCACTGCCGCCGACCGCTCGGGTGAAAAACCGAAGCACAATAAAGCGGCGGCCATGAGCGTCCCTGCCGAAAAATTGCACTCATTCAAAGGAAGGAGGTGCCGGTGCGCGCGGGCGCAGCGCTCGACAGCCTCGATGGTTCGGCGGCGGCGTCGCAGAAGGCCCGCCTGATGCGACGCTGCGGCCGGCATGGCGCGCGGCCGCATTTCAGCGGAGTGGATGCGCTCGCATCGGCCTGCACGGATCGAACGCAGCACTCGCCGCCATCACCCGGCAGAAGCGGCACGGCTCCCGTCGCCCCGCATCGGGCACTGGCTTCAAAGAACCGCGACGGCGCCCCGCGACCATGCCAACGCTACGAGGTGGTTGGCGCCTATGTTGCACCTCATCGCCGGCGAAGGAGTTTCAGCGATGATGGAATCGGTACCGAAGTTTCTCAACGGCGTGTACTCGTTCAGCGGCGCCGGCCTCGGCAAGCCCGCCCTCCTCGATCCGAGCCTCGTCTACAACGTGGCGCCCGACCGGCGTGCGCAACTCGTCTACCTCCGCGCCGGCAACTCGGCCGACGCCCTCGTCAGCCTGACGCTGATGCGCGACGGCAAACCCATGCGCCTCTTCCCCGTGGGCGCGAAGGCGGCGGAGCACGTGCCCTTGACCGTGGTCGAGGACCTGCAGCCCGACACCAAGTTGGAGGTTCACTTCGCCGCGCCCGAAGGCGTCACGGGTCAGCTTGTGCTCGACCTTGGACTGGTTGAAATCTGACCCCGATCTCGGACCACATCAAAAGCACGCAGATGGAACGCCCCATGGCTAAGCAGAAGCTGGTTGTCGTCGGAAACGGAATGGCCGGGGCACGTGCCGTCGAGGAGGTGCTCGCACGCGGCGGTGCCGCGCTGTTCGACATCGTGATGTTCGGCGACGAGGTATACGGCAACTACAACCGCATCCTGCTGTCCAACATCCTCAACGGCACGCAAACGCCCGACGAGATCACCATCAATCCCCTGCAATGGTACGAAGACAACAAGATCACGCTCCACGCCGGGCACAGGGTCGAGAAGATCGACCGCGCCGCCCGCGTGGTCGCGTCCGCCGGCGGGGTGCGCGAGTCCTACGACAAGCTCCTCATCGCGACGGGCAGCCGCGCCTTCATCCCGCCGATGAAGGGCGCCCGGCTGGACGACGGCTCGCTGAAGCCGGGCTTGTTCGGCTATCGCAGCCTCGACGACTGCAGCGGGATCGTCGCGTATGCGAGGACGAGCAAGGTCGCGGTGACCATCGGCGGCGGCCTGCTCGGCCTGGAGGCCGCCCGCAGCATGACCGTGCTCGGCTGCGCGTCGCACGTGGTGCATCTCAGCGGGCACCTCATGGAGCAGCAGCTCGACGCCACCGGTGGTGAAATCCTCCGCAAGGCCATCGAGGGCATGGGCATCGGCGTCCACACCGGGAAGCTGACGACGGAGGTGCTGGGCGAGGACAGGGTCACCGGCCTACGCTTCAAGGACGGGTCGGAACTCGCCTGCGACCTCGTCGTCGTCGCGGCCGGCATCCGCCCCAACGCGGAAGTGGCGATGCGCTCCGGCCTCACCGTGGAGCGTGCGATCGTCGTCAACGACCACATGCAGTCCGTCGACGACATGAACATCTACGTGGTCGGCGAGTGCGCGCAGCATCGCGGCAAGCTTTACGGCCTCGTGGCCCCGTTGTGGGACCAGGCCAAGGTCTTCGCCGAGCAGGTCACCCAAACGAACCGCGACGCCGCCTATCACGGCACCAAGCTCGCCACCAAGCTCAAGGTCACGGGCGTCGACCTCGCATCCATGGGGATCACGGAGGCCGTGGAGGAGCGCGACGAGGTCGTGCAGTTCACCGAGCCGAAGCGCGGCACCTACAAGAAGCTGATCGTGCGCGACGGCCGCCTCGTCGGCGGCATCCTCATGGGCGACATTTCAAAGGCGTCGTTCCTGATGCAGGCCTTCGAGCGCGACGCACCGCTGCCGGAGGAGCGGCTGTCGCTGCTGTTCGACCTCGGCACGCCGTCGAACAAGGTGACCTACGACGAGATGCCGGCCGAAATGCAGGTGTGCAACTGCAACGGCATCACCAAGGGCAAGATCGCCGCGGCGGTCGAGGACGGGCATCGCACGCCCAAGGCGGTGATGGACGCGACCCGCGCCGGCATGGGCTGCGGCTCGTGCAAGGGGCAGATCGGCGACCTCGTCGCTTGGCTGTGCGGCGGCGAGGTCGAGGAGGACCCCTCGGTGCACTTCTACGTGCCGACGATCCCGTTGCGCAAACCCGATCTGGCAAGGGAGATCATCGCGCACGGGTTGAAGTCGGTGTCGTCGGTGTGGCGGCACTTCGGCGGCGAGGACGCGGGCTGGAAGCCGGCGCTCGCCTCCCTGCTCATCACCATCTGGAAGGGCGAGTACCAGGACGAGCGCGACGCCCGCTTCATCAACGACCGCGTCCACGCCAACATCCAGAAGGACGGCACCTTCTCCGTCGTGCCGGAGATGGCCGGCGGCGTGTGCACGCCCGAGGAGCTGGTCCGCATCGGCGAGGTCGCCAAGAAGTGGAAGGTGCCGCTCGTGAAGCTGACCGGCGGCCAGCGCATCGACCTCGTCGGCCTGAAGAAGGACGACCTGCCCGGCATCTGGGCCGACCTCGGCTTCAAGGCCGGCTACGCCTGGGGCAAGAGCTACCGCACCTGCAAGAGCTGCATCGGCATCGACTACTGCCGCTTCGGCCTCGGTGACAGCATGGGCTTCGCCAACCGCATCGAGCGGCGCTACCGCGGCATCGACGCGCCGGCCAAGCTCAAGCTCGCCACGGCGGGGTGCCCGCGCAACTGTTCGGAAGCCTACGTCAAGGATGTCGGCTTCGTGGCGATCGGCGACGGCAAGTGGGAGATCTACATCGGCGGCGCCGCCGGCGCGCACATCCGCAAGGGCGACCTGCTCTGCACCGCGAACTCGGAGGAGGAGGCCATGGATGTCGGCAGCCGCTTCATGCAGTTCTACCGCGAGAACGCCAAGTGGAAGGAGCGCACCTACACCTTCGTGCCGCGCATCGGGCTGGAGCGGATCAAGGCGGTCGTCGTCGACGATGCGGAAGGTCTCGGTGCGGCGCTCGACAAGGCGATGCAGCAGTCGATCGATGCCTGCGTCGACCCCTGGCTTGAGGCGACCAAGCCGAAGACCGCGAACCAGTTCACCTCCGTCATCAAGGTCAAGGAGGAAGCATGACGCGCCAGGATGCAGGGTTGGCCGGCGAGATCCTCGTCACCACCCTCGATCAGATCCCGGTCGGTGAGGGGCGGACGTTTTCCCTTGCCGACGGCGAGATCGCGATCTTTCACCTGCACGATGGCAGCGTGCATGCGACGCAGGCGTACTGCCCGCATCTCGGCGGTCCGCTCGCCGACGGCCTCACCAGCGAGTCGGCGGTGATGTGCCCGTTGCACGACCGCACCTTCGACCTCGTCAGCGGCTGCGGCCTCACCCACGAGCACATGACCATCAAGGTGTTCACGTCGCGGCTGGACGGCGAGGGCAACGTCTGGGTCGTTCCCGGCGCGGTGCCCGAGCGCGTGCCGGTGCGGATCGGCGCGGATGCCCATCGCTTCGCTGCCGCGGAAAGCATGGAGATCGTCGGCTCCTCCTGACGTTGCACGAAGGTCGCGTGCCGCCGCGCCTTTCTCGTCGACAGGTTTAGCGGCAGGCCCGTTCCGGCAGACGCAGCCGTGCGGCAAGGGTGGGAGCGCGCCTCAGCGCGTCACCACCTCCGCCATTTCAAGCAGCACCCGCGACATGCTGGCGAGGTCGCCGGTCTCCAACCGCGCGAGCTTGTGCTTGAGTTCGCCCTTGCGCTTCAACTCGACGTCGAGCGTCGCCTCAGCGAGGTCGGCACGCAGGCTGGCGTCGCGCAGCTGCTCGACGAGCACGAGAATGGTTTTGGCGAGATCGGCCACGACCGTCTCGTCGTGTTCGCACAGGCGCACGAGCGCCATGATCTCGTCGACGTACACGGGACGCTTTCATGACCGCGAGCGGATGACCGTCGCGCCGGCATCCGATACGGGGCCGTGCCGGCACGTGCTTCTAGCAAAACGCGCCACTTGCCCGAATGCAAGCCGCGCGTCGCCGACGCCAGTCGCGCGCCGGGCGATGCGCCCGCGTCGAGCGCAGGACGCGGCGCCGGCCGCGCGCTCCCGCGATCAGCCGTGGCGCCCTTCCTCGTCGCGCAGGACGCGTTCGACGAACATCTTCTGCGCGGGCGCCAACGTCGGCAGCACGTGGACCAGAAAGGATTCGTCGGCGTTGCGAAAGGCCGCGTCCTGCGACCAGTTGCGCGCCACGCGACGCGACCAACCGTCGGACCGCCAAAGGTCGAACCAGAACGGGGGTACCGCGGCGACGCCGGTGTTGGCGGGGAGGAAGTCGACAGCACTGTTCATGGGTGCGCCTCTTGGCAGGACGATGCCAATAGAACACGCCGCAGAGCTGAAGAATGTGTTAACGCCGCCACGCGACGCGCAATTGTGTTACCGGTGTCTTCTGTAGATTTCGTTTATTGCCGCGATCGTCGTCACCTTTTCCGAACGCCGGGTCCCTCCCGCGAAAGGGTCGGACGCGGCGCCACCCCTTGCGCTTCCCGCGCTTGACGCCGATCCTACGCCCTCGCCCGACATGCTCGAGGTTGGATGCAGAATGACGAGTACCTACGAGTTCTTCGGGGGCGCGACCACCCTCACCCTCCATAGGCCGCCGGGGTCGCAGGAGGCCGTGCTGATGATCGAAGCGTTGGACCACGTCGCCTCCATCACCCTGCCGGACGATCAGGTCCAGAAGCTCGCGGCCGCGCTCCTTGCGCGCGACGACGAGGTTCAACCGACGGCGCTCCATGACCTGCTGGGCGCCGCCGCTGCCGAGGAGCCCTTCATCGGCAACCGCTGACGAGGCAACGGCGCGGAGGGATGATGGCGTCGAGCCAAGGCACAGTGGACTTCCTGCTCGATCAGCTGGCAGCGGCCGGCGAGGTATCGGCGCGCAAGATGTTCGGCGAATACGGCCTGTACTGCGACGGCAGGCTGGTGGGATCGATCTGCGACGACCAGCTTTACCTCAAGCCGACCGCGGTCGGACGCGCCCGCGTCGGCTGCGTCGTCGAGGCGTCGCCCTACCCCGGCGCCAAGCCCTGCCTGCTTATCCCCGGCGACCGCTGGGAGGATGCGCACTGGCTGGCGGACATCGTGCGGGCGACGGCCGCCGCGCTGCCCGCGCCGACCCGCGCGCGACGGACCCGCACGTGAGCGCGCCTCGCTGCGACGTGCGAGGCCGGGCAACACCGCCGGCCACCGTCGCCGGCACGCCGTGACCCGCGACGATGGGCACCTCCCGCCCATCGAGCCGGAAGCGATGCTTCTGCGCCCCAGCGATTGGGTTCCCAACAACCCGCGCTTCCCCGTGCTGCTGTACCGCGCCGCGCTGGCACCCGACCTCGTCGACGCGGCGGCGATGGAGCGGCTTTTCGCGGCGCACGGCTGGCCGCCGCAATGGCGGAACGGCGTCTTCGCCTATCATCATTACCACGCGACGGCCCACGAAACGCTCGGCGTCGCGTGCGGCGAAGCGGTGCTCGTGCTGGGCGGTCCGGGCGGGCGAACCGTGCGGCTCCGCGGGGGCGACGTCGTCGTGCTGCCGGCCGGCACCGGGCATTTCCAGGTCGAGGCGAGCGCGGACTTCCTGGTGGTCGGCGCCTATCCACCGGGGCAACGCTTCGACCTGTGCCGCGCCGCGCCGGGCGCCGAGGAACGCCGCAGCATCGCCGGCCTCGCCTGCCCGGTTTCGGATCCCGTCGCGGGGACCGGCGGGCCGCTGCGGCGCCTGTGGGCGACCGCTGCCTCGGGAAACGATCTGGCCGGGCGCGACGGCGACGGGTAACGTCCGACGCCGCCCGGTCGGCGAGCACACCTTCGACGACGCAGGACACGCATGAGCGACTGGCACACGATCCGCGTCGAGGCACACGGCCGCGTCCGCCTCGTCACCCTCGACCGGCCGAAGGAGCTGAACGCTCTCAACGCCGCCGTCGCGGCGGAACTCGCGGCGGCGGCGGCGGCGTTCGACGCCGACCCGGCGGTCGGCTGCATCGTGCTCACCGGTTCCGAGCGCGCCTTCGCCGCCGGCGCCGACATCAAGGAGATGGCCGGGCTCAGCTATCCCGCGACCTTTCTCGACGACATGCTCGCCGCCTGGGACAGGTTCGCCGCGCACCGCAAGCCGATCGTGGCGGCGGTGGCCGGCTACGCGCTCGGCGGCGGCTGCGAGGTCGTGATGATGTGCGACGTGGTGCTGGCGGCCGACACCGCCCGTTTCGGCCAGCCGGAGATCAAGCTCGGCATCATGCCCGGCATGGGCGGGACGCAGCGCCTCGTTCGCGCGGTCGGCAAGGCAAAGGCGATGGAGCTGTGCCTGACCGGGCGCCTGATGGACGCCGCCGAGGCGGAGCGCGCCGGGCTGGTGTCGCGCGTGGTGCCGGCCGCCGACCTCCTCCGCGAGGCGCTCGCGGTCGCCGCAACGATCGCCGCCATGTCGTTGCCGGCGACCCTGCTGACCAAGGAGGCCGTCGACCGCGCCGCGGAAACCGCGCTCGCCGAGGGGGTGCGCTTCGAGCGCCGCGTGTTCCAGGGCCTGTTCGCCACCGCCGACCAGAAGGAAGGCATGGCCGCCTTCGTCGAGAAGCGCGCGCCGGCGTTCAAGCACGGGTAGCGCCGCGGGCCGAACCGGCCGCGTACGCCGCCAGGCCGCGGCGGGGCGGTCACCCCATCGTAAGCACCGCCTGCGCGAAGGCGTCGGGTGCCTCCTGCGGCAGGTTGTGCCCGACGCCGGGCATGACGCGTTCCTCATAGCCGGCGGTGAAATGGCGAGCGGCGCTGCCGGCCGGCGGCGGCGGGGTGATGCCGTCGTCGGCACCGAGCAGCGCGAGCGTGGGCACGCCGATGGTCGGTTGCGCGGCGAGCCGGCGCTCGATCGACTCCAGCGCCGGGTCGCCCGCGACGTTGCCGAGGCGGTGGCGGTAGGAGTGGATGACCACCTCCACGAAGTCCGGATTGTCGAAGGCGGCGGCGCTGCGCGCGAAAGCGGCGTCGTCGACGCGCCAGCTCGGCGACCAGAGCCCCCACAGCAGGCGGCACAGCGCGGCCCTGTTCACGTCGAGGCCGGCGCGTCCGCGCTCGGTGTTGAAGTAGTACACGTACCAGGAGCGGTGTTCCTGCGCGGGCGCGGCCGGGGCGCGCGCGCCGGGCACGTCCTGGATGTTGTAGGCGACGCCGCAGCTCACCAGGCCCGCGACCCGTTCCGGCCACAGCGCGGCGACGACGCAAGCCGCGCGACCGCCCCAATCGTAGCCGGCGAGCACGGCGCGCGGAATGACGAGCGCGTCCATGAGGGCGTGCAGATCGTCGCCCAACGCCGCCTGCTGGCCGGATCGCAGCGTCGCCTCCGAACGGAACCGCGTCGGCCCGTAGCCGCGCAGGAAGGGAACGATGCAGCGCCGCCCGGCGGCGGCGAGGCGCTGCGCCGCGTCGTCATAGGCGTGGGCGTCGTAGGGGAAGCCGTGCAGCAGGATCACCGGCGCCCCGTCCGGCGGCCCGGCCTCGAGGTAGGCGACGTCGAGCGCGCCGGCGACGATCCGCTTCATGGTGCCTCCTCACTCCAACGTCCGGCGCATGTCGCCAGCCATGTGTCGCCCGGCAATGTCGCCCGGCGCTTGTCCCCCGCCGCGTGCCGCGGCGGCTCAGCGCCGGTCCGCACGGCCGAGCATGGCCTTGGGAAACATCATATGGACGCCCTTGTTGCCGTCGACGAGCTGGGTGACCCGCAGGTTTCCGGCGAGCGAGCACATCATGTAGGCCTGGTTGGCGGTGAGGTCCGTGCGGGCGCAGATGTGCTTGACCATCTCGCGGGTGGCCTGCTTGGCAGCGTCGTCGAGATCCTCGTCGAGGCCGATGGCGATGAGGTGCGTCGCCGTTTCCGCGAAGGGCCAGGCCAGGGCAATGTCCTTGCGCACCGTCAGGCGGAAGCGGCCGGTGACACCCGTTTCGAGGGCCGTGATGCACACCTCGCCGTCACCCTGGACGCCGTGCCCGTCGCCGGCGAAGAACAACGCGCCGGCGTTGAACACCGGCAGGTACAGGGTGGTGCCGGCGCGCAGCTCCTTGTTGTCCATGTTGCCGCCGAAGGCGCGCGGCACCGGCGAGCCGCAGCGCCCCCAGGCCGGCGGCGGCGCGGTGCTGATGATGCCGAAGAAGGGGTCGAGCGGGATTTCCGTCCCCCACGGCATGACGCACACGTCGCGGGCGTGGTCGACCCTGGGGTGGATCGTCTCGTAAAGGGTGAACTCGTCGGGCAGCGTGCCGAGCAGCGGCAGGATGGCGACGAAGCCCCAGTCCTGGCTGACCTTGACCTCGAGGATGTCGACCTGGAGCGCGTCGCCGGGCTCGGCGCCCTCGACGAAGACCGGCCCGGTGATGAAGTGCGGCCCGGCGCCTCGCTCGACCGTGTCGAGCGCGGCGCGGTGGGCGTCGGACACGGTGCCGCCGCCGGGCGGGGGCAGGCACTCCTTGCCCCCCGCCGGGAAGGAGTGCAGCGTGACGGTGTCGCCCGACGCCACGGTGAGCACCGGCGGCGTGGCGCCGTCGAGGTAGCCCCACACCATGGATTCGGGGGTGTCCGGTATCTCGTGGCTCGTCGGCATCGTGCATGCTCCCGTCTGGTTCAGATCGCGATGTGGCGGGCGAGTTCCGCGCGGCCCAGCGCCTCCGGGCGCCCCGCAGCAACGACCGCGCCGCGGGACAGCACGACCACTTCGTCGGCGAGGCCGAGCGCGAAATCGAGGTACTGCTCGACGAGGAGGAGCGAGATGCGGCCCTTCAAGCCCTGCAGCACGTCCCTGATCGCCGACACGATGTTGGGCTGGATGCCTTCCGTCGGCTCGTCCAGGATGAGGACGCGCGGCTCCGTGACGAGGGCGCGGGCGATGGCGAGCTGCTGCTGCTGCCCGCCCGAAAGGGCGCCGCCGGCGCGCCGCCACATCTGCCGCAGCACGGGGAACAGGTCGAGCGTGTCCTCGACGGCGCTCGTGCCGAGCGTGCCGTGAGCGCGCGCGGCGACCCGGATGTTCTCGGCGACCGTCAGTTCGGCGAAGATCTCGCGGCCCTGCGGCACGTAGGCGAGGCCGTGCATGGAACGGCGGTGGGTGGACCAGCCGGTGATCTCCGCACCGCCGGCGGTGATCGTGCCGCCGCGCAGCGGCACCACGCCCATCAGGCACTTCAGCAGCGTGGTCTTGCCGGCGCCGTTGCGGCCGAGCACGGAGAGGCAGGCGCCCGAGGGCACGACGATGCCGACCTCGCGCAGCACGCGCGAGCTGCCATAGGCTTGGTCGAGCTTGGCGCCGCGCAGTTCCATCCTAGCGCCCGAGGTACACGTCGACGACACGCGCGTCGGCCCGCGCCTCGGCCATGGAGCCCTCGAACAGGGTGCGTCCCTCGTGAAGCACGGTGACGCGGTCGGCGATACGCTCGACGAAGTCCATGTCGTGCTCGACGACGACGACCGCGCGGTCGGGCCGCACGAGGCCGCGCACGAGGGCGGCGGTGCGCTCCGTTTCCTCGTCGCTCAACCCCGCCACCGGCTCGTCCAGCAGGACCAGCTTGGGATCGGCGGCGAGCACCATGCCGATCTCGAGCCATTGCTTCTGCCCGTGGGCGAGTTCGGCCGCGGCGCGATCGGCGAGGTCGCGCAGCCCGACGGCGTCGAGCGTGTCGTCGACCCGTCGCGCCAGCGCCGCCCTGCCCGCGGCGCCGCGGGCGCGGGCGCCGATGTCGACATTGTCGCGCACGCTGAGGCTGTCGAACACGCTGGGCTTTTGGAACTTGCGGCGCAGGCCGGCCCGGCCGATCGCCGCCTCGCTGGCCTTGAGGATGTCGAAGCCGCCGTCGAAGGTCACGGTACCGGCGCTCGGCCGGGTGATGCCCGACACCACGTCGAGCAGCGTGGTCTTGCCGGCGCCGTTCGGGCCGATCACCGCGTGAACGGCGCCGTAGTCGATCGCGAGGGTGAGGGCGTCGAGCGCCTTGAACCCGCCGAAGGACACGGTGAGCGCCTCGACGCGCAGGGCGGTCACGTCGCCTCGCGGGCGTCGGCGGCCCGCGCCCGCAGCGTCGGCCGCACCAGCGTGAGGCGGACGAGGTCGACGAGACCGTTGGGGAACACCAGCACCACCAGCACGATGAGGGCGGACAGGATGAACGGCCACAGCGTCGCGGCGGCGCTGGACAGCCAGAACTTCAGCGCGTTGACGAGGACCGCGCCGCCGACCGCGCCGACGAGGCGCCCGCGCCCGCCGATCGCGACCCAGACCGCGACTTCGAGCGACAGGTCGGGCGACAGCACGCGCGGGTTCACGATGCCGACCTGGGGCACGTACAGCACGCCGGCGAGCGCGGCGACGAGGGCGGCGAGGCACCACACGGCAAGCTTGAGGGTCAGCGTGTCGTAGCCGAGCGTGCGCAGGCGGGTCTCGTCGTCGCGCGCCGCCAGCATGAGGGCGCCGACGCGACTGGCGAGGAGCCAGCGGCAGCCGAGCAGCACCCCGATGAGGGCGACGACGCTGGCCACGGCGAGTGCCACCGTGAGCCGGTCGATCGGCCGGCCGAACAGCAGGGTGAAACCGGTCATGCCGTTGTTGCCGCCGAAACCGGTGTCGTTGCGGAACATCAGCAGCATGGCGACGTAGACCAGCGCCTGGGTGATGATGGCGAAGTACACGCCGCCGACGCGCGAACGGAACGACACGTAGCCGAAGGTGCCGGCGACGATCAGGGTGACGAGAACCGCGGCGAGCATGGCGTAGGCGAAGGAGCCGAAGCCGGCCCAGTAGAACGGCAGGCTGCTCCAGCCCATGAACTGCATGACGTCGGGCGTGCGGCCGGTCACCTCGTAGCCGTGCTTCAGGAGGTGCATGGCGACGGCATAGCCGCCGATGCCGAAGAACAGCCCCTGGCCGAGCGAGAGGATGCCGAGATAGCCCCAGATGAGGTCGAGCGAGAGGGCGAGGATGGCGAAGGCGGCGAGTTGCCCGACGGCGTTGGCGAGGAAGGACGGGATGCCGAGCGCGCCGGAGAGGGCGACGAGGACCGCCACCGCGACGAGCGCCGCCAGGACGAGGAGGAACAGGCGGTCGTCGCGCCAGCCCCGCGCCGTCACTTGCGCCGGCCGCGCACGGTGAACAGCCCTTCCGGCCGCCATTGCAGGAAGGCGATGATCATCAGGAGCACGATGACCTTGGCCGCCACCGCGCCGTAAAGCGGCTCGATGAGGACGTTGACCTGACCGATGCCGAGCGCGGCGACGAGCGTGCCGGCGATGGTGCCGACGCCGCCCAGCACCACGACCATGAAACTGTCGACGATGAAGCCCTGGCCCATCTGCGGGTTGACGCTGTAGATCGGGGCGAGCGCCAGCCCGGCGAGGCCGGCCAGCCCCGAGCCGAGCCCGAAGGCGAGGAGGTCGACGCGGCGCGTCGGGATGCCGATGCAGGCGGCCATGGTGCGGTTCTGGGTCACCGCGCGGATGTTGAGGCCGAGCGGCGTGAAGCGCACCACCACGAAGGTGAGCAGCAGCGTCACCGCCGCGAAGGCGATGGCGAACAGACGGTTCCAGGTGAGGAAGAAGTCGCCCACGAGGGGCAGGCCGCCGGTGACGTAGCTTGGCGTCACGAAGTCGAGGTTCTGCGAGCCGAAGGCGACGCGCACAAGGTTCGACAGGAACAGGCTGACCGCCCAGGTCGCGAGCAGGCTCATCAGCGGACGGCGGTACAGGTGACGCAGCAGCACCGCTTCCAGCGCCATGCCGATGGCGGCGGTGGCCAGGAAGGCGACGGGGATGGCGAGGAGGAGGTAGGCGTCGAGGAACTGCGGCGCGAAGCGGCGCAGCCCTTCCTGCACCAGCCAGGTCGCATAGGCGCCGATCATGATGAACTCGCCCTGGGCGAGGTTGATGACGCCCATCAGGCCGAAGATCACGGCGAGGCCGATCGCCGCCATGAACAGGATGCTGGCGAGGCTGACGCCGCTGTAGAGCGTCGCCAGGGCGGTGCCGAACGCGATCCCGCGGCGGATGCGGGCGAGCGCCGCATCGACCGCTGCGCGGAAGGCGGGGTCGGCGGCGTAGGCCCGGTCGCGCGTCAGCGCGTCGACCTCGTTCAGGGCGCGGCCGTTGGGGTGCTCGGCGACGCGGCCGACGGCGGCGATGCGCACCGCCGGGTCGGGCGACGCCAGCGCCGCGACCTGGCCCAGCGCCTCGATGCGTTGGCGCAGCCCGGACTCCGGTTCGGCCGCGGCGGCACGGGCGAAGAAACTGGCGGGGAGATCGGCGCTGCGACGCGCGAGGATGCCGATCGCGGCCGCGCGGCGGCCGGCGTCGGGCGAGGTCGTCAGGGCGAGCGCGGCCTGCGCCGTCTCGTAAAGGGCACGGTTGCGCAGGTTGAGGGCCGGCATGTGGACATCGTCGCCGGCCGCGCGCGGTGCGAGGCTCGCGGCGTCGCGCGTCTGCCCCTCGAGGGTGACGACGGCGCCGGACGCGTCGCATCGGAGCGTGCGGGCCACCACCGCGCCGGCCAGGGTGGCGCCCCAGCTGCGGTCGTCCGCGCCACCCTCGGCGGCGAGCGCGATGAGCTGCCGCCCCGCGTCTCCCAGGGTGGCGGCGCTGTCGCAGGACTTGGCGACGATGGCCTGCCGCGCGTCCTCCCCCGGTCCGGACGCGGCGCTCACGGCCGATGCGCCGAGGCACGAGGCGAGCACCGCCACGACGGCGAGCGCGGCGCGGCGGCGAGACGGCGCCCGGTGCGCCACCTCAGCCGTAGGGGCTGAACGGGATCGGCTTCGGCGTGTCCTTGGATTGCCAGGCGATGTCGAAGCCCTTCTGCTCGTTGACCGAGCCGATGAACACGCCGCGCCACACGTAGTTGTTGTCGGCGGTCATCTTGATCTCGTAGCCGGAAGGGCTGTCGAGGCTGAGGCCGGGAAAGGCCTTGCGCACCTCCGCCACGTCGAACGAGCCGGCCTTCTTCGCCGCCATCGCCCACAGGCGCACGCCGTCATAGGCCGAAACCATCGGGTCGATCACCACGTCGCCCTTGAAGGGCACGGACTTCGCCTTGACGTAGTTCGCCCACTTCGTCTTGAAGGCGGTGTTGGCCGGACCCTTGGCGTTCTGCAGGTATGCCCAGCAGTTGAGGTGGCCGACGAGCGGCGCGGTGTCGAGGCCCTCGAGGTCGGCCTCCACCATGTCGAGGCCGAGCACGGGCATGTCGGTCGCGCGCAGCCCCTGGTTGGCGAACTCGCGCAGGAAGTCGGGGATGGATGAGCCCACGACGGTCAGCACCACCACCGGCTTGCCCTCGCCCTTGTCGGCGAAGGCGCGGATCTGGTTCACCAGGGTTTGGAAGTTCGAGTGCCCGAGCGGCACGTAGTTCTCGCTCCACGCCGTTTCGGGGATGCCCTTGGTCTTCCAATAGGCCTTGAGCTGCTTGTTGATGGTGCGCGGCCACACGTAGTCCGAGCCGAGCATGAAGAAGCGCTTGGCGTTGACCCCGTCATCGCCCATCAGGTAGTCGACCGCCGGGAGCACGGAACTGGCCGGGGGCGAATTGATGTAGACGACGTTCTTCGAGTTCTCGTCGCCCTCGAAGTGCAGGGGGTAGAACAGCAAACCGTTCTCGCCCTCGACCACGGGGAGCACGGTTTTGCGCGACACGGACGTCCAGCAGCCGAACAGGGCGGCGACCTTGTCCTGCTCCAGCATCTGCTTGGCGGTCTGCGCGTAAAGCGGCCAGTCGGAAGCGGGATCGGAGGTCGCGACCTCCACCGTGCGGTTGTTGAGGCCGCCGGCGGCGTTGATCTCGTCCACCGCCATGCGCACGACGTAGTTCAGCCGACCCTCGAGGTTGGCCATCGTGCCCGACGAGGAGAACAGGCAGCCGAGCTTCACCGGCCCGGTCGCCGCCCGCGCGGAGCGCAGGATGGCCGGCGCGGCGACGAGCCCCGCCGCCTGCACAACCGCCGCCTTCACAAGAGAACGCCGCGTCAACACGCCCATGCATCACCTTACTCGTCGAGAACGCGCGATCTCACGGCAAACACCGGCGCGGCGCAACGGCAAAGAACGGCCTCGCCTGCCCATTCGCCAGGCAGTTGCCTAGCGCTTCGCCTGATCGCGGCGGGTGGAAGGATAGGCCGGTCCGCATCTCGCTCCGTCGCTCAGGCGGCCTTGGGCGCGAGGTGGCTGTGGAGGCGGCCGGCGATGAGGCGGCGGGCCTCGTTGAAATCGGCGGCGGCGACGTCGCGCGGGCGCGGCAGGTCGACGGGAATCACGCTCTCGATCCGGCCGGGGCCGGGCGACATCACGACGACGCGGTCGGCGAGCAGCACCGCCTCCTCGATGGAATGGGTGACGAAGATCACGGTGAGGCCGGTGCGCCGCCACAGCTCCAGCAGCTCGAACTGCAGCCGCTCCCGGCTCATCGCGTCGAGCGCGCCGAAGGGCTCGTCCATCAGCACCACCTCGGCCTCGTTGGCGAGCACCCGGGCAATGGCGACGCGCTGCTTCATGCCGCCGGAGAGCTGGTGGGGGTAGGCCTCGGCGAAGGGTCGCAGGCCGACGAGGTCGAGGTAGTGCGCCACGGTTTCCGCGGTTTCGGCCCTGGGGCGACGGCGCGCGCTCGGGCCGAAGCCGATGTTGCCGCTGACCGTCAGCCAGGGGAACAGGCCGTAGTCCTGGAACACCATGCCGCGCCGCGGGTCGGGGCCGGCGACGGGCTTGCCCCACATGAGGAGGTCGCCCTCGCTCGCCGCCTCGAAGCCGGCGATGATGCGCAGCAGCGTCGACTTCCCGCAGCCCGACGCGCCGATCACCGTGATGAACTCGCCCTTGCGCACGTCGAGGCTGGCACCGCGCAACGCCTCGACCGCCCGCCCCTGCTGGGTGAAGCGCTTCGACACGTCGCGCAGGCCGAGGATCGGCAGCGCCGCCTCAGCCATGCTGCGGGCTCCAGCGCAGCAGGCGGCGCCCGACGAGCAGCAGCACCCGGTCGGACAGGAAGCCGCTGACGCCGATCACGATCATGCCGCAGATCACGATGTCGGTGCGCGACAGCTGCCGCGCTTCCATGATGACGGCGCCGAGGCCGGTCGGCACGCCCGTCATCTCCGCCACCACGATGATGATCCAGGCGAAGCCGAGGCCGAGGCGCAGCCCGGTGAAGATGGAGGGCAGCGCCGCCGGCAGCACCACCCGGGCGAACTGCGCGGAGGACCCGCAGCCGAGCATGGCCGCCGCCTCGAACAAGCGCGGCTCGACCGACTGCACCCCGAACACCGTGTTGAACAGCAGGGGATAGAAGGCGGCGAGGAAGACCAGGAAGTAGGCCGAGCGCGGCCCCAGGCCGAACAGGATCATCGACAGCGGCAGCCACGCCGTCACCGGCACCGGGCGCAGGAACTGCAGCGTCGGGTCGATCAGCCGGCGCGCGAGCGGCAGCCGGCCGATGAGGAGGCCGAGCGGCAGGGCGGCGGCCACGGCGAGCGCGAAGCCGCCGAGGACGCGCGCCAGCGAGGCGAGGAGGTTGGTCGCCAGCGTGCCGCTGAAGGCGTCGTCCGCGCTACCCGTCGCGAAGTCTGCCATCGCCGTCCACACCTCGGTCGGCGGCGGCACGAGCCCTCCGGGCCGGCCGGCCGTCGCCGCCTGCCACGCCGCGACGAGCACCACCGGGAGGATCACGCCGAGCGCGGGGTCGCGCAGCCGGCCGACCGCGAACCGGCGCCTGCCGGTCCCGGCGGGGTGATCGGCCGAGCGGTCGAGGGCGAGGGTCAAAGCGCGGCGGCGCTCATGGCGTCGACGAACTTGGTGTCGATGAAGCTCGCCGGCTCCGGCACCCGCTTGATCTGGTGCAGCTCCAGCATGTGCTCGGCATAGGCATGCGCCTGCTTGCGCTCGGTCGGGCCGAGGCGCCACGTGTACTCGACGTTGGGCAGCGACAGCTCGATCGCCTCCTTCTTCTGCCCGAGCTTCGACGTCGCCATCGCGACCACGGCGTCGCGGTCCTTGTTGACCAGCTCGGTCGCCGCGCGGTGCATGGCGAGGAAGGCGCGCACCAGCTCCGGCTTGGCGTCGAGGAAGTCGCGGTTCGTCGCGAGAACCATGTTCAGCGCGCCCATTTCCGTGCCGTAGGGGTGCTCGACGAGGGTGCCGACGCCGCTGAGCAGGCTGACGCTGGGGGCCGGCTCGGCGCCGACATAGGCGTCGATGTCGCCGCGGGCGAGCGCGATGTGCATCTCGCTGAAGGAGATGCGGACGGGCACGATGTCCTTCACGCCCATGCCCTCCATGCGCAGGCGCTCGCGCACGAACACTTCCTGCGTCGAGCCCGGCCAGATGCCGACGCGCTTGCCGCGCAGGTCCTTCAGCGCGACGATGCCGCTGTCCTTCTTGGCGATGATCGCCATGCCGCGGTTCGACATGGTGCCGACGACCACGACCGGCTCGCCCATCGCCGCGCCCAGCGTCGCCGCGGCGATGCCGAAGGTGCCGAAGTCGACGGAGCGGGTGCTCACCGCGGTCTTGCAGTCGGTCGGGCTCTCGAAGGGCACGATCTCGACGGTGACGCCCGGCGGCGCGAAGCGCCCGTAGAAGTACGGCGTGATGCAATGGATGAGGCGCAGCACCCCCATGCGCAGCGTCACCGGCTCCGCCGCCCGGGAGCGGCCGGGCCGCAGCGCGACGCCGACGCCCGCCGCGGCGAGGCCTGCTGTGAGGGTACGGCGCGTGATCATGCGGGCGGTTCCGATTGGTCGGTAAGGCGACGCAAGCCCCGTGCCGGTCACGGCCGCGCGCTCATTCGCCCGCCGGCGCGGCCGCGGCGCCGTTCCCGTCATTGACGGATCGGCCGATCGGGTATTCGTCTTTCCGGAACGCGCGGGCCGTCCCACGCGACGCGCGGAGGAGGATGCATGGCCGGCGGATTGCGCAAGGGTCTCACCAGCTACGGCGACGCCGCGTTCTCGCTGTTCCTGCGCAAGGCCTTCATCAAGGCGGCGGGCTATTCCGACGACGCGCTCGACCGCCCCATCGTCGGCATCACGGATACGGCGAGCGACTTCAACCCCTGCCACGGCAACGCCCCGCAGCTCATCGACGCCGTGCGGCGCGGCGTGATGCTGGCGGGCGGGCTGCCGATGAGTTTCCCGACCATCTCCATCCACGAGTCCTTCGCCCACCCCACCAGCATGTTCCTGCGCAACCTGATGGCGATGGACACGGAGGAGATGGTGCGCGCCCAGCCGATGGACGCGGTGGTGCTCGTCGGCGGCTGCGACAAGACGCTGCCGGCGCAGATCATGGGTGCGGTGTCGGCCGGCATCCCGGCGGTGGTGGTGCCGGTCGGCCCGATGGTGGTCGGCCACCACCGCGGCGAGGTGCTCGGCGCCTGCACCGACTGCCGGCGCCTGTGGGGCCGCCACCGCGCCGGCACGATCGACGAGGCGGAGATCGAGACGATCAGCGGGCGCCTGGCGCCGTCGGTGGGCACCTGCATGGTGATGGGCACGGCCTCCACCATGGCCTGCGTGATCGAGGCGATGGGCCTGGCGCTGCCGATGAGCGCGGCGATCCCGGCGCCGCACGCCGAGCGGCTGCGCTGCGGCGAGGCGTCGGGCGCGGTCGCCGTCCAGTTGGCCAGGGGCGGCCCGCGCCCGGCCGACCTCGTGACGGCGGCCTCGCTGCGCAACGCCATGGTGGTGCTCCAGGCGATCGGCGGCTCCACCAACGGGCTGGTCCACCTCGCGGCCATCGCCGGTCGCGCCGGGCTCGGTTTCGATCTCGCCGCCTTCGACCGCATCGGCCGCGAGGTGCCGGTGCTGGTCGACCTCAAGCCGTCGGGCGAGCACTACATGGAGCACCTCCACCACGCCGGCGGCGTCCCGAGGCTGCTGCGCGAACTCGCGCCCTTCCTCGACCTCGACGCGCCGACGGTCACCGGCGGCACGCTGCGCGACTACGCGGATGCCGCGGAGGAGGTGCCGGGGCAGACGGTGATCCGACCGCGGGGCGCGCCGCTCAAATCGACGGGCGGCACGGCCGTGCTCGGCGGCAACCTCGCGCCGGGCGGCGCCGTCATCAAGCATGCCGCCGCGAGCCCGCACCTGCTCCAGCACCAGGGGCGCGCGGTGGTGTTCTCCTCCATCGCCGACATGGCCGCGCGCATCGACGACCCTGACCTCGACGTCGCCGCCGACGACGTGCTGGTGCTGCAGAACGGCGGCCCGAAGGGGGCGCCCGGCATGCCGGAGGCGGGCTACCTGCCGATCCCGCGCAAGCTGGCGCGCGCCGGCGTCACCGACATGGTGCGCATCTCGGACGCGCGCATGTCCGGCACCGCCTTCGGCACGGTCGTGCTCCATGTCACGCCGGAGTCGGCGGCGGGCGGCCCGCTGGCGCTGGTGCGCAGCGGCGACACGATCCGCCTCGACGTCGAGGCCCGGCGCATCGACGTCCTGGTGGACGAGGCCGAGCTGGGGCGCCGGCGCGCCGGCCTGCCCCCGGCGCCCCCGGCCCCAGCGCGCGGCTACGCCAAGCTGTTCCACGACACCGTGCTGCAGGCCGATCGCGGCTGCGACTTCGACTTCCTCGTTGCCGCCGACCCGGGTGCCGCACGTCCAT
>CAXTFM010000034.1:0-27835 GCA_964243435.1 uncultured Beijerinckiaceae bacterium
CACCGCCTTCCAAGCTGAATACGAGGGTTCGATCCCTCAACCCGCTCCAAACGGATCAATAACCTATTGTATGTGTTTGGACTCGGCAGGGCTGCTCGTCCCGACATAGGTTCGCGGAGCGTTCGTCCAACCAATCTGTCATGATAGGGCGATCAACGGCTGATCCCTGTCAGCTATGCAGGCGCGTTCGCACTTCCCGAAGCCACGTCAACTTAACGCCAGCAATTTGGTCGTCGATGTCCCTGGGTTGATCCGACGCCTCGAACCGGCTGCGGCGTCCGCCGAGCCACCACCGGCACAGCCCCTGCCCGGTCGCGTGCGGTCGCTTCACACACGCTCATTTCCGCACTTTTCGATCAAAGCGAACTTCGAAGCATTGCGCGGATATCGTGCACTCACCGTGACGCCGGTGCGGCGCTTGCCGGCCTGACGGCACAGCCTCTGCCGCCATTTGCTACCTAGCTTCACCCGGTCTCGCTTCAGCGAGACCGGGCTCCTCACATTTGCGGTGTCGCCCAGAGTGGCTGGCGGCCTCTTGTCAGAAGCGGCCACTTCCGGACGTCATCGCAAGCGCGATCTAGCCGCCTCCGCCCGCGCTGCCGTTTTGGGCACCGCCGCCGTTTGATCCCGAACTGCCGCCGCTCGCGCCGCCGCTCGCCGTCCCGCCGCCGTTGCTCTGCGCAAACGCAGCGGGTGCGGTCAGCAGAAGAGCGATCACCGCCGTCAGTGCTATTGCCGCTTTGCTCATGTCATGCCTTTCGTGGACACTGGACCAAGTCAATCTCCGAGCGGTTCACCCGTTGCATCACGGTCGGTCGAGTGATCAGCCCCACGGAAACACCGCCGTCGAACCTGCATCGCAAACCGGTGGTGCTTCCTTGGCGAGTCGTGCCGTCCCGCTCCGGCGGGCGGACGTCACGCCTGCAGCTCAGCGCCGGCTTTCTCGTCCCAGTCGCATCGTTCTCGGCGATCGGCTGTGCGACCAGCGCTGCGACATTTAGATCGTCGACGTCCAGACCCGCCCCACCTGGACGATCAAACGCCGGGGCGGGTATGGCATCACGGAAGCAGAGAATCGTACGCGTTCGCCGTGGCGAGTTCTCTGAAACAGATCTGGGTACGCTTCTCATCGGCAAGCGTGCCGCCATCTCAAAGGCTGTGATGACCGAGGTCGACGATTGGCACGAGACGTTCCGCCTGCACGCCGAGCAGGGCCGGGGCGATCCGTTCGCGGCAGCGGTCCGCGCAACCCGCATGCCGATGATCATCACCGACCCACGACAGGACGACAACCCGATCGTCTACGCCAACACGGCGTTCCTCCGCATGAGCGGCTACCCCGCCGCCGAGGTGATCGGACATAACTGCCGCTTCCTCCAAGGGCAGGACACCGATCGTGCGACCGTGCAGCTCATTCGCGAGGCAATCGAGGCCAACCACGACGTCTCCGTCGACATCCTGAACTACCGCAAGGACGGCACGCCGTTCTGGAACGCGCTCTACCTCAGCCCGGTGCGGAGCGCAGCGGGAGAAACGCAGTTCTTCTTCGCGTCGCAGCTCGACATCACCGACCGCGTCGAGGCGCAACTGAACCTCGCCTCCCAGCAGGAAAGGTTGGAGCGGGAAGTGTCCCGGCGCACCAAGGCCTTGGAGGATGCGCTTGCCGCCAAGACCATGCTGGTCCACGAGGTCGACCACAGGGTCAAGAACAACCTGCAGATGATCGCGTCGCTGCTCGCCATGCAGATGCGGACGATAACGGATCCGCCCGCGCGCACGGCGCTGGAAGGCATGCTGCAGCGGGTGGAGTCGATCGGCACCGTGCACCGCCGGCTGTATCAGTCCCAGGATGTCCGCTCCTTCGACCTCGCCGACTTCGTCCGCGACATCGCGCAGGAGCTGATGGTTTCGACAGGTCGCGCCGACGTCGAGCTTCGTCTTCGCCTTGAACCGATGCAGGTACCCGCGGCGCAAGCTTCGCCGATCGCGCTGCTCCTCAACGAACTGATGACCAACGCCCTGAAACACGCATTTCCACCAGGAAAGGGCGGTAGGTTGACAATTGGCATGGTACGCGTCGGCGAACGGTTGTTGGTGACGCTGACCGATGACGGAGTGGGTATGGCGGCGGGCGTAGATACAGGGTCGGGATTCGGCAGCAGGCTGATCAAAACCGTCGTGCGTCAGTTGCAGGGCAGCGTCAGCTGGGCGGATGCCGCCCCCGGCACGGTCGTCCAGATTTCGTTCCCGTACAAGGCTGCGGACGACCTGCAGTCATGACCAAACCGCTTCGCGTGCTGGTCGTTGAGGACGAGGCGGCAATCCTCATGCAATTGGAGGCGATGATCGAGGACCATGGCCACGAGGTGGTGGCGACCGCGATGTCCTCGAGCGAGGCGATCGCTTTGATCAACCAAACCACGCCCGACCTGATGCTGCTCGACCTGCACCTCCTCGACGGCGCCACCGGCCTCGACGTCGCCCGCCACGCGCGCAGCGCCGGCACGACCGAAATGGTGTTCATGACGGCGAACGCGTCGCGCGTGGCCGCCGATTTCGAAGGCGCGATCGGCGTTCTCGCAAAGCCCTGCTCGCGCGTGGCTCTCAGCGCCACGTTCCGTTACCTTACGGAATGTTTGCGCGCGCCCCCGCCGATCTCACGCCCGCCACTCGAGTTCGCCGTTGCGCCCGCGTTTGCGCGACGAATGCATGCGCATCCTGCGGCCTGAGGCTGATCGGGTCTGAGCGGTCGACTTAGGCAGCTTGCAGGGAGCCCTGCCCGTCAACTTTTAGCTTGGCGTAGATCGTGGAAACCTCGTCCCGCATCTCGATCAGGCGGTAAAGGTGATTTTCGGCGCGCTCGCGCGTGTCGGGATCAGGCACGGAGTAGATGAACCTGTGCTGGGCCTCGAGGACGGCATCCAGCTTGGCCAGCCGTGTCCGACACCCATGCAACGTCATCGGTTCTACCCCACTTCAGGCAGTCGAACACAATACATGAATGTGAAGTTCCACGGCTGTGTATGAATAGACAAAGGGGCACGTCTGTCTGATAGGCGCGGCAGCTCGTCGGACCGACTGGCTCAGCTGGTCGGCACAAGATACGTCCTCTCGAAATGGCACCTTCGGCGAGGCGATGCCAGTCCGGGATGACGAGACGACCGCGCCGCAGCCCGATCAGGCGCCGCTCGCACATGAGCTGCATCCTACGGTTCACCCACGGAATGACCGCCGTTTTAACCCCACTCCAGCCCGGCCGGCAGCCGCACAGGGTCGGCCGTGGCGGAAAGGCCCAACCCGGCGGCAGAAACATAGTGGCAGTGCCGCATACCGGTCGGCGGCAACGGGCCTCGCCGGAAGCGCGATCAGGGACCGCCGCAACGCACGTTCCCGCCTTGCGCTTACCTGCTGCCGACCGGATCGGAGGCGTTCAGCCGTTTGCGTCGTCGCCGACCAACTGAGCACCTGTAAACATTGGCGTCCCGGAAGGGATTCGAACCCCTGACCTACGGTTTAGGAAACCGTTGCTCTATCCTGCTGAGCTACCGGGACGTCGCGCCGCTCCTACCATGCTCAGCACCGCATTTCCATCGCCCCCGCCGCGTGCCATCGCGGCGCTTGGCGAAGCATCGTTCAGTCAAACTGCTGTGTGTTCGGACAACTTCGTTCGAATGAACGAGATGTGACCCAACGAACTGATCGCAGCGCAGCCGTCGCCTGTCCCCTGCCCGGCAGGGTTGGCATCCCTGTACCATCGAAGGCAACACAAGATCCGATGGCGGGACGGACCGAGCCGTTGCACCCCTCGCGCTTGGCTGCGAGGAACGCCCATATCAGAGCGAAGTAGGTTACTGCTCCGCGGCCCGCCGCGGCGGGGGTGCTGGCAACGGTACGGCATGGCCGGCGGCACAACGGAGGCCGAGCGGACGGGACCGGGATGGACGTTACTTTCCTCAAGCTGCTCGTCACGCCGTCGCTGATGTACGCCGTGTCCGCCGCGTCGCGCCGATGGGGGAGCGCCGTCGGCGGCATGCTGTCGGGCCTGCCCCTGACCTCGGCGCCCGTGTCCGTTTTCCTGGCGATCGAACAGGGGCCGGATTTCGCCGCCGCCGCCGCCGTCGGCTCCATCGCCGGCATGGGCGCCGTCATGCTGTCCTACATAGCCTACCTGCTCACCAGCCGTCGGGCCGGCGCCGGCGCCGCGGCCCCCGCCGCGTTCGCCGCCTACCTCGGCGCGGCGTGGTGGATCAGCCGGCTCGGCCCGCGCATCTGGTTGTCGGCGTCGCTGTTCGCCCTCACGGCGGCCCTGGTCATGGTTCTTGCGCGGGGCGCTCCCGCACCCCGAACGGTCGCGACCCCGCGCTGGGACATGGCGGCCCGGCTCGGCGCTTCCACGGCGATGCTTCTCGCCATCACGGTCGCCGCCCCGCTCCTCGGCCCGACGATCACCGGCATCCTGTCGCCGGTGCCGATTATCTCCTGGCCGCTCATCGTCTTCGCACACCTTCAGGGCGGACGCGCGCAGGCGCTCGCCGTGATCCGCGGCACGGCGCAAACCTCCGCCGGCATCCTGGCCTTCTACCTCGCCGTCGTCGGACTTGTGGAAGCGCACGCGATCCTTGCCTACCTCGTAGGCCTGGTCGCCTCGGCCGGCTTCGCCGCGCCGTGGTTCTGGCTCGAAGCGAGGTCGCGCCGTCACGCCGTGCCGGTGCGTCACGGCCCTTGAGGCAGCGTTCTCGCCACCGCCGTGCCCGCCTCTTCATTCAGGCTACGACCATGCTGCCAGGAACCCCCGCGTCGTCGGGCGTGTTTCGTGCGCTCCAAACGGAGAAAGTCAGAATGCGCTTTTCAGCAATGGTTGCCGGTCTGTCGATGATGGGAGCGATGGTCGCGCTGCCGGTCGGTGCCGATGCTCAGGGCCTTGTCGGCGGGGCACAGCAGGGTTACGTCGCCGGCGACCGCGCGCTGGGTCCGATCGGCGGCGTTGTCGGCGGCGCCGTGGGTGCGGGCGTCGGCACGGTGAACGGCGCGCTGGGCATCCGCCCCGGCTACCGCTACCGCCGCTGCTTCTATCGCCACGGCCGCCGCTTCTGCCGTTATTGATCGCCGCGCAGGGGCAGCGATCCATCCCAGGGAGCATGCGACGTGAGCGAGGCGGTCTGGGCCATCGGTTTGATGACCGGCACGGTGCTCGACGGCAACATCGACATCGCGGCGATCCGCACCGACGGCGTGCGCGTCGCGCAGTTCGGTCCTTGGCGACTTGCCCGCTACCCCGAAGCGGTGCGCGACGCCTTGCCCGGCGCCCTCGCCGCTGCTGCCAAATGGGGCTTCACGGGGCCGGAACCGCCGGCTCTCGCGACCGTCGAGACGGCGCTGACCGTTGCCCAGGCCGACGCGGTCGTCGGCTTCCTGCAAGCCAACGATCTCCGCCGCGACGACATCCGCGCGATCGGTTTCCACGGGCAGACCGTCCTCCACCGCGCACCGGCGCCCGGCCGCATCGGGCAAACGCGCCAGCTTGGCGACGGCGCGGCGATGACAGCGCACCTCGGCATCGACGTCGTGTATGACTTCCGCAGCGCGGACATGGCGGCCGGCGGGCAAGGGGCGCCGCTCGCCGCGTCCTACCACGCCGCCCTGCTCGACGCGGCCGGTGCGGGGCCGGACACCGCCGTCCTCAACCTCGGCGGCGTCGGCAACGTGACGTGGTGCGCCGGCGATGGCACGCTCCACGCCTTCGACACGGGTCCCGCCAACGCCCCCGTCAACGACTGGATGCGCCGGCACGGGCTCGGCGAGATGGACGTGGACGGACGCCTTGCCGCAACGGGGCGCGTGGACGAGGCGCGCCTTGCCGCGCTGCTTGGCGCCCCCTACCTCGCGGCCCCCTACCCCAAGTCGCTTGATCGCAACAGCTTCACCGCCGCCATGGCCGATGGCCTGTCGCCAGCCGATGGCGCGGCGACGCTCACCGCCTTCTCCGCCGCCGCGGTCGGCAAGGCGCTCGACCTCCTCCCGCAGCGGCCCCGCCGCCTCGTCGTGTGCGGCGGCGGCCGGCGCAATCCCACCCTGATGGCGATGCTCGCCGCCCGGGCCGACGTCGGGGCGGTGACAGCCGAAACCGTCGGCTGGCGCGGCGACGCCGTTGAAGCCGAATGCTTCGCCTTCCTCGCCGTGCGCAGCCTGTGCGGCTTGCCCATCAGCTTTCCCCGCACCACGGGGGTGCCGGCCCCGATGAGTGGCGGTCGGCACGCCCAGCGTCCGTCTCGCAACCCTTGAACCCGCGCCCCTCGGCGTTAACCCCGTCTTAACCAGACCTGGGCTTTGGTGGGCGCGGGTTGGAATGACCCGACGGGGACACACGAGGTTTCGCGATGGATGCCAGCTTCGAACAAAAAATCCGCCAGCGCGCTTATGACATCTGGGTGGCTGCAGGCAAAGACGGCCTTGCCGAATCGCACTGGCTGTCGGCCGAGCGGGCGGTCATGGGCGAGATCACCATACCCAACGCCGAGATCGTGAAGACCACCAAGGCACGCGCCGTCAAAGCGGCCCCGGTTTACGCGTCCGCCATAACGGCGACGAAAAAGCAGCCGGCCCCGCGCAGGAAGGTCAAAAGCGCCTGACAGGTGCGCCTGACAGTGGTGCCCGGCAAGGCAGCCGGACGCGACGCCGGCTCGTCAGGGCGCGGGCCGCCGGCCACCTCGGGCATGTCACGTGCATTCTGGTTTGCGCGCGGCGCGGAGGCATGCGACGGTCGGTGAAGAGGTGTCCGGAGCTTTAGTTGCTATCCGTTGGTCGACGCGATCTTGTTCTGGGAGCGGCAGCCATGGCGGGTCTCGTTTCCGCCAGCGTTGATCCCGCCCGTGCCGATCCCGCCCGTGCCGACGACATGCCGCCAAGCGGCACGAAAACCGTGACCATCCCGCTATGGCCGGAGAAGCCTCCGGGCAGCGGTGGGCCGAAGAACGCCGTGGAGCAGATCGGCGAGGGTGGTGCCGTTTACAACGTCACCGTGCCGCGCATGGTGATGCAGCAGCCGGCGCGCACTAACGGCGCGGCCGTGCTCATCCTCGGTGGCGGCGGCTACCGCCGCATCGGCATCACGCTGGAAAGCCAGTCCACGGCCGACTACCTCCAGCAGTTCGGGGTGACGACCTTCATCCTGTACTACCGCCTGCCAAACGACGGCTGGCCGCTGCTGGCCCCGTTCCAGGACGCGCAGCGGGCGTTGCGCGTGATCCGTGCCAAAGCGGACAGCCTCGGCATCGACGAGTCGCAGATCGGCATCATCGGCTATTCGGCGGGCGGACACTGCGCCGGGATGACCTCGATGCGCCCCGACGCCGACCTGTACAAGGCGGTGGACAGCGCCGACGAGCGATCGGCCCGGCCCGACTATGCCGGCCTGATCTATCCCGTGCTGACCATGATGCCGCCCAACCGGACGCGGATCTCGACGCTGACGCTGCTCGGGCCGAGCCCGACGCTTGAAATGAGCGCGGAATGGTCGGTCGACCTTCACGTGACGGACGACGCGCCGACGACCTTCCTCGTCCACGCGACCGATGATCCGATCGCCCCCGTCGAGAACAGCCTCCTGATGTTCTCCGCCCTGCGCAAGGCGCACGTGCCGGTCGAGATGCACGTGTTCCGTTCCGGCGGACACGGCTTCAACGTCGGCCAGCCCGGCGCGGAGGGGCACGCCTGGCCGCGCCTGTTCGCGACCTGGGCCGGCTTCGCCAAGGCCTGAGGGCGGCGGTCCCGCGACGCGTCAGGCGCCGTCGAGCATGGGCAGGGGCGGCGGCGGCGCGTCGGGAGCGGCGTGGCGCCAGTGTTCGAGGGGGCCGGCGACCCAGGTTTCCAGCACGCGCATCTGCACCTCGGGAAGGTCGTCGCCGATCGCCTTCAGGATCGCTCGCGCGCCCTGGTAGAAGCCTTCGCGGTAGTCATGCGCCTTTTCCCCGATCTCGCTCATGCCGCACCTTATCTTCGTGGAGGGAGTGTTTCCACCGACGGGTGGAGGGCGAGCAAGACGGGGACCGCCCCGCTGACCCTCGACGATGCCGGCATTTGAAAGCAGCTTTGCCGGGCATCACGCGTTGAGGGTGTCCGAGGCAGGGCGCGGACGGTTCGAACCGCACCGGCGCGCGCCGGCGTCGCAAGGATCTAAGGATACGTCATGAGCATTTTCGGCACCATCATGTCCAAGGTTTTCGGCCACGGCGCCGACGCGGCTGCGGCGCCGTCTGCGCCCGGCGGCACGCAGGCGACGAACTCCGGTCCCGGCGCGTCCGGGTCGGCACCCCCCACCGTAGCGTCCGCGCCCTCGCCGGATACGGCGGGGTCGACCAGCACCTCCACTGCCACCCCTGCCGCCGGTGGCGCGGTCGATGTCGCCGCCGTCCTCGACGGCATGGCGGGCCATGCCGGCCAGACGCTGGACTGGCGCCATTCCATCGTCGACCTGATGAAGCTGCTCGACATGGACTCCAGCCTGTCCGCCCGCAAGGAACTGGCCCAGGAGCTGAAGTACTCCGGCAGCACCGACGACTCCGCGGCGATGAACATCTGGTTGCACAAGGAGGTCATGACGAAGTTCGCGGCCAACGGCGGCAAGCTGCCGAGCGATCTTCAGCACGCGTAAGGCGACATCGCCGGTTCAGCCCGGCTCGCGAAGGTTGGTTTCGACCAGCACGGTGTCCGTGTCGAAGGTCGCGGCGTGCCACGTGTCGGCCGGAAAATGAAAAAGGCTGCCCGCCGTGAAAGGCTGGCAGCCTTCCGCCGTTTCCAGCGTGCCGCTGCCGGAGACGACCTGCACGAACTGCTCGTGTCCGTGCGCGTGGCGCCCCGCCGTTACGCCGGCCTTGACGTCGATGCGCACCAGCGAGGCACCCGCGCCCGCAAGCCGCCGCCTGGTGACGTCCGGCCCAGCCGACTCTGCAGCGAGATCATTCCAGTTCTGCAAAAGTGGCATGGCGCTTCCAACCTCATGCTTTTGCGCGGGTTCGCGACGCCCGGTACGGCCCTGCCCGGCGCCGCTCCCGGAACGTTATCCCCCACCGCCGTGTTCGTGCTGCAATGCAGCATCAGCCTGAACCCGTCTTTCGGTGTCGGCAGCAAGGATACGTATGAACTTCGTTTCACGCGACCCCGCGCGCCAAAATGATGCGGCACTGGTTTCCGTCCTTCGCGAGGTGGCGGCGTTCGGCGACAATCCAGGCGACCTCAGCATGCATGTCTTCGAGCCGGGACGGCGCGCCCGGCGTTGCCCCGCCGTCGTCGTCCTCCACGGCTGCACCCAGACCGCCCTTGGTTTCGATGCCGCGTCGGGCTGGTCGCGACTTGCCGAGGAGCACGGCTTCGTTCTGATCTACCCCGAGCAGAAGCGCAGCAACAACGAGCAGGGTTGCTTTTCGTGGTTCCTTCCAGGTGACGTGACGCGCGGCGGTGGCGAAGTCGAGTCGATCCGGCGCATGGTCGATTGGGCCGTGAAGGAATTGTCGGTCGATGCCGGCAGCGTCTTCGCGTGTGGCCTGTCGGCCGGCGGCGCGATGGCGAACGCGATGCTCGCCACCTACCCCGAGCTGTTCGCCGGCGGCGCAATCATCGCCGGCCTGCCATACGGCGCGGCGTCGGGCGTGTCGGACGCGTTCGACGCCATGTACGTCGGCAAGGTCAAGGACCCCGGGCGCTGGGGCGACCTCGTCCGCGCGGCGGCCCGCGGGCGCGACGGCGCGAACTTCGAGGGTGTCTGGCCGCGCGTGTCGATCTGGTACGGCACGCGCGATCACGTCGTGAAGCCGATCAACGCCGGCGAACTCGTCAAGCAATGGACGGACGTCCACCGTGTCGGCGCCGCACGTCCCGCGACCGACCAGCTCGGGCCGGCGACGCGCCGCGCGTGGCGCGACGGCGCCGGGCGCGACTGCGTCACTGCCTACACCGTGCCCGACATCGGGCACGGTGTCCCCGTCGACGACACCGATCCGCCCGCACCCTTCTTCATCCCTTCGGGCCTCGCGGCGACGCGGCAGATCGCGACGGATTTCGGCCTGCTCGACCAGGCCAGGTCGAGGGGGTTGCTGTCGCTGCTTGGTTTGGTGACGTGAGCGTGCGTCCGGTCAGGACGCCGCCGTCCGTGCCGCGGCGGTCCGTTGCTGCGCGGTCGCATCGCGCAGCAGCCGATGCATGAAGCCGAGCTTCCCGATGACGCCCGCGGACAGGATGAAGGGATAAAGCTCATCCTTGCCCATGCTGTGGTTGAAGGTGTTCAGCGCCGTCGAGACCGGCAGCCACACCTTGACCAGCGCGGCCATGTCGGGCGCGTCGTAGGGGTCGGCGCCGTAGGACACGTTGAACTCGCCATCCCTGTCGACGGCCGGCGCGAGGCGCAGGTCGTAGGCACGGGCGAGTTCGAGGGTGTCGACGATGTGGAGGTAGTGCGCCCAGGTTTCCGCGAAATCCTCCCAGGGGTGGCAGGTGGCGTAGGCGCTGACGTGGGTGAGCTGCCAGTTGAGCGGCGCGCCCTGCCGGTAGTGCCGCTGCAGCGCCTGCCCGTAATCCTCGCGGTCGTCGCCGAACACGGCGCGGCAGGCGTCGAGGCGCCCGCCGTCGCGCACCAGCTTGTCCCAGAAGTAATGCCCGACCTCGTGACGGAAATGCCCGATCAGCGTGCGGTACGGCTCGTTCATCAACTTGCGCCGACGCTCGCGCTCGGCGTCGTCGGCCTCCGAGAGCGCGATGGTGATGACGCCGTTGTCGTGCCCGGTCATCACCCTGGGGCCGAGCGCGCTCGGCACGTCCGCCATGAAGTCGAACGTCAGGGGCTCATCGGCGCCCTCCGTTTCGACGCTCTGCACGAGGCCGAGGCGGAACAGCGAATAGAACAGGCGGTGCTTCGCCACCTCGATCTTGCGCCAGGCATAGCGGTGGTCCGCGTTGCCGAGTTCGGGGATCAGGCGGTTGTGGCGGCAGGCCGCGCACATCGTGCCGCCCGAGCGGGCGTCGACGAGCCAGTTGCAGACGTCGTGCCGGGCGTTGGCGCACAGGCGATACGGGCCGCCGGCGACGCCAAGCGCCGTCCAGCTATCGCCGGTGCCGTCGAGCGCCGGTTCCAGGGCGCTCAGAACGGTCGTGTCGGGCCAGAAGCCGAGCGTGCGCCGGCAACGTTCGCAGCGCGTGTTCTCGAAGAAAAGGATCTGCGCGCAGTTCTGGCAGGAAAACAAACGCATCGGCGAACATCCGGGACGCGCCGGGGCGGCGACGGGGCAGGAACAAGCCGGGCGCGGAACGCCGGTTCCCTTCCGCGGCGACCGGCGCCCGCACCATCCCGGGCCGTGCGAACACCCTCAGCTCCCATTCAGAAACGACTGGTATGCATGGCACCCCAGCCACACCTCTTGGACTTCGCCCGGCGTTTGATAGTGGCTCGCGCCCCGTCGTGGTATGCGGCCTGCGCTCCAACGGCGGCAGGGTGACGGTTGACGATGAGTGCCGCTCGAGGACGGGGTCCGAAGATGGGTGTCGATGCGATCGTGACGGACGGCACGACACCGCGCACGATGACCGCCCGCCGCGAGCGCACGACGGCGCAGGCGGTGATCATCTTCATGGTCTTCCTGCTGATCTCCATCATCCCGCTGCTGACGCATCCGTTGCCGCCGCTCGAGGACTACGCCAACCACGTGTCGCGCATGCAGGTCATCACCGACCACGGCGCCAACCCGAACCTTTCGAAATATTACGAGATCGACTGGGAGGTCCTGCCCAACCTGATGATGGACCTCATCGTCCCGTTGATCGCGCGGGTCGTGGGCAACGTGTACCTGGCGAGCCAGATTTTCACCATGGTGATCTTCGCGCTCATCATGTCGGGAACCTTCGCGCTCAACCGCGCCCTGTTCGGACGCTGGTCGGTGCTGCCGCTGATCGCCTTTCCGCTCCTGTACAACTACATCTTCCTGATCGGCGTCCTGAACTACTTCTTCGGCATCGGTCTGGCGCTGTGGGGACTTGCCGCCTGGATCACCCTGCGCAAGACGGCCTGGCCGTCGCGCTTCCTGCTCTCGACGGCGTTCGCGCTGGCGCTTTACCTGTGCCACCTGTTCGCCGTCGGCGTGTACGGGCTCGGCCTGCTCGCCTTCGAGATCTACTACGCCGTTTCGGTGGAGCGCGCGTCCTGGCCGATGCGCCTCGCGCGGTTCTGCTGCGGCGGGCTTCCCTTCCTGCCGCTCGCCGGCTTCCTGCTCACCAGCTCGACCTGGGGCCACGCGCGGGAATGGGACTGGGAGTCGACGGGCAAGCTCGACGGCCTGCTCTACGTCATCGAAACCTATTCGGACATCGTCGCCTTCGCGCTGACCTTCGCCGTCGCCGTCGGCGGGGCGTGGGCGATGCGCCTCAAGGTGCTGCGCATCCATCCGCTGCTTGCCGTGCTGCTGCTCGTCGGCGGCATCGTCTACGTCGCGCTGCCGCGCATGCTGTTCGCGAGCTACCTCGCCGACCAGCGCCTGCCGATCGCTCTCGCCTTCATGGCGGTGGCATGCCTGCGGGTCGACCTGCTGCACGAGAACCTGCGCCGGCTGTTCCTTGTCGGCACGCTGGGCCTGCTCGGCGCGCGCGTCGCCGAGGTCGACATCGCCTGGGCCAACGCGTCGCCGGAAACGACGGAGCTGCGCGAGTCGCTGCGCAAGATCACCAAGGGCTCGAAGATCCTGGTGGCCTACACCGACTCCAACATGCCCAACGAGGTCGAGCACCTCGGGCTGGTGCATGCCGTGTCGCTCGCCATCATCGAGCGCCAAGCCCTCATCACCACCGCCTTCACCACGGCCGGCAAGCAGATCATGCACGTGCGGCCGGAATACCAGAAGATCGTCGACACGGAGGACGGCACGCCACCGACCATCGACCAGCTCGTGCTCGACGCCGTCGGCCGCAGCACGGACGACAGCGGCTATTGGCACGATTGGGCGAAGACCTACGACTACGTCTACCTGCTGTTCACCGACGAGGATTCCGACAATCCGATGCCGGACAAGCTGAAGACGGTCTACGAGGGCGACAACTTCCAGCTATACCGCATCATCAAGCCCGGCATGGACAAGAACGCCCCCGACACGCCGAAGAAACCGATCCACCTCAACCCGGCCGCCGCCGCCGCCGCCGCCGGCCAGCCGGCACCGGGGCCGGCCGGCACCGCGCCGCCCGCGGCCAAGCCGTCCGACGCCGTCAGGGCGCCGTCGGAGGAGAAGGCCACCTCCGACGACAAACCCGGTCTCGACGTCGCCCAAAAGGCGGCGCCCGCCAAACCGTGATGCGCCCATCCGCGATGCGTCAATCGTTGAGGGGCGCGGGTCGCTGCCAGGAAACCCCGCGATGACCTCCGTGTCTCCGCTCGCCCCCGCCGCCCTGCCGGACGTGCCCCCCGTCGAGGGCGTGCGCTTCGCGACGGGGGCGGTCGGCATCCGCTACCCGGACCGCACGGATGTGCTCCTCGCCCTGTTCGACAAGGGTACGGAGGTGGCGGGCGTGTTCACCACCTCGCGCTGCCCTTCCGCCCCGGTCGACTGGTGCCGCCGCCGGCTCCCCCGCGGCCGCGCCCGCGCGCTGGTCGTCAACTCGGGCAATGCCAACGCCTTTACCGGCAAGGTCGGCGCGCAGGCCGTCGCCGCCACGGCGACGCGCGCCGCCGCCGCGCTCGGCCTCCCGGCCAAGCAGATCTTCATCGCCTCGACCGGCGTGATCGGCGAGCCGCTCGACGCGACGAAGTTCGACGGCGTGTTCGAGCGGTTGGGGAACGCGGCCGCGCCCGACGGCATCACCGATGCCGCCCGCGCCATCATGACCACCGACACCTTTCCCAAGGTGGCGACCGCGACGGTCGACCTCGGCGGCGTGCCGGTCACCCTTACCGGCATCGCCAAGGGTGCCGGCATGATCGCCCCCGACATGGCGACCATGCTCGCCTTCGTCTTCACCGATGCGCCGGTCGCCGCGCGCGCGCTGCAGGACGTGTTGGGCCACGGCGTGGCGACGAGCTTCAACGCCATCACGGTGGACAGCGACACCTCCACCTCCGACACGCTGATGCTGTTCGCGACGGGTGCTGCGGCGCAGCGCGGCGCGCCGCGGATCGAGACGGCCAAGGACAAGCGGCTGAAGCCGTTCAGGGCGGCGCTCGACACCCTCCTCCTCGACCTCGCGCATCAGGTGGTGAAGGACGGCGAGGGCGCCCGCAAGTTCATCACCGTCACCGTCAAGGGCGCCGCGTCGACCAAGGCCGCCAAGCGCATCGCGCTGGCGGTGGCGAACTCGCCGCTGGTGAAGACGGCGGTGGCCGGCGAGGACGCCAACTGGGGGCGCGTGGTGATGGCGGTCGGCAAGGCCGGCGAGAAGGCCAACCGCGACCGGCTCGCCATCTGGTTCGCCGGCACCCGCGTCGCCCACAGGGGGCTGCGCGACCCGGACTACGACGAGGCCGCGGTGTCCGAGCTGATGCGCCGGCCCGACGTGCCGATCACCGTCGACCTCGGCATCGGCAGCGGCAGCGCCACGGTGTGGACCTGCGACCTCACCAGGGAATACGTCGCGATCAACGGCGACTACCGCTCCTGATCGCCGCCGAGGGTGTAGCCCTGGGCAAGGTCGGCGGCGGTCTCTGCCGGCGGGCGCGCGGCGGGATCGCCGAAGCCGCCGCCGCCCGACGTTTCCAAGCGGATCACGTCGCCGCGACGCAAGCGCAGGTTGCCGACCTTGGAGGGCAGCGCCTCGTGCACGCCCTCGCGGATGAGCCACAACCGGCCGGTCGACGCTGAGCCGCCGCCGGCGAGCCCATAGGGACGGAACTTGAAGCGCTCGAGATTAGCGGTGAACACCGCCTCGGGGCAGTCGATCCGCCATTCGCGTTCGAGCCCGAGGCCGCCGCGCCGCCGCCCCGCCCCAGCTGTGCCGGGCAGCAGGCCGTAGCGGGTGATCGTCAGCGGCATCTCGGACTCGATCGTCTCGACGGGAATGTTGCTGTTGTTGTGCATGCCGCAGGAATAACCGTTGAGGCCGTCCTGCTCGGGATGCGCGCCGGCGCCGCCGACCTCGATCTCGACGAGGACGCCGCGCTCGCCCGACGCCGCGACGGTCTGGAACGAGCACACGTAGCTGGCGCCGTAATAGGCGGCGGGGACCCGCTCCGGCACCGCCCGGTGCAGCGCGCCAAGGAGCGTGGTGGCGAGCCGGTGCGTGACCACGACGCGGTTGGCGACGGGGGCGGGATGGCAGGCGTGGACGATCGAGCCTTCGCGGGCCACCACCCTGATCGGGCGGTTGCATCCGGCATTGGCGGGAATGGGCTCGTCGGCGCAGGCCATCACGGCGTAGGCCACGGCCGAGCCGGACGAGGCCAGCGTCGCGTTGATCGGCCCGCGCGCCTGCGCCCCGGAGCCGGACAGGTCGACGGTCATCTCCTCGCCGGCGATGGTGACCGCCGCGTGGATGCGGATCGGCTCCTCGCTTTGGCCGTCGTCGTCGATAAAGTCCTCGAACTCGTAACAACCGTCGGGCATGCGCCCGATCATCGCGCGCATCGCCGCCTCGGAGGCGTCGAGCAGCCGCGCGCAGGCGGCGACGAGGGTGTCGGCACCGACGCGCGTGGCCAGCTTGCGCAGATCGGCTTCCCCCACCGCGAGTGAGGCGAGCTGCGCCTGGAGGTCGCCCCATAGCATGTCGGGACGGCGCACGTTCTGCCGCATCATCGCCAGCACCTCGGCGTTGAGCACGCCTCCCTTGACCAGCTTCATCGGGGGGATGCGCAGGCCTTCCTGGAAGATTTCTGTCGCGGTGGCGCCGTAGCTGCCGGCGGAAATGCCGCCCATGTCGAGGTGGTGGCACAGCGTGCCGACGATCGCGATGCGCATGCCGTCCACGAAGACCGGGCGGAAGGCGAGGATGTCGGGGATGTGCTGGCCGCCGCAATAGGGGTCGTTGGTGACGATCACGTCGCCCTCGTGCCAGTCGGCGAGGGGAAGGAAGTCGCGCGCGATGGTGAGCAGTCCCGCACCCATCGAGTTGAGGTGCTGCGGGATGCGGGCGGACTGGGCGATGTTGTGGCCGTCGCGGTCGAACACGGCGGTGGAATAGTCGAGCAGCTCGCGCACGATGGTGGAGCGGCTGGTGCGCCAGATGGTGACGTCCATCTCGGCGGCGGCGGCGGTGAGCGCGTTGCGGATGATTTCAAGCTCCACCGGCCCGAGCGCGTCAGCAGCCGGGGCAGCCCCGTCCGCCGCCCGTTCGAGGCGGCGCGCGACGAGTTCGCCGCCCGGTCCCGGCCCGCAGCTCCACCCTTCCTTGACGAACACGGTGGTGTAGGCTTCCTCGATCAGGGCGGGGCCGTGGACCGTCCCGGTCAGCGCGTCGCGGCGGTACACCGGGCACGCGTGCCACGCGCCGCCGGCCCGCACCCGGCGCCGCCCGGCGTCGGCGTGCTCCGCGACCTGCGCGGCCAGCCGGCGCACCACTTCCGGCAGCTTGCCGGTGGCGGTCAGCCGGAGCGTCACGATCTCGACCGGGTCGGCCTCGTTGGCATAGGAGAAGCGCTGCTTGTGCAGCGCGTGGAAGGACTTGAGGAGGCGGCCCAGGCCGGCGGACCCGACGTCGCCTTCGAGGTCGCCCCCGAACCCGTCCCACGGCACGACGATCTCGAAGGCTTGGCCGCAGTAGCGCATGTCGGCGGCGACGCGCAGCGCGCGCATACCGGGCGGGATGGCGTCGGCGTCGAGCAGCCCGTGCCCCTGCGCGGCGAGGTCGGCGCAGCCGCGGCGGAGCTGCGGCATGCTGGCCTCGGTCGCGGGCAGCACCCGGCTCCTCGCGAGGTCGTGGACGATGTCGGAGTGCAGGATGCCGCCCGCCGAGAAGGTGCTGGCGTCGGTGGGGAACACCACCTCGCCGATGCCGAGCTCGTCGGCGACCTCGATGGCGTGCAGGCCGCCGGCGCCGCCGAAGGACAGGGCGCTGAAGCCGCGGGGGTCGAGCCCCTTCTCGAACAGGCTGAGGCGGATCGCCGAGGCGAGGCTCACGTTGGTCAACGTCAGCACGCCCTCGGCGGCGGCGTCGACGTCGAGGCCGACCGGCGCCGCAAGGCTCGTCTCGATGGCGGCGCGGGCGGCGGGCAGGTCCAACACCATCGCCCCGCCGAGGAAGAAGGCCGGGTCGAGCCGCCCCAGCGCGAGGTTGGCGTCGGTCACGGTCGGACGGGTGCCGCCGTGGCGATAGCAGACCGGGCCGGGCCGCGCCCCGGCGCTTTCCGGCCCGACCTGGAGGCGGCCGCCGGCGGCGACGGAGGCGACCGAGCCGCCGCCGGCCCCCACCGTCCTGATCTCCACCATGGGCAGGCGCACCGGCAGGTCGCCGACCTCGCCCTGCGTCATCAGGGTCACCGCGCCGTCGCGCACCACGCACACGTCGAAGCTGGTGCCGCCCATGTCGATGCCGACGAGGTTCGGCAGGCCGAGCCGGGTGGCGGCCTGCTGCGCCGCCTTGGCGCCGCCGCTCGGCCCCGACAGCAGCAGGCGCACCGGCTGCGCGCCCGCCACCGCCGCGCTGCACACGCCGCCGTTGGACTGCACGAGCAGCAGCCGCGCCGTGATCCCGCGTGCCTCCATCCGGGCGGCGAGGCGCCCGAGGTAGGAGCGCACCACCGGCACGAGCAGGGCGTTGAGCACGGTCGTCGCCGTGCGCTCGTATTCGCGGATCTCCGGGCTGACCTCGCAGGACAGCGACACCGGCAGGTCCGGGTGCGCGGCGAGGATGCGGTCGCGCACCTCGTGCTCGTGCGCGGGATTGGCGTTCGAGTTCAGCAGGCACACCGCGACGGTGTCGATCCGCTGCGACCCGATGCAGGCGAGGACCGGGTCGAGCGAGGCCGGCGCCAAGGCGCGCTCGGCCGTGCCGTCGGCGCGCATGCGCTCGTCGATGCCGAAGCGCCGGTCGCGCGGGATCAGGGGCGCGGCGCGCTGCGGCCTCAGGCCGTACACGTCGCGGCGCACGTGCCGGCCGATCTCCAGCACGTCGCGGAACCCGTCGGTGGTGACGAGCAGGCCGCGTGCCAGCTTGCGCTCCAGCACCGCGTTGGTGGCGATGGTGGTGCCGTGCAGGAGGTAGCGGATCGCGCCGATGTCGAAGCCGAAGCGGTGCGCGGCGTCCTCGATCCCCGCGATCAGGCCGACGGACGGGTCGTCGGGCGTGGTCGGGGTCTTCAGGCTGTTCACCGCGCCCGACGCCTCGTCGAGGATCTGGAGGTCGGTGAAGGTGCCGCCGATGTCGATGCCGATGCGGATGCCCGGTGCCCTGGTCACGCCGTCTCCAATCGCTGGCCGTCGCTCCCGCCGGATGCGGCGCGGCCCTGTCCGCGTCGGTGAAGCAAGCGCGGCGCCACCACCGCCCGGTGCGAAACGTGCTATCCCCGTCATCGTCCGTCGTGACCGCGACGGTCGCCGTGCCCGCGTCACGGGACGAAGGTGCCGGCAGCGCCGAGGCCGGCCCCGCGCCCGTTCGTCCTCATCCAGGGATCGACCGATGACCCTTTTGCCGAACTCGTCCCAGGCCCGCGACGTCGCCTACCTGCTCCACCCCGCCACCAACGCGCGCAAGCACGAGCGGAGCGGTCCCATCATCATCGAGCGCGGCAGCGGCATCCACGTCTACGACGACGCCGGCCGCCAGTACATCGAGGCGATGGCGGGCCTGTGGAGCGTGGCGGTCGGCTTCGGCGAGCCGCGCCTCGTCGACGCCGCGAGCCGGCAGATGAGCCGGTTGCCGTACTACCATTCCTTTTCCGGCAAATCGTCGGAGCCGACGATCGATCTCGCCGAGCGGCTGGTGAAGATGGCGCCGGCGGGCCTCGACCGGGTGTTCTTCACCAACTCCGGGTCGGAGGCCAACGACACGGTCGTCAAGCTCGTGTGGTTCTACAACAACGCGATCGGCCGGCCGCGGAAGAAGAAGTTCATCGCCCGCCAGGGCGGCTATCACGGCATCACCATCGCGGCGGGCAGCCTCACCGGCCTGCCCACGAACCACCGCGGCTTCGACCTGCCGCTGCCGCAGATGAAGCACGTCACCTGCCCGCACCATTACCGCTACGCCCACGAGGGCGAAAGCGAGGAAGCCTTCGCCGACCGCCTCGCCGCCGAGCTGGAAGCCAAGATCATCGAGGAGGACCCCGACACCGTGGCCGCCTTCATCGGCGAGCCGCTGATCGGCGCCGGCGGCGTGCTGCCGCCGCCTGCCACCTACTGGGAAAAGGTGCAGGCGGTGTGCCGGCGCCACGACGTGCTGGTCGTCGCCGACGAGGTCATCAACGGTTTCGGGCGGCTCGGCACCATGTTCGCCTGCGAGCATTACGGCATCCGCCCCGACATGCTGGTGGTGTCGAAGCAGCTCACCTCCTCCTACATGCCGATCGCCGCCGTGCTGTTCTCCGACGCGATCTACCAGGGCGTGGCGGATGGCACGGACCGGCTCGGCACCTTCGGCCACGGCTTCACCGCGAGCGGGCATCCCGTGGCGACGGCGGTGGCGATGGAGAACCTCGACATCATCGCCGAGCGCGGGCTCGTGGCCAACGCCGCCGCGATGGGCGAACACCTGCGCGCGCGTCTCGCCCCGTTCGCGTCGCACCCCCTCGTCGGCGAGGTGCGCGGCGCCGGGCTGATCGCGGCGGTGGAACTCGTCGCCGACAAGGCGACCAAGCTGAAGTTCGATCCGCCGGGCACCGTCGGCGCCTGGATCTTCGCGAGAGCCCACGAGCACGGGCTCATCATCCGCGCGGTGGGCGACGCCATCTGCTTCTGTCCGCCCCTCATCGTCACCGCCGCCGAGATCGACGACATCGTGGCGCGCTTCGCGGCGGTGCTGGAGGAGGCGACGGCCTGGGTGGCGGCCGGCATGCCCTGAACGTCGGCCGCGTGTGCCGCCGCGGCGGCACGCCCGGCTTCCCATTCGAAGTTCCGCGCGTCAGGCCGGCCGGCGCCGGATCTCGACGAGGTCCACCGGGCCGCCCGCCCGTGCGTCGTCGAACACGCCGACGACGAGGCGACCGGTTTGCCAGGCGAGCGTGTCGAGGGCGGTGCGCCCGGCAAGGCGAAGCGGTCCGTCGGCGTCGGGATCGTGCCCGTGGACGACGTGGAACGCGCCGTGCCCCGCCGCGTCGTCGCGGGGGTAGCGCTTCCACAGCAGCGTCCTGTCCGCCTGGCCGTCGAGCGGCCTGGCGACGTCCACGCCGCCATGGACGAAGACGCGGTGGGCGTCGAGATGCAGGCACGCCAGCCCGTCGATCCAGTCGAGGTCGCCCGCGACCAGGTCGCGCCGGTCGCGGTAGGACTCGATCGTGGCGTCGCCGCCATTGCCGATCCACCAGTCGAGCCGGTCCGGGTTGCGCAGCGCCAGCGCCATCATCGCCTCGTGGTTGCCCTTGAGGCAGACCCAGCGCCAGCCGTCGGGCGGACCGGCGCGCAACCGCGCGATGACTTGCGCGCTGCCCGGCCCGCGGTCGACGTAGTCGCCGAGAAACACCACCGTCCGCCCGAGAACGGCCGCCGGGTAGGCCTCGATGGCGGCAAGCGCATCGTCCAGCAGGTCCAGGCGGCCGTGAAGGTCGGCGACGACGAAGGTCAGTCCCGGCGTCGCCGGTTCGGCCACGGCCGGCTGCGTCGCGTCCGCCTCGACAGAGATCGGATCATGCATCGGCGTCATTCGTCATGATGGGTCGGCATGGAAGCGGTCGGCATGGCGTGGGCTGGCCGGCGTACCCGTCGCCGCGCCACCCTCCCCGCCTAGCTGCCAGCCGATCACGGCGGCGGGCCCGAAATCTCGAACGGTCATCGCTTTCGCCGTACAGGTTGCGCAGCGTCACGACCAAGGTGTCGAAAACGATCAGCACTTCGTGATGATGCCACACCGCTCCGCAGGGGTGGCCGATTGCCATGGTCGCCGGCAACGTCGCCTTGAACACGCCGGTTTATAAGGCACGCTGCAACGAACCTTCGGCAGGAGTCCGGCTTCATAGGCCGGCATGCGTGCGACGAACGCGCCCTGCGTGCAGGGCCGCGGACGCTCTACGTTGTCCATCCACGTGAGATAGGCTCTGGAGCCCGCCGGGCACGTGGAGCGATTGCGCCTCGCGCGACGAGCCCGTCAGGCGATCTTGCGCTGTCGGCGGTCCTGCGTCGGCTGGTAGGCCATGCGGCTGTGGTGCTTGCAATACGGCCCCTCACCGATCGGCGCCTTGCCACCGCAGTAGCGAAACTCGGCCGACGAGGGGTCGCCGACCGGCCACCGGCACATCGACTCCCGCAATTCCATGATCGTGACGTTTTCTGTCATCGAGATGACGTTGTCCTCATATGAACGCCTGATATGGGGCACCGGCATCGATCGTTCCATGGGCCGCTCGGAAAGCGCGAGCGCGACGTTGCCCCTGATCGGCATCGCGGCCGCGCGCAGGGCGTCGCGGACCGCGTCGGACGCGGCAGGCTTGGTCGCCGGCTTCATCCGGGTACCGGGGGTGGCGGCCTGAGGCTTGACGCGGCCGGACAACCCCAGGCGATGCACCTTGCCGATCACGGCGTTGCGGCTGACGCCGCCGGCCAGTTCCGCCGCGATGCGGCTCGCGCTCAGGCCGTCGAGCCAGAGCCTGCGCAGCAACTCGACGCGCTCGTCGGTCCAGGACAACGATGCTTCACCGGTCGCTTCCTTGCCCACCTGTAGGTCCGCCATCTTGAAGTCCGCCTGCGTTTGCTGCGCTGTCGACCGACCTGGTCCCGGCTCGGCACAATCCGGCGCGCGACGGCCCACCGACGCAAAGCCGGTGCCGACGAACGCAAGTACGCATGAAGTAAAGCCGCTGAACGAAGGATCGTGGTCAGCGAAGCGAAGGCTACACCGGCCGTCGAATCATACGCAAGGGTCGCAATGGTTAATGGATCGTTTTCAACAACGGCGTGGCACGGCGGCAAACGTCGCGTTGAACGGCATCGATCAAAGCGCGAACAAAACAGAATCGTACACAACCGAAGTTTAAACTCGCCGGCGTCCCGCAAAGGCGAGGGCTGCCCCCGGCTTCTCTTCGCCGCACCCTTCGTGCCGCACCGTGATCTCTATGTCGTCCCGACGTCGCCGCCGCAGGCGCAGCGCACGGGCGATGCGGTTGCCATTCGCGCGCGAGACCGGTATGGAGCCGCTTCGCGTGCCAATCCGACACCCCTGGAGGCGTGGTCGCGTTCACGAACATGTTCTAAGGACACCAGATGGCCGAGACGAAGTCTTTGGCGGCCACGGTGCGCAGCACTGTCGGCAAGGGGGCCGCACGCAGCGTACGCCGTGAGGGCCGCATCCCGGGCGTGATCTACGGCGGCGGCGCGCCGCCGACGCCCATCGCCCTTTCGTGGCACGAGGTCAATAAGTTGATCTACGCCGGCGGGTTCATGACGACCACCTTCGACATCGACGTCGAGGGCGAAACAGAGCGCGTGATTCCGCGCGACTACCAGCTCGACCCGGTGAAGGACCGCCCGCTGCACGTCGACTTCCTGCGCCTCAAGGCTGGCCAGAAGATCACGGTGGAGGTGCCGGTCCATGCCGTCGGGCAGGAGGACTGCCTCGGCATCAAGAACGGCGGCGTGGTCAACATCGTGCGCCACACGATCGAGCTGTCCGTGCCCGCCGACGCCATCCCCGACGCGGTCGAGGTGGACGTGTCCGCCCTTGTGCTCGGCGACACCATCCACGTGTCCGCGCTGAAGCTGCCGCGCGGCGCCCGCCTCGCCAATGCCAACGACGCCGAATTCACCGTGATCACGCTGGCGGCGCCCGTCGCCGCCGACGAGGAGGTGACGGTGGAGGAGATGGCCACCTCGCCCGACGCGGACCAGAAGCCGGACGACACCGTGGTGGAGAACGGCTAGGCGAACCCGGACCGGATGGCGCGATGCGGCTGTTCGTCGGCCTCGGCAACCCCGGCCGCGAGCACGCCGCGCAGCGCCACAACATCGGCTTCATGGCGGTGGACGCCATCGCGGCACGCCACCGGGCGCCGCAGTTCCGTGCCCGCTTCCACGGCTTCGCCAGCGAGGTCGCGCTTGCCGGCGAGCGCACGGTGCTGCTCAAACCGGAAACCTACATGAACGAGTCCGGCCGCGCCGTGCGCGAGGCCGCCCGATTCTTCAAGATCGACCTTGCCGACGTCACCGTGTTCCACGACGAGCTCGACCTCGCGCCGGGCGCCGTGCGCGTGAAGCTCGGCGGCGGCAATGCCGGGCACAACGGGCTGCGCTCGATCACCGCCGACCTTGGCAACGAGTACCGCCGCGTGCGGCTCGGCATCGGCCATCCCGGCACGAAGGACCGCGTGCTCGGCTACGTGCTGGGCAACTTCGCCAAGGCGGAGGAGCCCTGGGTCGGCACGCTGTGCGACGCCGTGGCGGAGGGCGCCGCCGATCTCGCCGCCGGCAAGGACAGCCAGTTCCAGAACAGGGTCCATGCCGCCGTTCAGGCGGTTCTCGACGCCGACGGGGGACGCTGAGCGCCGGCGGCGTCGACGGATCATCGGGGCGCTGGACAAGTGCGGCGCCGCCCGGCATGTCGGGAGCGGGTGGCCGAAGGCGGTTCGGCCGGGAAAGGAACGGGTCGATGCGCTGGGCAGCTACGCTTCCGGCACGCGCGGTGGCGGTCGCGCTGACCGCCGGGCCGCTCGCCGCACGCGCCGCTTCCGTCAGCAAGAGCATCGACGTGAAGGCGCCGCCGAGCGAGGTATGGGCGCGGGTCGGCCCGTTCTGCTCGATCAAGGAGTGGCACCCGGACTTCGGCCAATGCACGCAGACGGGCGGGGTGCGCACGCTGACGACCAAGGACGGCAGGGGGCCGTTCGTCGAAAAGCAGGTGGCGTCCGAAGCCAAGGCGACGAGCTACAGCTACACCATCGAGAAAAGCCCGCTGCCGCTCACGAGCGGCAAGGCGACCTTCAAGGTCGTGCCGAAGGGCGAAAACGTGTCCACGGTGGAATGGTCAAGCACCTACACGCCGAACAAGGGCCAGGAGCAGGCGGCGAACGACGCCATCGCGGCTCTGTTCCAGGCCGGCCTCGACAGCATCCAACGAACCGGCGGCAGGTAGCCCCGGCGATGCCCGGCCCGCGCGCGTTGCGCATGCGGAGGCGGGCCCGGACTCTTGTCGGGCTCCTCGCCGCGCTGCCGGCGTCGCACCCGACCGGCGCTGCCGCGCTCGCCGCCGGGGGATGCGCGCCCGGCACCGGCCCGATGGCGCGCGTCGAGCTGTTCTTCGGTGCGCGCGACGTGACGCCAGGAGCCTGGGCGAGCTTCCTGCGCGGGGTCGTGACGCCGCGCTTCCCCGATGGGCTGACGAGCTTCGAGGCGCGCGGGCAATGGCGCGGCCCCGGCGGCTCGGTGGCGGAACGCACGCGCGTGGTGGTGATCTTCTACCATCCCGATCGGGACAGCGATGCCCGCATCGACGCGATCCGTGCGGCCTACAAGAGGCGGTACCGCCAAACCTCCGTGCTGCGCGCCGACGGCACGGCCTGCGTCGGCTTCTGACGCAGGCCGCCTAGCGGCCGACCAGGGCGCTGCCGAACTGCTGGACGCGTTCGCCGTAGTTTTCGCGGGCGTCGCCGTCGAAGGCGGCGGTCGGCGCGCTGAGGAACAGGCCGGCGGCGCTGCCCACCGTCCCGCTCGCGCCGCTGAACAGGCGGTCGCTGAAACGCTGGCCGCCATCGGTGACGGTCTGGCCCTGGGCGAGCCGGGTGCCGATCAGTCCGACGATCTCGGGGCTCGTCGCGAAGGTGTTGTGGTTGAGCCCGGCGTCGTTGAGCAGCGTCAGGTCGTAGACGGCGATCTTCTCGCGAACCAGCATCGCGTGGTAGGGCTCGACGAGCGGGTCCACGGCGCCGAGCCGGGCGCTGCTGCCCCACACGTCCTTGGACAGGGCGAGTGCCTTGTCCGACCGCGACACGAAGAGCGAGAAGGTCGGCTTGACCGGCCCCATGTCGGCGATCTGCTCGCGCGCGATGTCGAAGTCCACGTCGGGGGCGGCGAGCAGCACGTTCTTGATCTTGGCCGGCACGCGCCCGTCGCGGATCGCCATTTGGCGCAGGCTTTCGAGCAGGAGCCAGTTGCCGACGGAATGGGCGAGCACGGACACTTCGCCGACCTGCGGGTCGGAAGCCAACCCCTTCAGCACGTTTTCGAGCTGGTTGCGCGAATAGGTCGAGCTTTCCCGGTCGTAACCGTAGGCGAGCACGCTGCCCTTCGACGGCCAGGTGAACAGCACCGGCACCGCCTGCGTCCCGGAGTCGTGGACGATCTGGGCGAAGCGGTAGACGGCGTCCTCGAACTTGTTGTTGAAGCCGTGCACGAACACCAGCACCTGCTTCTTCGGCGACCGCCTGACCTGGTCGTGGACGAGCGACAGCGCCGTCTTCTCGTCGATGATCGCCGTGTGCCTGGTGACGAAATCCACCGCCGGATCGCCGGGCAGGGACTTCGGCCACTGTACCTCGCCGATCGTGCGCGCGCCGTCGGGCGGCATGGACACGTCGATGTCGGCGAAGGCCATGGCGTCCGCGCGCAGCCCGCCGAACATGACGCCCGGCCGTGGATCGGCCGCGCGCGTCGTCGCGACGATGACGTTGACGCGGTTCGTTCCCGGCGCCTCCGCCAGCACCGGGCTCAGCACGCCGCGGGGGTGGTCGGCGCAGCCGGCGAGCACCAGCGCACCGACGAGGGGCAGGAGCCGGTGGAAGGCGTTCAGCATCGTGGAAACCGTCCGCCCATCAAATCGCGGCACCATCGCCACCATGCGCCAGCGCTCGACGCGGCCCTGGTCCGACAGCTTATACAGCGACGGTGAAGGCGCGGTTAGGGCGGGGCGGGCCGCCCGCGTGGAAACAGCGGAGGTGTGTCGCTCACGCCCTGCCGAGGCGGGCCTGGCCCTGGGTGGCGATGGAGTTCTTGGGATCGAACACCAGCGCGCGCTGGTACATTTCCGACGCCTTGACGCGGTCGCCCTGCTTCTCGTAGGCGAGGCCGAGGCCGGCCCACGCGCTGCCGTTCTTGTTGTTGACGTTGAGCGCCGCGTTGAAATCCTCGATCGCCTTGCTCGTTTTGCCGACGGCGATGAGGCTTTCGCCGCGCGCCTGATAGGGCGCGGCCTTGAAGGGGTCGCGGTCGATCGCGTTGTCGAAGTCGGTGATGGCGAGAGGCTGGTTGCCTTCGCGCTGGTACACGAGGCCGCGGGCGTGGAAGGCCTGCGCGTCCTCCGGGTTGAGGCGGATCGCCTGGTCGAGGTCGCCCTTGGCCTCGGCGAGCTGGCCCTGTGCCCGTTCCAGGTTGGCGCGGCCGAGATAGGCCGGGGCATGGCTGGGGTTGGCGGCGACGGCGCGGTTGAAGTCGGCGAGCGCGGCGTCGTTGCGGTTCATCTGACGGTAGGCGAGCGCGCGGTCGGTGAGGGCGGCGGCGCTGTTGGGGTCGAGCTGGATGGCGTGGCTGAAGTCATGCACCGCATTGTCGAACTGCCCGACGCGCGCATAGGCCACGCCGCGCGTGGTCAGCGCCTCGACGCTCGACGGATTGCGTTCGACGACATCGGTCAGGGAAGCGATGTTGGTTGCCGCCGCTTCCTTGCTTTCATTGGTGATCTCGGCGACCCCCGTGCCGGGAACGCCGGCGACGCCCGTCGCACCGCCACAGCCGGCGAGGCCCGCGGCGGCGAGCAGCACGCCGGCCGCCGCGACGGAGCGGGCCGCCGTCGAGACGGTGCAGCGCGTGGGAAGGTGGAGGATCTTCGCGGCCATTGTCCGTGGTCCTTGCCGCCCGTCGAAGGCAGGCGTCGCCCGGCGCGTTAAGACCGACCAATCCGGCAAGAATTGGACACGCGCGGGATGCTCTTGGAATAGCCCGTCAACCTTGCCAAAGCGTGAAGGCACGCTTCGACACACGTTGGCGCCGGAGCGCGACCCGCAGCACGTAGCCCGCAGGAACCCCGGTCGGCGAGGGTCCCGGCCGCCCGGCTCAGCGTCATCCTGCGGGCCAGCTTGCGCGCGTGCCGTTCCAAAGGGCTTCGGTGATGACCGCACGGCTTCGCCTCGCGACACACGCCTTCGCGCTCAATCTTCATCGCCTTGAGCTTCAACGCCTTGAGCGCCCGGTCGACGTTGTTGTCGCGGACCCGAGCAGCGCGCGGAGGTGGCAGCCGACCGCCGGTTCATCAAGGTCGGCGGCGGCCGCGACGGGCGCAGGCCGTGCGTTCTCGATGCGATGCGTGCCACGCCCGACGCCTATCCCTCCCCTCCGCGCCGGATAAACCGCTCCCTCCGACGATTGTTTTGTTGGGCGGGACGCGAGATGCCTTTATACCGGCGCCGCGAAGGCCCGCACGCGTCCGCCCCGTTCTGGCGTGACCTTCGCTTCGCCGCCCTCAACGACCCTACCGGGAAACGCCGCGTGTCCATTCTCATCGACAAGCACACCAAGGTCATCTGCCAGGGCTTCACCGGCAAGAACGGCACCTTCCATTCCGAACAGGCGATCGCCTACGGCACCGCCATGGTCGGGGGCGTATCACCCGGCAAGGGCGGCAGCTTCCACCTCGGACTTCCCGTGTTCGACACGGTGGCGGAGGCCAAGGCGGAAACGGATGCCGACGCCAGCGTCGTCTACGTGCCGCCGCCGGGGGCGGCGGACGCCATCTGCGAGGCCATCGACGCCGGGATCCCGCTCATCGTGTGCATCACCGAGGGCATTCCCGTCGCCGACATGATCCGGGTCAA
>CAXTFM010000035.1:0-27505 GCA_964243435.1 uncultured Beijerinckiaceae bacterium
ACGATCCGCGCCAACCAGAAGTGCTTCGTGCTGCGCCGCGGCGAAGCGCTCGCCGACCGCTTCATCCTCGTCAGCAACATCGAGGCGTCGGACGGCGGCACGGCGATCGTCGCCGGCAACGTCAAGGTGGTGCGCGCCCGTTTGAGCGACGCGCGCTTCTTCTACGACGCCGACCGCGCCACCACGCTCGATGCGTGCCTGCCCCGGCTCGACGGCATCGTGTTCCATGCCAAGCTCGGCACCCAGGGCGAGCGCGTCGCGCGACTGCGCAAGCTCGCCGCCGACCTCGCTCCGCTGGTCGGCGCCGATCCGAAGGAGGCCGAGCGTGCCGCCGCCCTATGCAAGGCCGACCTCGTGTCGGCGATGGTCGGCGAGTTCCCCGAGCTGCAGGGCCTGATGGGCCGGTACTATGCCGCGCACCAGGGCGAGAGCGCGGCCGTCGCCGCAGCCTGCGAGGACCATTACCGCCCGCAGGGGCCGGCCGACCGCGTGCCGAGCGAGCCTGTTTCCGTCGCCGTGGCGCTCGCCGACAAGCTCGACACGCTGGTCGGCTTCTGGGCCATCGACGAGACGCCGACCGGCAGCAAGGACCCCTACGCGCTGCGCCGTGCCGCGCTCGGCGTGATCCGCCTCATCCTGGAGAACGGGCTGCGGCTGCCGATCCTCGATGGCGCGGCGATGGCGCTGCTGCGCATGCCGCACTTCGCCGGCATGGCGCAGGATGCCAAGGTGGCGCTGCTCAAGTCGCTGCTCGCCTTCCTCGCCGACAGGCTCAAGGTGTACCTGCGCGACAAGCGGGCGCGGCACGACCTCATCGACGCCGTGTTCGGCAGCCACGGTTCGGACGACTTCACCCTGGTGGTCCGCCGCGTCGGCGTGCTCGGACAGTTCCTCGGCACGGACGAGGGCGCCAACCTCCTCGCCGGTTACCGCCGCGGCGCCAACATCCTCAAGGCCGAGGCGAGGAAGGCGCCGGACGAGGCGGCGGCGTTCACCGAACCCTTCGACCCCGCCCGCCTCGTCGAGGCCGCGGAGCAGGCGCTCGCCGCGCGCCTCGCCACCGCCGCGCCCGACGCCGCCGCCGCCGTGCGCCGCGAGGACTTCGAGGGCGCGATGCGCGTGCTCGCCGGCCTGCGCGAGCCGGTCGACGTGTTCTTCGACCGCGTCACGGTTAACGCGCCAGACCCGGTGCTGCGCCTCAACCGGCTGCGCCTGCTCGACGGCGTCCGCGCCGCCGTCCACGAGGTCGCCGACTTCGCCCGCATCGCTGGTTGACGCCGTCCACAGGCGCCGACGCAACCTCTGCCCACCGAGAACATTGCCCGAACATAGGAGAACCAGATGGCCGAACAGGACAAGACCGACCACAACCCGAAGACCGATCCCGCGCCGAATTCGAACACGGTGAAGGACCCGAGCGACTGGACGACCGGCGGCGAGCCGATGACGGGCGCGCAGGCGTCCTACCTCAAGACATTGACCGAACAGACCGGTGAAGCCTTCGACGAGACGCTCACCAAGGGCGACGCGTCGAAGATGATCGACGCGCTGCGCCACAAGACGGGCCTCGCCAAGGACTAGCCGGCTGTTATCCCGCGACGCCCAGGGCCGGCCGGCACCGGCTCTAGGCGTCGTCCAGCGGTACGGTTCCCGTGGGCTTGCCGTCGCGCGACAGGGTGATCTTGTCGATGCGTGCTTCGGCATTGCGCAGCAACGTGTCGCAATGTGCCTTCAGCGCCTCACCGCGCTCGTAGATCGCGATCGACTCTTCCAACGCGACTTGGCCCTTCTCCAAGCGCTCGACGATGGTTTCGAGTTCTTTCATCGCCGCTTCGAACGGCAGGTCGGCGATGTCGACTGGCGCGTCGCTCATCCCGGTCAGGCCGGCTCGGCGTTGGCGGGCCATGCGGCGAGGTCGAGCGCGAAGGGGACGCCTTCCAGGCAGTCTTCGCCACGCCCGATCGCGGCGACGGCCGCGACCATGCGGCCGTCGCGGCCGAGCAGGCGGTCGGCGATTTCGACCATCAGCCTGTTCGGCGTCGCTGTCGGCGAGCGTGCGCGGATTTCGGCGGCGATGGCGCCCTCGTCCCGCTTGTCGTCGAGCGCGCAGGCTGTGATGAAGGCCCCGGCGGTCGATCGGCTGACCCCGGCGTAGCAGTGGATCAGCAGGGGCGCGGTCCCGTCCCAGGCGCGCACGAAGTCGAGCATGCTCTCGACATGGCCGTCCGCGGGCAGAATGTGGTCATCCTCGGCGAGCACGATGTCCGACATGGCGACGAACAGGTGGCGCTCCTCGGCCACCTCGCGCGGGCGGACCACCTCCGTGCCCGCGTTGATCAGGGTGACCATGGTGCGCGCGCCCGTGATGCGCACCGTTTCCGGAATCTTCGACAGCGGGCAGACGTGGATCTGGGGCACGGAAAACCTCGGTTGCGCCGGCTTGGTGTCATAGGCGCGGGCCGCTTTCAAGCGCGGTTGAGCGCGCCCAGCTCGTCGAGGAAGCGCGCGGCGGCGACCGTCGGCGGCCACGGTTCCCATGGCGTGCCGCCGTAGACCGGCGCGAGCGGGTCGGCGTCGCGTGGCTCGAAAGGAATGCGCAGGGTGCTGCGGACCTCCTCGCGCGTCCAGCCGACGACGTGGACCGCCTCGGAGGCGGCGGCGATGCGGTCGAGCCGCTTGTGGGCCTTCAACGCCGCCGGCTCGAACGGCTTGACGCGGTAGCGCAGCGCGACGACGCGTTGGAGGTCGGCGGTGAGGGCACGGAACGCGTCGCCGAGGAAGGGTTTCACCACGGAAATGCAGTCGAAGCCGAGCAGCCCCTCGTCGGCGTCGTGCAGCAGTTCGCGCAACTCGGCGGCGGCGGCGTCGCCTGCCCGGTCGGGGTCTTTGCGCGCCCGTTCCCGATGCATCGCGAGGACCAGCAGCGAGTGCTGCGCGACGGAAAGCGGCAGCGGCCACGCCGAGTGCCCGCCCCAGCGATAGGTCCGCGCGAGGCCGATGGCGAGGTCGGCGTCGTCCCAGTCGAACGGGGTGGGGTGCAGCAGGTCGAGCCGCTTCCCGGATGGCAGCCTCACCCAGGCGCGCGTGTCCGTGCGCGCCGCCGGGGCCGCGACGTGTATCATCTCACAGCAGCGCCGCGATCTTGGCGGCGTGTGCCGCCAAAACGGCATCGTCCGCCGTGCCACCCTCGTGCGGCCGCATCGGCGCGCCGGCGACGCGCGGCACGATGTGGAAATGCAGGTGGAACACCGTCTGTCCGCCCGCCGCCTCGCTGAACTGGAACAGCGTGAGGCCGTCGGCCTCGAAGGCCTTCCGGACCGCGGCGGCGACCCGCTGCACCCGCACGATGACGCCGGCGAGCGCGTCGGGCGCGATGTCGAGCAGGGTGCGCGCCGGCGCCTTCGGCACCACCAGCGTGTGCCCCGGCGCCTGGGGCATGACGTCCATGAAGGCCAGCGCGACCTCGTCCTCGAACACCCTGTGGGCCGGGATCTCGCCGCGCAGGATCTTGGCGAAGATGTTGCCGTCGTCGTAAGCCGGCCACTGCGCGGGTCGGTGGGCGGGCGAAGCGGTCATGCGTCCTCCACGTTCGATGCGCCGGTCTTCTTGAAGGGCGCCAGCTCGCCGTACTCCTCGATGGCCTCGTCGATCGCGACGCGCTCGCGGGCGAGATAGTCGTCGATGGCGCGGGCGAAGCGCTTATCGGGGATGTCGTGGGCGGAATAGGTCGGCACGGCGCGGTAGCCCCGCGCGAGCTTGTGCTCGCCCTGTGCGCCCGCCTCGACCCTTTGCAGGCCGTGGGTGATTGCCCATTCGATCGCCTGGTAGTAGCACACCTCGAAATGGAGGAACGGGTGCTCCTCGATCGCGCCCCAGTTGCGGCCGTAGAGCGCGTCGTCGCCGATGAAGTTGATGGCGCCGGCGATGTAGCGCCCCTCGCGTTTCGCCATCACCAGCAGGATGCGCTCGGCCATCGCGGCCCCGACCGCGTCGAAGAAGCCGCGGGTCAGGTAGGGCCGGCCCCACTTGCGCGACCCGGTGTCGATGTAGAAGGCGTAGAAGGCGGCCCAATGCTCCGGGCGGATCGCCGGCCCGGTCAGGCACTCGACCGTGATGCCGTTTGCGAGCGCGTCGCGCCGTTCGCGCCGGATCATCTTGCGCTTGCGCGAGGCGAGGCTGTCGAGGAACCCGTCGAACGTTCCGTAGTCCTCGTTGACGAAGTGGAACTGCTGCCCCGTGCGTTGCAGCCAGCCGTCGCCGCCCATCCCCTCCCATTCCCCGCGCGTGGGAAAGGTGACGTGGACGGAGGAGGCGCCGACCTTGCCACGCCACGCCTTGAGACCGGCGAGCAGCGTGTCGCGCGCCAGCGGCCCGGCATCGGCGGCGACGAGCAGGCGCCGCCCGCTCGCCGGGGTGAACGGCACGCAAACCTGGAGCTTGGGATAGTAGTCGAGACCAGCGCGCTGGTAGGCGTCCGCCCAGGCGTGGTCGAACACGTACTCGCCCATGGAGTGGCTCTTCACGTAGCACGGCGCCGCCGCCTCCAGGCGGCCGTCCTTGTTCTCGACCAGCACGTGGGTCGGCATCCAGCCCGAGCGTCCGCCGACCGACCTCGACGTTTCCAGCGCGAGAAGGAAGGCGTGGGTGACGAAGGGGTTGAAGCGCTCGTCCTCGCGCGGGTTGGCGGTACGGGCCTCCCCGGATGCCGCATCGGTTGGCGAGGCGGGGTTGGCGCAGGCGTCCCATTGCGCCGCGTCGACCTCCGCGATGGACTGGGCGATGCGGACCACGGCCGAGGTTTGCTGCATGGCAAGCAGACTAGAGCGGCGCGGCGCCCGCGCCAACGCCGAAAGACGGGCGCGTTGCCGCGTCCTGGCCGCGCGCCGCCGCCGTGACCATATCGAGGGCGATGGCCAAGTCGCGCACCTCCTTCGTCTGCCAATCCTGCGGCAATGTCGCCCCGCGCTGGCAGGGACGCTGCGAGGCCTGCGGCGCTTGGAACTCCATGCTGGAGGAAACCGCCGGCGCGGCGTCGGGCATCGGCGCGGCGACGGTGCGCGGCGGCGCCCGCAAGGGCCGCGTGTTCAGCCTCGGCGCGCTTGACGCGACGGAGCGCCCCGCGGCGCGGCTGAAGACCGGCGTCGCCGAGTTCGACCGCGTCACCGGCGGCGGCTTCGTCGCCGGATCGGTGCTGTTGCTCGGCGGCGAGCCCGGCATCGGCAAGTCGACGCTGCTGATCCAGGCCTGTGCCGCGCTGGCGTCGAAGGGCGAGCGCGTCGTGTACATTTCCGGCGAGGAGGCGATGGACCAGGTGCGCCTGCGCGCCGGCCGGCTCGGGCTCGGCAGCGCCCCGGTCGAACTCGCGGCGGAAACGGGGGTCGAGGACATCGTCGCCACCCTTTCGCAGGGCCGGTGCCCGGCGCTGGTGATCATCGACTCCATCCAGACCATGTGGACCGACGCCGTCGAGGCCTCGCCCGGCACGGTCGGGCAGGTGCGCGGCGCGGCGCAGGCGCTGATCCGCTTCGCAAAGACGGGCGGCGCGGTGGTGATCCTCGTCGGCCACGTCACCAAGGACGGGCAGATCGCCGGCCCGCGCGTCGTCGAGCACATGGTCGACGCCGTGCTCGGCTTCGAGGGCGAGGGCGGGCGCGACTTCCGCATCCTGCGCGCGATCAAGAACCGCTTCGGTCCCACGGACGAGATCGGCGTCTTCGAGATGACGGGGGGCGGGTTGCGCGAGGTGCCGAACCCTTCCGCCCTGTTCCTTTCGCCGGCGGGCGGGACGACGCCGGGCGCGGCCGTGTTCGCCGGCATGGAGGGCACGCGGCCGCTCCTCGTCGAGGTGCAGGCGCTCGTCGCCCCGACGTCGCTCGGCACGCCGCGCCGCGCCGTGGTCGGCTGGGACACCAACCGCCTCGCCATGATCGTGGCCGTGCTGGAGGCCCATGCCGGGCTCCGGCTGGGGCAGCACGACATCTATCTCACCGTTGCCGGCGGCCTGCGCGTCGGCGAGCCGGCGGCCGACCTCGCCGCGGCGGCGGCGCTGGTGTCGTCGCTGAGCGGCGTCGCGCTGCCCGCCGACACCGTGTATTTCGGCGAGGTCGGCCTGTCGGGCGCGGTGCGTCCGGTGGCTCACGCCGGGGCGCGTCTGCGCGAGGCGGCGAAGCTCGGCTTCACCGCCGCCGTCGCGCCGCCGCGCTTGCCATCGGCCGCCGAGGACGGCGCGGCGCCTGACAAGACCGACGCGCTCGCCACCCACGCGTGCCAGCACGTCGGTGCGCTCGTCGCGACCATCGCCGCGCCGGAGGCGGGAGGCAGGCGCCGGGCTTGAAGCGTGGAAGCGGACCGCGGCGGGTGACGGCGTCGTCGCGTGCGGCTATACACCCTTCGTGAATCTTTTCCCGGGTAGGGTTACGCGGGCCGGCACGACGTCGTAACGCTTTGCCGCCTATGCCTCACTCCCAAAGGTCCGGGGCCATGCCCTCCTATCTCGATCTCGGGCTGCTCGTCGTGGTCCTCGTTTCCGCGCTGCTCGCCATGCTGCGCGGCTTCACGCGCGAGGTGCTTGCCATCGCGTCATGGGTCGCTGCTGCTGCGGCGGGCGCGTATCTCTATCCCTACGTGCTGCCCTACCTGAAGCCCTACGTCACAAAGGAGCCGTGGGCGTCGATCGCGTCGGCCACCGCCATCTTCTTCGCGGCGCTGATCCTGGTCTCGATCATCACGGTGAACCTGTCCGACGCGGTGCTCGATTCGCGCGTCGGCGCGCTCGACCGATCGCTTGGTTTCCTGTTCGGCGCGGCGCGCGGCTTCGTCCTGTGCGTCATCGCCTTCGTGTTCTTCAGCATGCTCGATCCCGGCGACAAGCAGCCGGAATGGGTGCGCAACGCCCGCGCCCGGCCGCTGCTGCAGAGCGTCGGCGACGACATGCAGGCGATGCTGCCGCGCGACCTGCTCAACAAGATCATCAAACCCAAGGGGACGACCACCGCCGACGAACCGCCGGCAGAAGGCGACACGCCGAGCGAGAAGAGCGACGCCGAGCAGAACTCGCCGGCGCCGCTGCCGCCGCCGCGCGACAACGGTGGACAACGGCGCTGACCTGCGCCGCATGCACAGATCATGTGCTGGCTTTCGCTGCCGTTGCGATTATGTAGATCGCGTGACGATTGAACTTTCGGCAGAGGGCGTCCGAGCCGCGCAGGCTTGCGAAATCCCTGCTGCCGCAAGGAGAAGCTGATGCTTCACGCCTCCGAAACGCACGATGGCGGCTTCGACCCGCACGCCGACCGTTTGAGGGAGGAGTGCGGGGTCTTCGGCATCTTCGGTCACCCCGACGCCGCTGCGATCACCGCGCTCGGGCTCCATGCCCTTCAGCACCGCGGGCAGGAAGCGGCGGGCATCGTCGCCTTCGACGGTCAGCGCTTCAACTCGGAGCGACGCCTCGGCCTCGTCGGCGACCACTTCTCCAAGGCCTCGACCATCGCCCGTCTGCCGGGCACGGCGGCGGTCGGCCACGTGCGCTACTCGACCACCGGCGAAACCATTCTGCGCAACGTGCAGCCGCTCTTCGCCGAACTCGACACCGGCGGCATCGCCGTCGCCCATAACGGCAACATCACCAACGGCCTGACGCTTCGCCGCGACCTGATCCGCCAGGGCGCCATCTACCAGTCCACCTCCGACACCGAGGTCATCCTCCACCTCGTCGCCCGCAGCCGCAAGGGTCGCGTGATCGAGCGCTTCATCGAAGCGCTGCGCGAACTGGAGGGCGCCTACGCCCTTGTCACCCTTTCCAACAAGGCGCTCATCGGAGCCCGGGACCCACTCGGCATTCGGCCCCTGGTGCTCGGCGAACTCGACGGCTGCTACATGCTGGCTTCGGAAACCTGCGCGCTCGACATCATCGGCGCCCGCTTCGTCCGCGACATCGACAACGGCGAGATCGTGGTCATCACCGACAAGGGGGTGGAAAGCCTGCGGCCCTTCCCGCGCGTCGCAGCCCGGCCCTGCATCTTCGAGTACATCTACTTCGCCCGGCCCGACTCGGTCGTCGGCGGCCGCCCGGTCTACGACATCCGCAAGAACATGGGTGCCGAACTCGCCCACGAGATGCCCGTCGACGCCGACGTGGTGGTTCCCGTGCCCGACAGCGGCGTGCCGGCGGCGATCGGCTACGCCCAGGCTTCGGGCGTGCCCTTCGAACTCGGCATCATCCGCAACCACTACGTCGGGCGCACCTTCATTCAGCCGACGCAATCGACGCGCGAAACCGGCGTGCGCATGAAGCACAGCGCCAACAGGTCCGTCGTTGCCGGCAAGCGCATCATCCTGCTCGACGACTCCATCGTGCGCGGCACCACCTCGCTGAAGATCGTACGGATGATGCGCGAGGCCGGCGCCCGCGAGGTGCATTTCCGCATCTCCTCGCCGCCGATCATGTACCCCGATTATTATGGGATCGACACGCCCGAGCGCGAGAAGCTGCTCGCGGCGACGCACTCCCTCGACGAGATGCGCCACTACATCGGCTGCGACTCGCTGGCCTTCCTGTCGGTCGATGGCGTGTACCGCGCGATGGGCGAGCAGCGCCGCGACCCGAACCGCCCGCAGTTCACCGACCATTGCTTCACCGGCGATTATCCGACCTATCTCACCGACGTCATCGGCGAGCATCGCAGCCAGCTGTCGCTGCTGGCGGAGGCGGGCTGACGCCTCCTCGCGCATGAACGGCAAGCCTCTCGCCCAGCGCGTCGCCCTCGTCACCGGGGCGTCGCGCGGGATCGGCAGGGCGACCGCTCTGGCCCTCGCCGCCGCCGGCGCCCACGTCGTCGCGCTGGCGCGCACGCAGGGCGCGCTGGAGGAATTGGACGACGCGATCAGGGTGGGCGGCGGCAGCGCGACCCTGGTGCCGTGCTCCCTCACCGACCTCCCCGCCCTCGATCGGCTCGCGCAGGCGCTCGCCGCGCGCTCGGGGCGTCTCGACATCTTCGTCGGCAACGGCGGCATGCTGGGGCCGCTGGCGCCGCTGGCGCAGCTCGACCCCAAGCAGTGGGACTTGCTCGTCACGACCAACGTCACCGCCAACCTGCGCCTCGTCCGGGCGCTCGACCCGTTGCTGCGCGCCTCCGACGCCGGCCGCGTCGTGCTGCTGTCATCCGGCGCGGCGCACCGCGCCCCGGCCTATTGGGGTCCCTACGCCATCACCAAGGGCGCGGTCGATACCATCGTGCGCACCTATGCGGCGGAGACGGCCACCGTGTCCGCGGTGCGCGTCATGGCGGTGAACCCCGGCCCGCTGCGCACCCGCATGCGCGCCCAGGCCATGCCCGGCGAGAACCCGGACACGCTCCGCACGCCCGAGGAGCTGGCGCCGAGGATCGTCGAGCTTTGCCTGCCGAGCTGGACCGAATCGGGCAGGCTGTACGATTTCCCCAGTGGACGCGTGCTGAGCTTCCGGGCGCCGGCGTGACAGGGCGGTCCGTTCCGTGCCGCGAGCCGCTTCCGCCTGTCCTCGCGTGCTTCGGATGCGGCGCCGTCATTGGGCCGGAACTGCCCGCCCCAAATGGCGTAGCCGTCCTACGATCGCTCCCGACGCGGTCCAAAGAAGCGGTTTCCAGCCGGTCAGCGACGCGCCGGTTCAGCGTCCCTCCTTGAGCCGCCTCGCCACCTTGAGCGCGTAATAGGTCAGCACCCCGTTGCAGCCGGCGCGCTTGAAGGCGACGAGGCTTTCCATCATCGCGCGCTCGCCGTCGATCCAGCCGTTGCGCGCGGCGGCCTCGATCATCGCGTACTCGCCCGACACCTGGTAGGCGAAGGTGGGCACGTCGAAGGCCTCGCGCACCCGGCGGATGATGTCGAGGTAGGGCATGCCCGGCTTCACCATTACCATGTCGGCGCCCTCCTGGATGTCCGCGGCGACCTCGCGCAGCGCCTCGTCCGTGTTGGCCGGGTCCATCTGGTAGGTGCGCTTGTCGCCGACCAGCGCCGCCTTGGTGCCGATGGCGTCGCGGAACGGCCCGTAGAAGGCGGAGGCGTACTTCGCGGCGTAGCTCATGATCTGCACGTGCTCGAAGCCGTCACCGTCGAGCGCCGCGCGGATCGCGCCGACGCGCCCGTCCATCATGTCGGAAGGGGCGATGATGTCGGCCCCGGCGCGCGCCTGCACCAGCGACTGCTCGCACAGGATGCGCACGGTCTCGTCGTTGACGATCTCGTCGCCGCGCATCACGCCGTCGTGGCCGTGCGAGGTGTAGGGGTCGAGCGCGGCATCCGTCATCAGGCCGAGATGGGGCACCTCCGCCTTGATCGCGCGCAGCGCCCGGCACACCAGGTTGTCGGCGTTGACCGCCTCGCTGCCGCGCGGGTCCTTCAGCGCGGGCCCGGTCATCGGGAAGAAGCACAGCGCCGGAATGCCGGCCTCCGCCGCCTCCACCGCCGCGCGCACCGCCTCGTCGACGGTGAGGCGCTCGACGCCCGGCATGGAGGACACCGGGTCGCGCCTGCGCTCGCCCTCGACCAGGAACAGCGGCCAGATGAGGTCGTCGGCGGTGACGACGTGCTCGCGCACCATGCGCCGCGCCCAATCCGTGCGCCGATTGCGGCGCGGGCGGTGGACGAGACCGAGCGTCGCGTCGATCGGCAGGCCTGTGGTCATTGCGGGCACCCGATGTTGGCCGCGTCACGCCGCGGCGCGTTTGCGTGGGACGCGCGCCGGTTCGCGCCAAGCCACGCTACGCCGCCGGGGGCGCCGCGTCGATGGGAGGCGGCGCCGGCGCCATTGCTGCACCCTCCTCAACACGCCATCCCGCGCGGGCGTACTAGCCGTGGCGCATTCGCTTCTTCATGAACGGGGTCGTTCGCCGCGGGTGACCCATGGACCTGACAAGCTACCGCACGCTCGGCCGCTCCAGCCTCGCCGTGAGCCCGATGGCACTCGGAACCATGACCTTCGGCGCCTCGCGCTGGGGGTCCGACGAGGCCGCCTCCCGCGCGGTGTTCGACGCCTACGTCGAGGCGGGCGGCAACCTCGTCGACACCGCCGACGTGTACGCCGGCGGGGAAAGCGAGCGCATGCTCGGCCGGTTCATCGGCGAGCGTGGCCTGCGCGACAGGATGGTGATCGCGACCAAGGCCGGGTTCTCGCGCATGGCCGGCAATCCGCATGCCGGCGGCAATGGCGCCAAGAACATCCGCGCCGCGCTCGACGCTTCGCTCAAACGCCTCGGCACCGACTTCGTCGACCTGTACCTCGTCCACGTCTGGGACGCGGTGACGCCCGCGGAGGAGCTGCTGCAAACCCTTGCCAGCCTGGTGCGCACCGGCACGATCCGCCATTACGGCCTGTCCAACGTGCCGGCCTGGTACCTCGCCAAGCTGGCCACGCTGGCCGCCGCCCACGCCCTGCCCGCACCGGTCGCCGTGCAGGTGCAGTATTCCCTGCTCGACCGCGCGGTCGAGAACGAGTTCGTGCCGGCGGCGCGCGACCTCGGGCTCGGCCTGATGCCGTGGAGCCCGCTCGGCGGCGGCCTGCTCACCGGCAAGTACCACCGCGGGGCAGCCAACGCCCTGCGTGCCGACGCGCTGGCCGCGACCGACAGGCTGGGCGGCGCCAACCCGTTCGGCGACACGCTGTTCACCGAACGAAACTGGCGCATCGTCGACGCCCTGCGCAGGGTCGCGGACGCTGCCGGACAGCCACCGGCGCGCGTCGCCCTGGCGTGGACGCTGCGGCGTCCGGGCGTCGGCGCGCTGGTGCTCGGCGCACGCCGCCCGGAGCAGCTCGTCGAGAACCTCGCCGCGCTCGACCTCGCCCTGGACGCCGCGCAGTCGCGCGCCCTCGACGAGGCAAGCGCGCCGGACCCCGTCTACCCCTATCCCGTCTTCGCGCCGGCGGTGAACAGGATGGTGTTCGGCGGCGCGACGGTGGACGGCTGGCGGGGCTGAGGGCGCGAACCACGTTGGTGTGCGGACGCGAAACGGCTACAAGACGGCGGCATTTCCCGGAAGGATCAGGCATGGGCGTCCTCGTCGACGGCGTGTGGCACGACAAGGGCTACGACCAGGACAAGAACGGCGGACGCTTCGAGCGCGACGCTTCCGCGTTCCGCAACTGGGTCACGCCCGATGGCGCGTCGGGCCCGAGCGGGCAGGGGGGCTACAAGGCCGAGCCCGGCCGCTACCACCTTTACGCCGCCTATTTCTGCCCGTGGGCGACGCGCTGCCTCATCATGCGCAAGCTGAAAGGGCTTGACGCGATCATCTCGCTGTCGCTCGCCGATTGGCTGATGGGCGCCGATGGCATCACCTTCCACCCGCGCGACGGCGTGATCCCCGACCCGATCAACGGCGCCGCCTTCCTCCACCAGGTTTATACGGCGGCGAAGCCCGACTATTCCGGCCGCGTCACCGTTCCCGTGCTGTGGGACAAGCAGACCGGCACCATCGTCTCGAACGAGTCCGCCGACATCATCCGCATGATGAACGCGGCGTTCGACCGCTGCGGGGCGAGCGGGCCGGACACTTACCCCGCCGCGCTGCGCCACGAGATCGACGTCGTCAACGACCTCGTCTACGACCGCATCAACAACGGCGTCTACAAGGCCGGCTTCGCGACGACGCAGGGCGCCTACGAGGCGGCGGTGCATCCGCTGTTCGAGGCGCTGGACCTTCTCGACCACCGCCTCGCCGCGCAGCGCTACCTGACCGGCGACGCGATCACGGAGGCCGACATCCGCCTCGTCACCACGCTGCTGCGCTTCGACATCGTGTATGTCGGGCACTTCAAGTGCAACATCCGGCGCATCAGTGACTATCCCGCGCTGTCGGCCTACCTCGCCGACCTCCACGCGCTCGACGCCGTCGCCGACACCTTCCGGCCGGACCACATCAAGAACCACTATTACCGCTCCCACCCCTGGATCAATCCGACCGGCGTCGTCCCCGTCGGGCCCGCCTCCGACCTTGTCGCGGCGGCGGCCGGCGCGACGAGCGTCGCCGCCGCATGAGGGAAGCACCCGGCGGCGGCGGAGAACCGTCCTACGCCAGCGATCCCGCGATCCGCGTCGGCGTCACCTCGCGTGAGCAGGCGCAAACCCGCTGGGGCCTGATCCTGGTGATCTTCATGCGCCTGCTGGCGGCGCTGTGGATTCTCCAGGGTCTCCTGCAGTGGTCGGCCTTCATGCTGCCGGGCGACTCGCTGTTCGACCACCTCAGGATCAGCCAAACCGCCGCCGTGATGTTCTTCGCCGTGATCGACTTCCTCGCCGCCGTCGGCTTGTGGCTGGCGACGCCCTGGGGCGGCATACTCTGGCTGTTCGCCGCCGTGGTGCAGGTCCTCGTCGCGCTCAGCGTCAAGAACGTCATTTCCGCCGGCTGGATCGCCGGCGACGTCAGCCTCATCGTCATCTACTTCGCCCTGACCTGGCAGGCGGGTCGCATGGCGAGCGACGGGTCGCGCAGATGAACCGACAGTATTGTAGATCCAGGAATTTGCGCGTCTAAGTACAGGCCATTGATGGATCGTTCAGAGTAAATGATATGCGTTTCAGCTTTCATTTACGTCGATCGATAAACCAGGGATTCAGGCTCTTACTTAGGGCCGCTTTCATCGGCGGGGGATACAACTTCGACCCATGGAGACGCCGCCCTGCGGCACACGGGATCGGGGACCTGACATGAACATCGCGCTGAAGTCCGACTTGAGCCGCCCGCGCGACATGCAGGCCGACGCGCCGTCGGTGGTGCGCCCGGCCTACCTCGAAGCGCTGACCCTCGTCGAGCGCATCCATCGCGGCCTCCTCGACGTCATCAAGGACGAGTTCGACCGCCGCAGCCGCGCCGACGTCAACGCGGTGCAGGCCCTGCTGCTCTACAACATCGCCGACAAGGAACTGACGGCCGGGGAACTGCGCACGCGCGGCTACTACCTCGGCTCCAACGTGTCCTACAACGTGAAGAAGCTGGTCGAGGAGGGCTTCCTCCACCACGCGCGCTCGCGCCTCGACCGCCGCTCCGTGCGCATCAGCCTGACGGCGAAGGGCAAGGAAATCCACGCCATCGTCGCCGCGCTCTACGAGAAGCACGTCGCCACCGTCGAGCAGATCGGCGGCATCTCCTCGGGCGAGTTCGTTCAGCTCAACCAGTCGCTCGCGCGCCTCGAACGCTTTTGGACCGACCAGATCCGCTTCCGCCTCTGAGCGGCACCCCCGCCCGGGAGGCCCGTCCGCCCCGTCGTGCCCGGCCGGCCCCGCGCCGCGCCGGGCACAGCCGCTCCTGTGCCCCGGCTGCAACAGCCGCATGAAAGCCGACGCCGCGTCGTCGCGACATGGTGGCCGCCATAAAAGAGCCGCCCGTTGGCGGCTTCTTAAGCCCATCGATCCTAGCGTGCCTGACGCGCTGGTCGCGCCGACCCTGCCCGGAGAACCGGCGACAGGGTTGCGACGCGCCGGCGCATCCCAGGTGGCGGTCATTCATGCGGCGAGAAGCAATGCGGCGAAACATCGTGCGGCGGACATCCCTCACCCTTTCGGTCGCCGGAGCGCTGGCGGCGCTCGTCGCGGCGGGCGCCGTGGCGCGCGCCGACGAGGACGGCGGCTTCAGCGACCAGGCCGAGTGGGCGCAGGGCTACGACGCCGACGCTCGCCTGTCGGTCCAGCGTTCCACCACGCCCGTGCTGTCGCAGGCGACGTTTGACGCCACCGAGCGCGCCATCGAGCAGTATCGTCGGATCGTCGAGCACGGGGGATGGAGCCGCGTGCCGTCGACCCGCTCGCTCAAGCTCGGCGCCAACGGATCGGCCGTGGTGGCGCTGCGCAAGCGCTTGATCGTGTCGGGTGACCTCGACGCGTCGTCCGGCGCCGCGCCCGTGTTCGATTCCTATGTCGACGCCGGCGTGAAGCACTTCCAGGCCCGGCACGGCTTCATCGAGAATGGCGTCGTCGGTCCCGACGTGTTCAACGCGATGAACGTGTCCGCCGACGTCCGCCTGCACCAGCTCGAAATCAACCTCGTGCGCCTCAAGGCGTTCTCGGGCAACCTCGGCGAACGCTACGTGATGGCCAACATCCCGGCGGAGTCGGTCGAAACCGTCGAGAACGGCGTCGTCGCCACCCATCATCGCGCCGGCGTCGGCCGCAACGACCGCCAGTCGCCGGTGATGCAGACCCGCGCGACCGACATCAACTTCAACCCGTACTGGCACGTGCCGCCGTCGCTCATCAAGAAGGACATGATCCCGAAGATGCAGGCGAACCCGAACTACCTGGCCGAGAACCACATCCACGTCATCAACAAGAGCGGCCAGGAAGTGCCGCCGTCCTCGATCAACTGGCGCTCCAACGAGGCGACGAACTACACCTACCGCGAGGACCCCGGCACCAACAACTCGCTCGGCGTGGTGCGCATCAACATCAACAATCCGTACGGCGTTTACATGCACGACACCTCGGACAAGGGCGTGTTCGGCGACGACAACCGCTTCATCTCGTCGGGCTGCATCCGCGTTCAGAACGTGCGCGACTACGTGCAGTGGCTGCTGAAGGACACGCCCGGCTGGACCCGTCCGCAGATCGACGAGGCGATCCGCTCCGGCCAGCGCGTCGATGCGAGGCTCGCGCAGCCCGTGCCGGTATATTGGGTCTACATCACCGCCTGGGGCTACCCGAACGGGCTCGTCGAGTTCCGCGACGACATCTACCAGCGTGACGGGTTCGGCAACGCCTCGACCGGCTCCATCGGCCGGCCCGAGCCGCAGCAGGAGACGATCAGCCGCACGAGCTACAGCCGCGACAGCGACGACCGCGGCGGCCCGCTCGACGCCGCGCCCGACGAGCAGTAGGACCCGGCGCCGCGCCCGCGAAGGCGCCGCCGCGCGGCGCGGCGGCGCGGTCCGCACCGGCACATCCGGTGCTATGCCGGCCTCTCCGCCTCGTGCTACAGCGTGGCGCACGCGAAGGGGCGCGGGAACAGGCGCGTCCCCCTGGGAGATCAGCATGACGAAGTCCGAAGCCGGGTGGCGCACGGCGACGCCGTTCTTCGGTGACGACCTGCATCGCGCCGATCCCGAGATGGCCCGCGCGATCGACCAGGAACTCGGCCGCCAGCGCGACGAGATCGAGCTGATCGCCTCCGAGAACATCGTGTCGCGTGCCGTGATGGAGGCGCAAGGCTCCGTCCTCACCAACAAATACGCCGAAGGCTACCCCGGCCGGCGCTATTACGGCGGCTGCCAGTACGTCGACGTCGCGGAAACGCTTGCCATCGAGCGGGCCAAGACGCTGTTCGGCGTCGCTTTCGCCAACGTCCAGCCGAATTCGGGCAGCCAAGCCAACCAGGGCGTGTTCCTCGCCCTGCTGCAGCCGGGCGACACCTTCATGGGCCTCGACCTCGCCGCCGGCGGCCACCTCACCCATGGCTCCTCCGTCAACATGTCGGGCAAGTGGTTCAAGCCGGTGTCCTACGGCGTGCGCGAGGAAGACGACCGCATCGACATGGACGCGGTCGAGGCGCTGGCGCGGGAGTGCCGCCCCAAGCTCATCATCGCCGGCGGCTCCGCCTATCCCCGGCACTGGGATTTCGCCCGCTTCCGCGCCATCGCCGACGCGGTCGGCGCCTTTTTCATGGTGGACATGGCGCATTTCGCCGGGCTGGTCGCGGCCGGGCTGCACCCCTCGCCCTTCCCCCACGCCCACGTCGCCACGACCACCACGCACAAGACGCTGCGCGGCCCGCGCGGCGGCATGATCCTGACGAACGCGGCCGACCTCGCCAAGCGCTTCAACTCGGCCATCTTCCCCGGCCTCCAGGGCGGCCCGCTGATGCACGTGATCGCCGCCAAGGGCGTGGCCTTCGGCGAAGCCCTGCTGCCGGCGTTCAAGACCTACATTGCGGACGTCATCGACAACGCCCGCGTGCTCGCGGTCGCGTTGCAGGCGCAGGGTTATCGGATCACCACCGGGGGCACGGACAACCACCTGCTGCTCGTCGACCTGCGCGGCAAGGGCCTTACCGGCAAGGCGGCGGAAGCCTCGCTCGGGCGCGCCCACATCACCTGCAACAAGAACGGGGTGCCCTTCGACACGGCGAGCCCGATGGTCACGTCGGGCATCCGGCTCGGCTCGCCGGCCGCCACCTCGCGCGGCTTCGGCACGGCGGAGTTCGACACCGTCGGCGCGCTCGTCGCGACCTGCCTCGACGGCCTCGCAGCCAACGGCGCGGAGCACAACGGCGCCGTCGAGGCTGAGGTTCGCGCCGCGGTCATGGAGCTGACCGGCCGCTTCCCGATCTACTGATCGGCAGGTGTGGCCCGACATCCCGCTGACGACGCGTTCCGGAACGCTTCGCGATGGTTGACGTGACGCCCGACGCCGCGACGGACGAGCGCTACATGGCCGCCGCCCTCGCGCTCGGCCGCCGTGGCCTTGGGCGCACGGCGCCGAACCCCAGCGTCGCGGCGCTCGTGGTGCGCGACGGCCGCATCGTCGGTCGCGGTCGCACCGGCGACGGCGGCCGGCCGCATGGCGAGCGGATCGCCCTTGAACAGGCCGGCGAGGCGGCGCGCGGCGCCACCCTTTACGTGACGCTGGAGCCGTGCAGCCACCACGGGCGCACCCCGCCGTGCTGCGAGGCGATGGTCGCCGCCGGCATCGCGCGCCTAGTCTACACCATCGACGATCCCAACCCGCTGGTGGCCGGGCGGGGCGCCGCCTTCTGCCGCGCGCGCGGGCTGGCGGTGACGGGCGGGGTCGCGGCGGCTGCGGCGGCGCGCGACCATCGCGGGCACATGCTGCGCATGATGCAGGCGCGCCCCGCAGTGACGTTGAAGCTTGCGGAAACCGCCGATGGCTACGTCGCCGGCGGCGCGCACGATCCGCGCCTCGCCATCACCGGTCTCGCCGCCAACGGCGTCGTGCACGTGATGCGCGCCCAGCACGACGCCATCATGGTCGGCATCGGCACCGTGCGCGGCGACGACCCGCTGATGACGGTTCGGCTTCCCGGCCAAGCGGCGAGGCCCGTGCGGGTCGTCCTCGACCCGCGCCTGACGATCGCGCCGCGGACGCGGCTCGTGCAGACCGCCGCGCTGGCTCCCGTTCTCGTCCTCGCCGGTGAGGACGCGATGGCGGGTCAGGGCGCCGCCGGCATCGAAGGTATCGATGTCGCCGGCGTGCCGCTTGATGCGCGGGGACACCTCGACCTCGGCGCGGCGCTGCGCCTCCTTGCGGCGCGGGGTCTCACGCGTATCTTCTGCGAAGGTGGTCCAACCGTCGCCGCCGCGCTGATCGGGCAGGGTCTCGCCGACGAGGTGGCGATCTTCACAGCGCCGCGACCGCTCGGCGTCGAGGGCGTCGCCACGCTGGACTCGGCGGCGCGCGACGTGCTCGAGCGCGACTACCGCCGCGTGGGAGACCGCAGGGTCGGTGCCGACCGCCTGCGGCAATGGGAAAGGCTCGCCTGATGTTCACCGGCCTCGTCACCGATGTCGGCGTGGTCGAGCGCATCGAGGCGGGCGCCAAGCGCCATCGCGTGCGCATCGCCAGCGCCTATCGCGCGGAAACGATCGCCACGGGCGCGTCGATCGCCTGCGGCGGCCCCTGCCTGACCGCGGTCGACGTCGTGCCCACCGCGACGGGGTGCTCGTTCGCCGTCGACGTCGGCGCCGAAACGCTCACGCGCACCACCGCCGGCGCCTGGCGCGAGGGCATGCGCGTCAACCTGGAGCGCTCGCTCAGGATCGGCGACGAACTGGGCGGCCATATCGTGACGGGCCACATCGACGCCGTCGCGACGATCCGCTCCATCGACGCCTTCGATGGCATGAGCCGTTTCGAGATCGAAGTACCCGGGTCCCTTGCACGCTTCGTTGCCGAGAAGGGGTCGGTCGCGCTCGACGGCACCTCGCTGACTGTGAATGCCGTCGACGGTGGGACTTTCTCCGTGCTGCTCATCCCCCACACGCTTGCCGTGACCACCTGGGGCGATCGCAGGGTCGGGGACGGCCTCAACTTCGAGGCCGACCTGATGGCACGCTACGCAGCCCGCTTGCTGGAGCGCGACGCGCCACATATCGCGTCATGACATGACGGCCGCACGACGAGCCGCCGTTGCGGATGTCGCCGCCGTCCTAGTAGCGCAGAACGATCGTCGTCTGCCGTCCGCCGTCGAGGTCGATGGCTTCCTTGCCCTCCGCCTTGCGATTCTGCACGGCGGCGTCCTCGACGATCTCGATCTCTCGGATGTTCATCGCGGCGGCTTCGTCGACCTCGGCGATCGACAGGATCACGTCGTCGCCGAGGTCTCTGGTCTGCTTGCGGAAATCACCGAGCTTCATGTCACGACTCCTTGCGTGACCGGCAACGGACGCTCGCGCCGACGGTTGCAGCAGCACGGCAGATGGCGAGATTTCCGCGCCGCCACTTTAGAGCGACTCCAACCTGTTGCATTTGGAACGATTCGAGATTAGAAGTATTCCAGTCTCGACGCGCCGGAACGCGCAGGCAAAAGGAGCGAACCATGTCCGCACATTGCGAGAGCTGCGCCTATTACGACGGCGACCACACCAATGCGGGCAAGCCCACGTCAAGCGAGGGTCTTTGCCGCTTCAACCCGCCTGTTTCGCAGCCTGCTCCCGACGCCCACGGCCTGTGGCCGGTGGTCGGCAAGGAAGACTGGTGCGGGCATTATGCCAACCAGGGCCAGGCCGGCCTGCACGCCGCGTAAGGCGAAGATCGGAACTGTTGCAGGCCCGGCCGATCGGTCGGGCCTTTTTCATGGGCGGCGTCGCTTTATCGGACGGCGTCGATCAAGTTCGGTGCGTTCCTGATCCATGCCGCGCGGGGTGGTGTCAGGTCTCGCTTGCCCTCCCGCCTCGTGCTTGCTAGCCAAGCGCTCCCATCACCCTGTCCGAAAGCTTGAGCGACGATGGCTGAGCCGCGCCGTTCTCCATTGCCATCCGTCCTTGTTGCAGGCGCACGCTTCCTCGTGGTGGAGGCGCGGTTCTATGACGACATCGCCGCCATGCTGCGGGAGGGAGCGGTACGCGCCTTCGCCGAAGCGGGTGCGACGGTTGAGGTGGTCAGCATGCCCGGTGCGCTCGAATTACCCATCGCCCTGCGCATCGCGCTGGCGCAGCGCGATTACGCCGGCGCCGTGGCGCTCGGCTGCGTGATCCGCGGCGAAACCTACCATTTCGAACTGGTCTGCAATGAAAGCGCACGCGCTCTGACCCAGATCGCCGTCGACGCGAGCCTTCCCTTCGGCAACGGCGTGCTGACGGTGGAAACCTCCGACCAGGCCGTGGTGCGCGCCGACCCGCAACAGGGCGACAAGGGCGGCGACGCCGCGCGTGCCGCCCTGGACCTGTGGCGGCTCAAGCAGCGGGGTCCTGCCTGATGGCCGCCGGCATCGAACGCTCCGCCGCGCGCCTCGCCGCGGTGCAGGCCCTCTACCAGATGGACCTGACCGGCAAGACCCTGCCGGACATCCTTGCCGAGTTCGAGGCCTACTGGATCGGCGGCGAGATCGAGGGCGAGCAGTACAAGCCCGCCGAACTCGCTTTCTTCCGCGACATCCTCAAGGGCGTGCTCGCCGATCAGGCGCCGCTCGACCGCGCCATCGATGGCAGCCTCGTTGCCGGCTGGCCGCTCGCCCGCGTCGACAGCGTGATGCGGGCGACGTTGCGCGGTGGGGCCTACGAGCTGAAGAAGCGCCGCGACATCCCCGCCAGGGTGGTCATCAAGGAGTACGTCGACGTCGGCGGCGCCTTTTTCGGCCGCGAGGAGAGCGGCATGATCAATGCCGTGCTCGACGGGCTGGCGCGCCAGTTCCGGGCGAGCGAGTTCGACGCGCCCGCCGCCACACCCCGCTCCACGAACTGAGGCGTTCGATGAACTGAAGCGCTTCACGATCTGGGCACCTTACGAACTGAAGCGCGCAGCGTCCTCCGCCGCGCGGAACAGGGCGCGGGCCTTGTTGCGGCATTCCTGCAGTTCGCTCGAAGGGTCCGAGTCGTACACGATGCCGGCGCCGGCCTGGACGTGCATGACGCCGTCCTTGACCACGGCGGTGCGCAGCACGATGCAGGTGTCCATCTCGCCGCCTGCGCCGAAATAGCCGATGCAGCCGGCATAAATGCCGCGCTTGTCCGTTTCCAACGCGTCGACGATCTCCATCGCCCGCACCTTGGGGGCGCCGGACACCGTGCCGGCGGGAAATCCGGCGGCGAGCGCGTCGATGGTGTCGCGGGCCGGGTCGAGGCGTCCTTCCACGTTGGACACGATGTGCATGACGTGGCTGTAGCGTTCGATCGCGAAGCGCTCCGTGACCTGCACCGTGCCGGTCGCGGCGACGCGGCCGACGTCGTTGCGACCGAGGTCGAGAAGCATCAGGTGTTCGGCGCACTCCTTCTCGTCGGCGAGGAGGTCGGCGGCCAGCGCCTCGTCCTGCGCCCGCGTGGCGCCCCGCGCCCGCGTGCCGGCGATCGGGCGGATCGTCACCGCGCCGTCGCGCACCCGCACCAGGATCTCGGGCGACGAGCACACGATCTGGAAGTCGCCGAAGTCGAGGAAGCACAGGAACGGCGCCGGATTGATCCGCCTGAGCGAGCGGTACAGCGCGAAGGCCGGATGCAGGAAGGGCGCGGAGAAGCGCTGCGACAGCACCACCTGGAAGATGTCGCCGGCGCTGATGTAGTCCTTGGCGCGCGCCACCATGGCGAGGAAGCGCTCGGGGGGCGTGTTGCTGACCGGGTCGACCGCGGCGCCGGCAGCATCCCGCCCGGCGGACGCGCGCCCGGCCGGGTCGAGCGGTGCGTCGAGCGCCGCGATGACGGCGACGAGGCGCGCCTCGGCGGCGGCATAGGCGCCGCGCGCAGCGATGCCGGCGGCGGGGCGCACCGGCGTCACCACAGTGATCTCGTCGCGCACGTTGTCGAACACCAGCATCGTTGTCGGCCGCATCAGCAGGGCGTCCGGCACGCCGATCGGGTCGGGTTTGGCCGGCGCCAGGCGCTCCATCTCGCGCACCATGTCGTAGCCGAGATAGCCGAATACGCCGGCGGCCATCGGCGGGAGGTCGGCGTCGCCCACCGATACCCGCGACTCCGCGATGAGGCGGCGCAGCGCCGCGAGCGGCGGCTCGGCGCAAGGCACGAAGCGCTCGTCGGCACCGCAACGGGCGATGCTCGCCGTGCCGTCCGCGACACGGAACAGTAGGTCGGGGTCGAGTCCGATCATCGAGAAGCGGCCGCGCGCCGCGCCACCCTCGACCGACTCCAGCAGGAAACAGCGGCCCCGCCGGCTGGCGGCGAGCTTGAGGTACGCCGACACCGGCGTTTCCAGATCGCCGACGAGGCGCCGGGTGACGAGACTCGCGTGACCCTCGCCATAAACCTGCGCAAAGGCGGCGAACGCCGGCTCCGTCATCCCCGCGGTCCGACCTAGCTGCCGCTGTCGCCGAGCGCCGTGTCCAGCGCCCGCTGGTTGACGCTGGTGCCGATCTCGCCCTGCACCCTCACAAGGTACTGCGACAGCACGTCGTCCTCGAAGCCGGTCTTGACCTCGGCCAGGAACTTGCCGAAGCGGTCATCGCCGGGGACGAAGGGCGGCACGTGAGCCGCTTCGATCCTGAACACGAGGCGCCCCTGCGCGCCGTAGCTGACCGAACCGGCCTTGCCGACCTCGGTGGCGAAGAACGAGGCGGCGACGAGCTGCGGCAGCTCGGGCCCGCCGCCACGGCCGATGTTGCTCGCCCGCAAGACGGGCAGCTTGCCGTTCTCGACCGCCAGGGCGGTCAGCGCCTTGCCGCCGTCGACCTCGCCGACGATCCTGTCGGCGGCGGCGGCGAGGCGGCGCGCCACCTCGTCGGCGCGCCAACCCGCCTCGACGCGTGCCTTGACCTCGCCAAGCGCGAGCCGGTGCGCGGGGTCGATGTCGGCGACCTCGTACCAAACGTCACCACCATTGCCGGTCGCGATCATCTCCGTGTCGGCGCCGCGATCCGTGGCGAAGGCCGTCTTGAGCAGTTGCGGGCCGGCGGGGAGACCTTCCACCGGCTTGCCAGCCCTGTCCCGGCCCTGCGCGTCGACGGCATCGATCGTGCGCGGCGTCAGCCCGACGCTGGCCGCCACCTCGGTGAGCGTCTTGCCGGCTGTGCGCGCGTCCTCGATGGCGTCGCGCATCTTCACCGCCTGCTGTTGCGCCCGCTCGTGCGCGATCCCGTCCTTGATCTCGACGCGCGCCTCGTCGAGCGTCCGCTGCCGGCCGGGCTCGATCTTGGCGACGTGCACGAGCACGATCCCGAACCGCGTTTGAACGGGGGCGCTCGTGCCGCTCTCCGGCAGCGCGAAGGCGGCGTCGGCCAGCGCGGGGTCGGCGAGGTCGGCCTTCGTCACCGTGCCGAGGCTGATGTCCGCGGCCGTCTTGCCGGCATCGGCGGCAAGCTTGGCGAAGGCTTCGCCGTTCTTGACCCTGCCTTCGGCCGCTTCCGCCGCCGCCCGGTCTGGAAGGAGGAGCTGCTCGACCGTTCGCTTCTCCGGGGTGGCGAAGCGCGTCGCCTTCTCCGCCTCGTAGCGCGCGGCGGCATCCGCGTCGGACACCGCGTCGGGCTTCACGATGTTCGCCGGCACCACCGACACGATGAGGAGCTTGCGGTATTCCGGGGCGACGAAGGCTGCGGCGTGCTCGTCGTAGTAGGTCTTCACCTCGGCCTCGCTCGGCGCCGGCACCGTGCCGGCCGCGCCCGGCGGCAGCACGAAGAAGTCGAAGTCGCGCGTTTCGGTGCCGTAGCGGTGCACTCCGACGGCGAGTGCGTTTGGCAGCTCGATGCCGCCGATCACCGCTTCCGACACGTCCCGGCGCAGGATCAGGCTGCGCTGCGTCCTGGCATAGCTCGCCTCCGAGTAGCCGTTCTCCTGAAGCAGGCGCTGGAAGGTGCCCTGGTCGAAGCGGCCGGCAGGACCCTTGAAGGCAGGGTCCTTCATGATGCTGCGCACGATCTCGCCGTCGCCGACGGCAAGCCCGAGCCTGGCCGCCTGCTGGTCGAGCACGGCTTCCGTCAGCACCTGCGACAGCACGCGGCGGGGAAGGCCGAGGCGCTGCGCCTCGTCGTTGCGGATGCCGCGCTTCTGCGCCTGCTCGAGGCGGCGCAGCTCGCTGCGATAGGTGTCCTGGAACTGCTCGACGGTGATCCGCGTCGAGCCGACCTTCGCCAGTTCGTTGGCATTGAAGCCTGTGAAACGATCGCCGATACCCCAAACGGCGAAGCTCAGGATGATGAATCCGAGCACGACGGCCATGATCGCGCGGCCGAACCAATGTTGCGAAAGGCTGCGCATGTTCGACAGCATGGCCAAGCTCCGCAGGTTTCGGGGCACCCGCCCGCGGGCTCGCGTGCAGGGGCGTGCGGTGTGGTGCATGAAGGTGCAGGCGTTTGCAACCTCGGCGGCGCCGGGGACGGATGGGTGCCGGACGGCTTGGCGGAACGACCCGGCCGATGGTATCGACCGCTGGCGTCGTCGTCGACGCACCCACAAGAGATCGGGGATAGGCCTGGATGGCGCGACCGCAACCCCTCGTGGCCGGCAATTGGAAAATGAACGGGCTCGGGGCCGACCTCGGCGAGATCGAGAAGATTCGCGACGCCGTCCGCGCCGGTGCCGGCGGGGAGGCCGAAATCCTTGTGTGCCCGCCCTCCACGCTGATCCGCGAGGCCGCCCGCATCAGCGCCGGAACCGCGCTGAAGATCGGAGGGCAGAACTGCCACCGCGCCGAAGCGGGCGCGCATACCGGAGACGTGTCGCCGGTGATGCTGCGCGACGCCGGGGCGAGCTACGTCATCCTCGGCCATTCCGAGCGCCGCGCCGACCACAACGAGACCAACGTGGCGGTGCGCAGCAAGGCGCTGGGCGCCATCGGCGCCGGCCTCAGCGCCATCATCTGCTGCGGTGAAACCAAGGCCGATCGTGACGCCGGGCGCGCCCTGACCGTGGTGCACCGCCAGCTCAACGGCTCCCTGCCGACGGACTGCCCCGCCACCCGGATCGTCGTCGCCTACGAGCCGATCTGGGCCATCGGCACGGGGGTGACGCCGACGGCGGGCGACGTGGCGGAGATGCACGCGTTCATCCGCCACGAGGTGCAGCGGCACTTCCCGCGGGGCGGCGACGCCATCCGGCTGCTTTACGGCGGCTCGGTCAAGCCCTCCAACGCGGCGGAGCTGATGGCGGTGGCGCAGGTGGACGGCGCCCTCGTCGGCGGCGCCAGCCTCAAGGCCGCGGACTTCATGGCGATCGCGGGCGCCTACCGCGTGCCGGTTGCAGCCGCGGGCTGAACCGCCCAGTCCGCACGCTCGGCCATCGCCTCGATGAACGCCGCCGAACGTTCCGGCGACGCGACCGGCGTCATGTGGCCGCCCTCATCGATCAACTCGACGACGGCGCCGGCGATCTGCCGGCGCAAACCTTCGCCGTGCACCGCGCAGTCCAGGATGCGGTCGCCCCGGCCGAACAGCACGCCGACCGGCACGTGGATCGTGCCGTAGCGCCCGGCATAGGCGGCGAGCTGCCCGCCGGCCTCGACGAGGTCGCGCGCCGCGTTGCGGAAGCTCGCCGGGCGCGCGGCGAGCGCGGCGCCTCCCCTGCCGGCGAAGTCGCCCGGCACCGGATCGGGCGCGAACAGGTTCTTGAGCGTCCGCTCGCGGGCGTACAGCGCGAGCGGCGCGGCGACCGTCCAGGCGGCGACCCAGCGTATGAGGTCGTTGCGGATGGCGAAGCGGAGAAGGGCGCGCGGCGGCTCGCCCTGCGGCTGCGTCGCCGGGGCGAGCAGTGCCACGCCGGCGACTCGCGCGGGATGGTCGGTGGCGAGCGCCAGCGCCAGCGCGCCGCCGAGCGAATGGCCGACCACCAGCGCGCGCTCCACGCCGAGCGCCGCGAGCAGGCCGGCAAACAGCGCCGCCTGCCCACCCAGGCTTGCCGAGGACCCCGCCTGCGAATAGCCGCAGCCCGGTCGGTCGACGGCGATGAGCCGGTAGCGGGTCTTGAGCAGGGCGTTGATCGCGTAGGTGAAGGTTTGCAGCTGCGAAGCAAGGCCGTGGATCAGCAGAACCACCGGACCGGTGCCCTCGTCGACGTAATGGAGGCGTACGCCGTCGACGAGGACAAAGCGCCCGACCGGCGGTACCAGTGCTTCCGCGCGGCGCGCGAGGAGAGCGTTGAACGCGACCAGCCCGGCGACGACCGCGGCGAGCAGGATGAGAACCGCCGCCAGCAGGACCTCGACGACGGCGAGCAGCACCCGCTCAACCCGTTTTCGCGATGGCCTTGGTGAGTTCGGGCACGACGGTGAAGAGGTCGCCGACGAGGCCGTAATCCGCGACCTGGAAGATCGGCGCTTCCTCGTCCTTGTTGATGGCTACGATGATCTTGGAGTCCTTCATGCCGGCGAGGTGCTGGATGGCGCCGGAAATGCCGACCGCGACATACAGTTCAGGCGCCACGATCTTGCCGGTCTGTCCGACCTGCCAGTCGTTGGGCGCGTAACCGGCGTCGACCGCGGCGCGGGAAGCGCCGACCGCCGCGTGCAGCGCATCGGCGAGCGGGATGATGAGCTGCTGGAAACCGTCCGCGTTGCCGACCGCGCGCCCGCCCGACACGATAACCTTGGCGCTCGTCAGTTCCGGGCGCTCCGAACGCGCCAGCTCGTCGCCCTCGAAGCGCGACACGCCGGGATCCACGACCGTCGTCGCGACCGGCTCGACCGGCGCCGTCGCCCCGCCCGCCGGCGTCGCGGCGAAGGAGGACGCGCGCACGGTGATGACCTTCTTGGCATCGCTCGACTGCACGGTTTGGATCGCGTTGCCGGCGTAGATCGGCCGCTCGAAGGTGTCGGGGGCGACCACCTTGCTGACGTCTGAGACCTGCATCACGTCGAGCAGGGCGGCGACGCGCGGCAGCACGTTCTTCGCCGAGGCCGTCGCTGCCGCGACCACCGCGTCGTAGTCCGCCGCGAGGCCGGTCACCAGGGCAGCGAGCGGTTCGGCCAGCGCGTGGGCGAAGGGGGCGCCATCGGCGACGAGCACCTTTTCGACGCCCTCGAGCGTCGCGGCCTCGACGGCGGCCTCGGCGACGCCGTCGCCCGCTACCAGCACGTGGACCGGTGCGCCCAACGCCCGGGCAGCGGTGAGCGCCTTGGCGGTGATGTCGCCGAGCGTCATGGCGGGTGCGCTGCCGACCACGTCGGCGAGGAGGAGGGTGGTCATGAGACGGCTCCTGCGGCGGTCAGCTTGGTGACGAGGTCGGGCACGTCCGTGACCTTGACGCCGGACTGCCGCGTTCCCGGTTCGCTGGTCTTGAGGACCTTGAGGCGGGGGGAAACGTCGACGCCGTGGTCGGCCGCGGTCTGCTCGGCGATGGGCTTCTTCTTGGCCTTCATGATGTTGGGCAGCGAGGCGTAGCGCGGCTCGTTCAGCCGGAGGTCGGTGGTGACCACCGCCGGCAGCTTGAGGGTCA
>CAXTFM010000036.1:0-27252 GCA_964243435.1 uncultured Beijerinckiaceae bacterium
GGACAGGGCCGCGGCCAGCGCCGCGCGTCCGGCGGCGGCGACGAGGTCGCGCCGGCTCGCCGGAGCCGTCGCCCGCGACGGTGCGGGACCGGTGCCGTCCGCCGCCTCGCAGCAGAGGGCGGCGCGGGGCGGCGCGCACCCGCAGGCGCACAGCGACGGTCTGCCGGCGTCGCTCATGATCCCTTCACCGCCGCCCGGAAGATGCCGAGCGCCTCTGCCTTGAGGGCGACGAAGCCGGGGTCCGTGGTCGTGGACGGGTCGCGCGGGCGCGCGACCGACACGTCGAGGAAGGCGGCGACCCGCGTCGGCCGGCGCGTCAGCAGCAGCAGCCGGTCGGCGAGGTAGATCGCCTCGTCGAGGTCGTGGCTGACCAGCAGCGTCGTCGTGCCTCGCGCGCCCAGCACCTTTTGCAGTTGGTCGCGCATCACCAGCGTCATCTCGTAGTCGAGGGCGGAGAACGGCTCGTCGAGGAACAGCACCTCGGGCTCGACGACGAGCGCGCGCATGATCGACACGGTCTGCTGCTGGCCGCCCGACAGCTCGTAGGGGTAGCGGTGGAGGTCGAAGGCGACCTCGAACGCCGCGGCGAGGGCGTCGATGCGCCGGCGTGCCGCCGCGCCGGCCACGCCGGCGAGCTTGAGCGGGTAGGCGATGTTGTCGATCGCGCGCATCCACGGGAACAGCGCGTCGCGGTAATTCTGGAACACGTAGCCGATGCGCGTCTCCGCGATCGTCTTGCCGTCGAAACGGATGTCGCCCGCCTCGAAGGGCAGGATGCCGGCGATCATGTTGATGAGCGTGCTCTTGCCGCAGCCGTTGGGGCCGAAGATGGACACGATGTCGCCGCGCGGCAGGTCGAGGTCGAAGCGGTCGTAGACGGTGTTGTCGCCGAAGCGCTTGCCCAGGCCGCGCACGGTGATGTGCGTCGCCGTCCGCCCGCCGGGAGCGTCGGCCCGCCCCGCTGCCGCGCCCGGTGCGGCCTCGACGAGGCTCAAAGGCCGACCTCGGTCTTCTTGAGCAGGAGGTCGCCGACCTTCATCGGCGCCGCCAGCACGTGCTCGGCGGCGAACACGTCCACCAGCGCCTGGTACGAGGCGACGTCGGTCGCGTCGAGGTCGGCGAAGGCGCGGAGGTAGGGCTGCGCGGCGACCCCGACCTGGTCGGGCTTCACCGCCGTGTACCTGGGCAGGATCGGGCGCACGGCGTCGAACTCCGCATTGGCGATGCGGGTCGCCTCGTCGAGCACCCGCACGACCTTGGCGGCGACCTCGGGCCGCTCGCGGAGGAACTTGGTCGTCAGCACGGAAACGCCGGAATAGAACGGGTCGGCGATGGCGGCGGCGCACGGGTTGGTGAGCGCCCGCTTGGCCTGGCCGAGGGCGACGGCGATCGACCCGACGGGTTCGAGGGACAGCGTCGCGGCCACGCTCCCGGCGATGACCGCCGGAACCTGGAGGCCCACGGCGAGCTCGACGAGGCGGATGTCCTTGTCGGGGTCGAGGCCGGCACGGCGCACCAGATGGCGCGAGATGGTCCGCCACTGGATGCCGGGCAGGTGGCCGAGCGACTTGCCGCGCAGGTCGGCGAAGGACGTGACCGGCGAGTCGCGGTCGACGATGAGGCCGTCGTTGATGCGGCCGACCTTGTTGCCGCCGCCCTGCAGGCCGAACACCTTGAAGGTGCCGGGAAACTTCGCCTCGGCAAGCGCGGTGATGCCCGCCGCCGCACCCGGCGCGCCGAGGTCGGCGCGGCCCGACACCAGCGAGTCGATGATCTGGTTCGGCGCCTCGAAGCGGGCCGCCTCGACCTCGATCCCGGCCTGCTCGAACAGCTTGCGGTCGAGCGCGACGTAGAAGGCCGTCGTTTGCATGATCGGCAGCCAGGACACCACCACCTTCGGCCTCGCCTGGGCGAGCGCCGGAGCGGCGGGCAGCAGCGCCGCCGCGAGGGTGGAGGCGGTGAAGGTACGGCGGTTCATCTGGCCCGGCATCGGCACTCCGATCTAGCGTCCGGCCCAATGCACGAGGCGCGCTTCGAGGCCGAGGAAGAACAGGTTCAAGGCGTAGCCCAGCGCCCCGGTGAGGAAGATCGTGGCGTAGAGCCCGGGTATGTCGAAGGTGATCTGCGCGTCGATGATGCGCTTGCCGAGCCCGTTGTCGGAGCCGATGAACATCTCGGCGACGATCACCACGACGAGGGCCAGCGACACGGCCGTGCGCACGCCGACGAAGGTCTGCGGCAGCGACTCGTGGAAGGTCACGTCGCGGAACACGCGGAGCCGCGAGGCGCCCATCACGCGGGCCGCGAGCGTGCGGGTCGGGCGCGCGTTCATCACGCCGTAGGCGACGTTGAAGACGAGGATCAGCGCGGCGGAAAAGGCGGCGACCGCGACCTTGGCGCCGTCGCCGAGGCCGAAGATGATCATGAACAGCGGGAACAGCGCCGTCGCCGGGGTGGACCGGAAGAAGTCGATGAGGAACTCCACCGAGCGGTAAACCCGCACGCTCGACCCGATCGCGATGCCGAGCGGCACGCCGATCGCGGCGGCGAGCGCGAAGGCCTCCAGCGTGCGGCGCACCGTCTGCCCCAGATCGAACGCCAGCCCTTCCGACCACAGGCCCCGCGCCAACGCCCCGGCGGTGAGGAGCGGCGAGGGCAGCAGCCGCGGCGTGACGAGGCCCGTCGCGTTCACGACCGCCCAGACCAGGACGAGGCCGACGAAGCCGAGGGCGGAGGTCAGCGAGGCCGCGCCCGGCATCACGCGGCGGAGGCGCGGCCTGGTGGACGCCGCGCCCGGCTGGGCGATCAGGCTCATCGGCGGCCGTCCCGCGGGGCGGAACGCGTCCGTGCCGGCCGAGGCGGACGCGATGCGGCAAGGGGTCGTTCGGGTATCGCCGGACATCCATCAAGTAAAGGCCGCGGCCGGAAAGACGACGCGACGCTTTGAGCTGTCACCATCGAGCCGATTGCTTCAAGCGCAAAGAAGCGCCATGCCGCGCGCAGCGATTGGGAGGCGGCGGCTTATGACCCGGTAAGCCAGGCTTATGAGAAGCAGGCATCCGCCTCCCCTCGCCAACGGTAGCGCGCGAGCTGGCCGGCGAGGTCGGCATCGACGACGGAGTCGACGAAGCTCCGCAGCAGCGGCGAGAGCGGCATCCGTTCCTGGATCACGAGGCCGATGGTGCTCAGCACCACCGGACTGACGATGGGGATGGCGTGGATGTAGGCGAGGTCGCCAAGCAGGTAGAAGTAGGTGTGCGGCACGATCGTCAGCCACTTGCCCGAGCGGACATGCGCGAAAAGGCCCAGGCTGCAATTCGTCTCGATGACGGCCTTGGGGTCCACGCTCGCGGCGGCGAACGCCCGTTGCAGCACGATCCGCATGTGCAGGTCGGGCGTCAGCAGGCACAGCGGCCAGGCGCCGACCTCGCGCCAGCCGATGGAGGCGCAGCCGCGCAGGGCGTGGTCGCTCGGGACGAGGAGGTAGTAGCTTTCCTCGTAAAGAACGTAGCGCCGCAGGCCCGGCTGCGTCACCCCGTCGAGGTAGGTCACGCCGGCGTCGATGTCGAAGGCGCGCAGGCTGCGCTCGATCTCGGGAACGTTCTTCGCCAGCACGGCCAGGGACACGTCGGGGTGGCGCTCACCGTAGGGCGTGGTGATGAGCGCGACGACCGACATGACGACGGGCGCGATGCCGATCCGCAGTGCGCCGCTGAGTTCGCCGCCGCGCCCCCGCTCCGGCGCACGGAGGCGATCGTGGTCGGCCAGGGCCTGCCGCGCCCATTGCAGGATCGCCTCGCCCCGCTCGGTGAAGCCGTGGAAGCCGTTCTGGTCGCGATCGACGATGGGCGTCCCGAAGTGCCGCTCGACCTGCTGGAGCGCCTGCGACAGCGCCGGCTGGCTGATCGACAGCGCGTTCGCCGCGCGGCCGAAATGGCCTTCCCGCGCGAGGACGACGAGGTACTTCAACTGGCGCAGCTGCATGGCTCACCCGCCTTGTCGGCGCAGGCGCGGCTGCCTGCTAGCGGCGCCGCCCGAGCGCGTCGAGGACAGCGGCGCTGTCGGCGACGGCACCGAACACGCCGCCCTGCATGGTCACCATCTTGAGCGCGGCGGCGTGGTTGCCGGCATCGGTGGCCGCGCAGCAGTCGGACACGACCAGGCACTCGAAGCCGCGGTCGTTGGCCTCGCGCATGGTGGTGTGGACGCATACGTCCGTGGTGATGCCGGTGAGCACGAGGTTGCGGAGGCCGCGCGTGCGCAGGACCAGCTCCAGGTCGGTGGCGCAGAAGGAGCCCTTGCCGGGCTTGTCGATGACGATCTCGCCCGGTTCCGGCGCCAGCTCCGGAATGATCTCCCAGCCGGGTTGGCCGCGTACCAGCACGAGGCCGCAGGGGCCGGGGTCGCCGATGCCGGCGCCGATGCGTCGCGAGCGCCACTGCTTGTTGGCGGGCAGGTCGCCGAGGTCGGGCCGGTGCCCTTCGCGGGTGTGGATCACGGCGTAGCCGCCGGCGCGCATCGCCGCCATCAGCGCCTTGATGGGCGCAATCGGCGCCTGCGTCAGGCTGAGGTCGTAGCCCATCGCGTCGACGTAGCCGCCCACCCCGCAGAAATCGACCTGCATGTCGATGACGACGAGGGCGGTGTTGTCCGGCCGCAGCGCGCCGTCGTAGGGCCAGGGGTAGGGGTCGGCGGCGACGAAGCGCTCGTCGTTTCGGGCGCGGCCGGCGGTCGGGGTGCCGGCGGTGGCGGGGTTGGCGTCGCTCATTCCGCGGCCTCCTTCGTGGTCTCCTCGGCTGCCCCGGTCGAGTTCGGTGCGTAGCGGCGCGCGGGCGCCGGCAGACCGCACCCCGTGCCGTCGACGACCTTGACCTCGTCCTCCCACGGCAGACGGTAGCGGCCGGCGACGAGGTCGTGCATGAAGGTGTAGGGGCAGTCCCCGGCACCGCCCTTCACGGCGGAATAGCCGCGGTGGCCGAGCTGGTAGATGTTGTTCTCGACGCCCCAGTTCGTTCGCGCCTCGCGCACGAGGTCGGGGCGCACCTCCGCGGTGATGATCTCGTCGGCGCGCCCCGTCGTACCGTGGGCGATGACCGTGCCGTCGAAGTCGCACACCATGGCCTCGCCCATGGAGTCGAAGGTGCCGTCCGACCCGCACATGCACACGCTGGCCGTCACCATCAGGTTCTGAAAGGCGTTGGCCTGGTTGGTGACGCGCCACGCTTCACGGATCGGCGCGGTGTAGCCGGCCGTGCGCAGCATCACCTCGGCGCCCTTGTAGGCGCACTCGCGCGCCATTTCGGGAAACATGCCGTCGTGGCAGATGATGAGCGCCAGCTTGCAGCCGTTGGGGCCGTCGATCACGGGGATGCCGACGTCGCCCGGTTCCCACGGCTCGACGGGCACCCAGGGGTGCAGCTTGCGGTAGTACAGGCGCACCTCGCCCGCATCGTCGATGATCAGGCCGACGTTGAACGGGTTGCCGCGCGGGTTGAACTCCATGATGGAGAAGCAACCCCAGATGCGGTTGTCGGCGCAGGCCCGGCGAAAGGCTTCGACCTCCGGCCCATCCATGCGGCACATCAGGGCCGGGTCCGTGTTCATCGACAGGCCGTGCAGCGCATATTCGGGGAACACCACGAGGTCCATGGTGCCCAGGTTGCGGCGCGCCTTGGCGACCATGGCGACGATGCGGCCGGTTTGGCGCGCGAGGTCGTTGGCCGTGTCGATCCGCTCGAGCTTGAGCTGCACCAGGCCGATCACCACGCCGGCCGGCGACTTGTTCAATCCCCCGAGCCCATTCATGCCAAGTTCCTCCCGCGCGAAGGCGTGATGGCCGCCAGGATGCGCGGAGACCGCGGCACCGCCGGCCGACGGAGCTGTGCGGACTTCACCGGGTCCGGGCGGGCCATGTCGCACCAGCAGGGCAATAAAGATGCCGTCGCTGGCGGCGAGGGATGGTAGCGGACGCGATGGCCGGCACGGAGACCCGGCCGGACGCGATCGCCCGCGCCGCGGCAAACGCGACCCCATCGGGGATGGCGAGGCGCCCGGCCGCCGTTAGACGGAAGCGGGCAGGCGCTCGAGGTGCTTGTCCAAGGTGATGGGGTAGTCGCGCACCCGCACGCCGGTCGCATTGTAGATCGCGTTGGCGATCGCCGCCCCGACGCCGCACAGCCCGAGTTCGCCCACGCCCTTCGCCTTCATCGGCGAAGCGATGGGGTCCGCCTCGTCAAGGAAGATCACGTCCTGGTGCGGGATGTCGGCATGCACCGGCACCTCGTAGGTCGCGAGGTCGTGGTTGACGAAGAAGCCGAGGCGCTTGTCCACCGCCAACTCCTCCATCAGCGCCGCGCCAACCCCCATGGTCATGGCGCCGATCACCTGGCTGCGCGCCGTCTTCGGGTTGATGATGCGCCCGGCCGCGCAGACCGCCAGCATGCGGCGGACGCGGGTTTCACCCGTGAAGGTGTCGACGCCGACTTCCACGAAATGCGCGGCGAAGGTCGACTGCTGGTACTTCTTGGCGAGGTCGCCGTACTCGATCTTGTCCTCGCCGGTGAGGGCGCCGTCGCGCGCGGCCTCGGCCAGCGCGGCATCGCGAGTGCCGGAGCGGACGCGGCCGTCGGCGAAGGCTGCGTCGGACGGGTCGAAGCCGAGCTTTTGCGCCACCGCGTCGCGCAGCTTGAGGCAGGCCGCATAGACGCCGGACGTGGCGTTGGTGGCGCCGAACTGACCGCCCGAGCCGGCGGAAACGGGGAAGTCGGAGTCGCCGAGCTTCACGACCACCTTGTCGAGCCCGACACCCATCATCTCCGCCGCGGTCTGGGCGATGATGGTGTAGCTGCCGGTACCGATGTCCGTCATATCCGTCTCGACCGTGACCACGCCGCGGCCGTCGAGGCGCACGCGCGCGCCCGAGGTCTTGTTGATGTTGTTGCGGAACCCCGCCGCCATGCCGAGGCCGACGAGCTGGTGCCCGTCGCGCACCTGCCCCGGCTTCGGATCGCGCTTGTTCCAGCCGAAACGCGACGCGCCCTGTTGCAGGCACTCGGCGAGCTGGCGCTGCGAAAAGGGACGGCTCGGCTTCTCGGGATCGACCGCCGTCTCGTTGGCGACGCGAAACGCCAGCGGGTCCATGCCGAGCTTCTCCGCCATCTCGTCCATCGCGATCTCCAGCGCCATCATGCCCGGCGCCTCGCCCGGCGCGCGCATGGAGTTGCCTTCGGGCAGGTCGAGCGCGGCAAGGCGCATGGAGGTCAGGCGGTTGGCGCCGGCGTAGAGCAGCTTGGTCTGCGCCACCGCCGTTTCCGGCCGCCCGTTGGGCAGGTTGCCGGACACGCTCTCGTGCGCGATGGCGGTGATGACGCCCTCCCGCGTCGTGCCGATGCGGATACGCTGCATCGTCGCCGGGCGATGGGTGGCGTTGTTGATCATCATCGGCCGGGTGAGCGCGAGCTTGACCGGCCGCCCCGCCGCCTTGGCGGCGAGCGCCGCCAGCACGGCGTCGACCCGCAGGAACAGCTTGCCGCCGAAGCCGCCCCCGATGTAGGGCGAGTCCACCCTCACCTTTTCCGGCGGGATGCCCAGAGTCTTGGCGACGTCGCGCCGGGCCCAGGCGATCATCTGGTTCGAGGTCCACAGCGTGAGCTTGTCGCCGTCCCAGGCGGCGATGGTGGCGAAGGGCTCCATCATCGCGTGGGATTCGTCGGGCGTCGTGTAGTTCTCGTCGAGCTTGACGGGTGCCGCCGCGAAGGCACCCTCGAAGTCGCCGACCTTGTCGATCTTGGGCGCGGAGCTTCCCTCGCCGCTGTCGCCGCTGGCCAACGGCGCAGTGGCGGCCATGGCGGCGAGGTCGAAGGTGCCGGGGCTGCCGACGTAGTCGACACGGATGAGGTGCGCGGCGGCGCGTGCCTGCTCGAACGTTTGGGCGACCACGACCGCAACGGCCTGGTGGTAGTGTTCGATCTCGGGGCCGCCGAACAGGTGGGCGGTGTTGGTCAGTCCGCGCTCCAGGCGCGGCATGTCCAGCGTGGTCACGATGGTGACGACGCCGGGAGCGGCCCTGGCGGCGTCGAGGTCCATGCGCCTGACCCGCCCCTTGGCGATGGCGGCACCGAGGATGAAGCCGTAGGCCTGCCCCGGCACGACGTCGTGCCGCTCGTAGGCGTAGGGCGCGGTGCCGGTCACCTTCAGCGGGCCGTCGATGCGGTCGGTGGCGTGGCCTACGACCTTGAGCTGGTCGATGGGGTTTTGCCCTGCGGGCGTGTCGAACTTCATGCGGCCCTCGCTTCGCTGATCACCGCGCCGAGCGTGCGCTCGACGAGGGGCAGCTTGAACGCGTTGTCGCTCGTCGGCTTGGCGTCGGCGAGCAGGCGGGAGGTGACGGGTTTGGCGCCATGCGGCAGCTCGGCCTCCGCCGCCTCGACCCGCCACGGCTTTGGCGCGATGCCGCCGATGGCGACGCGCCCGCTGCCGTCACGCCCGATCACCGCCGCGACGGACACGAGGGCGTAGGCGTAGGACGCGCGGTCGCGCACCTTGCGGTAGAAGTGCTTGCCCCCGAGCGGCTTCGGCAGGGTCACGGCGGTGATCAGCTCGCCCGGCTCCAGCGCGGTCTCGATCTCCGGCGTGCGGCCGGGCAGACGGTGGAATTCGGCGATCGGGATCGCCCGGGTCCGCCCCTCCCCGTCCACCGTCTCCACCTTGGCGTCGAGCACGCGCATCGCCACCGCCATGTCGCCGGGGTGGGTCGCGATGCAACTCTCGCTGGTGCCGACAATGCCGAGCTGGCGGCTGTAGCCGGCGAGCGCCGCGCAGCCGGAGCCCGGCTGGCGTTTGTTGCACGCCATGTTGGTGTCGTAGAAGTACGGGCATCGCGTGCGCTGGAGCAGGTTGCCGGCGGTGGTCGCCTTGTTGCGGAGCTGGCCCGAGGCGCCGGCCAGCAGCGCGCGCGACAGCACGCCGTAGTCGCGGCGCACGCGGTTGTCCGCCGCGAGGTCGGTGTTGCGCACCAGGGCGCCGATGCGCAGGCCGCCCTCGCTCGTGTCCTCGATGCGGTCGAGCTTGAGCGGGCCGACGTCGACGAGATGCGTCGGCGTCTCGATCTGCAGCTTCATCAGGTCGAGCAGGTTGGTGCCGCCGGCGATGAACTTGGCGCCGGGCGTGCGCGCCACGATGGCGGCGGCCGAGGCCGGCGTCGCCGCGCGCTCGTAGGTGAACGGCGTCATGTGCGCACTCCCGCGGTTTCGGTCATTGCGTCAAGGATGTTGGAATAGGCGCCGCAGCGGCAGATGTTGCCGCTCATCCGCTCGCGCAGTTCCATGTTGCTCGGCTGCGGCGCGGCGGTGAGGTCCGCGCTGACGTGGCTCGGGATGCCGGCCTTGATCTCGTCCAATACCGCCACCGCCGAGCAGATCTGTCCCGGCGTGCAGTAGCCGCACTGGTAGCCGTCGTGCTTGACGAAGGCCGCCTGCATCGGGTGCAGGTTCTCCGGCGTGCCGATGCCCTCGATGGTGGTCACGCGGCTACCCTCGTGCATCACGGCAAGGCTGAGGCAGGCGTTGATGCGCCGGCCGTCGACGATCACCGTGCAGCTGCCGCACTGGCCGTGGTCGCAGCCCTTCTTCGAGCCGGTGAGTTGCAGGTGCTCGCGCAACGCGTCGAGCAGCGTCGTGCGCGTGTCGACGTCGAGGGTGCGCCGCTTGCCGTTGACGTCAAGGCTGACCGTCATGGTCTGCGGCTTGCGCTGGGGCGCCTGCGCGTCCGCCTTGGAAACGGCCATGATCGCCGCCGTCGCCGCACTGCCCGTCAATGCGCCGCGGCGCGAGACCTTGAGGTCGCCGTCCGATCCCATGCTGCGTGCTCCGCTCTTGTTCTCGACGTGAAACTTGGTTGCGCGTCAAACGCGCCGGGCGCCGCCGTCTCGTTTCCGCGAACGGCAGACATGATGTTCGATGGCGCCGATGTCCAGCGCACCGGCCTTGATCGCAGCCTATCTCCGGGAACGTCGGCGGCGCAACCCGTCAGCCGCGTCCCGTCGCGCAGCGAAGATGGACGCCGTGGTCCTTGGCGCCGACGAGCACCCCGTCGCGCACGACGAAGCGACCGCGCACCATCGTCGACACCGGCCAGCCGACCACGTCGAGCCCCTCGTAGGGCGTGTAGTCGCAATCGTCGTGGAGCAGCGCGTGGGTTATCCGCACGGGCCGCTCCGGGTCCCAGATCGCGATGTCGGCGTCGCTGCCCACCGCGATGGTGCCCTTGCGCGGGTATAGCCCATAGGTCTTGGCGTGGTTGGTCGCACTCAGCGCCACGAAGCGGTTGAGGTCGATGCGCCCCTTCACCACCCCCTCCGAGAACAGGATGGGCAGGCGCGCGGCGACGCCGGGGATGCCGTTCGGCACCCAACGGAAGCTTGTCCGCCCGCGGGGCGACAGCTTGCCGGCGGGGTCGTCGTAGCGGAACGGGCAGTGGTCGGAAGAAACGAGCTGGAACACGCCCGTCCTGATGCCCTCCCAGCACGCCTCCTGGCTCGCCGCGTCGCGCGGCGGGGGCGAGCACACCGCCTTGGCGCCCTCCATGTTGAGGCCGTCGAGGTCGGCTTCGGTGAGCACGAGGTATTGCGGACAGGTTTCCGCGCGCACGTCGAGGCCGCGTATCTGGGCGCGCCGCACCTCCTCCATCGCCCCGCGATTCGACACGTGGACGATCACGATCGGGGTGTCGACGATCTCGGCCAGCGCGATGGCGCGATGCGTCGCTTCGCGCTCGACGGGGATCGGACGCGACGTCGCGTGGAAGCGCGGCGCCGTGCGCCCCGTCCGCTCCAGCCGCTCGGCCAGGAAGCGGATGGCGTCGTCGTTCTCCGCATGGACCATGACGAGGGCGCCGGTGCCGCGCGCGACCTCCATCACCTCCAGCATCTCGCGATCCTTAAGGGCGAGGTCGTCATAGGTCATGAACACCTTGAACGAGCCGTAGCCGTCGGCGACGAGGGCCGGCAGCTCCTGGCCGAGCACCGCCGGCGTCGGATCGGTCACGATAAGGTGAAAGGCGGTGTCGACGTAGCGCCGGCCCTCCGCTTCGGCGTGGTAGTGCGTGAGCGCGTCGCGCAGCGACTGCCCGCGCCGCTGCAGGCAGAAGGGGAGCACGGTGGTGTTGCCGCCATGCGCCGCCGAGCGGGTGCCGCTCTCGAAGCCGTCGGCCATGACGTGGTCGGGGCCGCTGGGCTGGGCGAGGTGGACGTGGCTGTCGATGCCGCCCGGCAGGACGAGGCGGCCGGTGGCGTCGACGACCTCCGCCGCGTCGCCGAGTTCGGTGCCGAGCGCGGCGATGCGGCCGTCGCGGATCGCGACGTCGCAGCGAAAGGTGTCGGCAGCCGTCGCCACCGTGCCGCCGCGGATGATGAGGTCGAACACCGACATTCCTGCGCCTCACACCTGCGCCGGGAGCGCGAAAAGGCGCCCGAAGCGCTTCCAGCCGCGCGTGTCGACGCCGGTCAGGGCCAGGCACTTCCATAGCGTCACCGCGATGGAGTCGTAGACGGGAAGGCCGAGTTCGGCTTCGAGTCCGGCGGCTGCGGCGGCACCGCGCAGGTTGGTGCAGAAGATCGCGACCGCCTCGCAGTCTTCCCGCGCCACGGCGCGGACGAGGCTGGCGACCTCGTCCTCGGCGACGGTGGCGAAAGAGAAGTTGTCGCGCAGGCCGAGGTGCCGCTCGGCGGCGCAGACGACGCCGGCCGTGCCGAAGGTGTCGACGATGCGCGCCTGCACGTCGGGCGTGTAGGGCGTGACGAGGCCGAGGCGGGTGACGCCCGTTCGCGCCAGGATCTCGCGGTAGGCGAGAACGGTGGTGCAGGCCGGGATGCCGGTCGCCTCCGTGATGCGCCGGCACAGGCGCTCGTCGCTGGCGAAGCCGAGCCAGCCCGCCGAGGTGCCGTTCCAGGCGATGACGTCGACCTTGGCGTCGGCGAGCAGCTCGGCCGCCGCCAGCAGCGCCGTGTCGTCGAACTGCTTGAGCGCGCCGTCGCTCAAGGCGATCTCCGTCACGCGGAAGCGCGCGACATGCATGGACACCGCCGGCGCGCCCGGCGCGGCGCCGGCGATGAGCGCCGCCGTCACCGGCTCCAGCACCGTGTTGGAGGAGGGCGTCAGCATGCCGAGCCGCACCCCTCGCGCCGTTCGGGCGGTCATGCCGGCACCCCCGCAGCGAGCGGCAGGCGCCCGCGATAGTCGATGAGCGTCGAGCAGGCGAACAGGGCGACCCCCGATCCTGCGAAGAACATCAGTGCGAGGAAGTAGGAGCCTGTGGCCTGCACGATGAGGCCGACCACGACGGGCGCGGTGATGCCGGCGATGTTGCCGCCGAGGTTCATGCAGCCGCCGAGAAAGCCGGCGCGCGCGCGGCCGCCGAGGATAGAGGGGATCGCCCAGTACATGCCGCACCAACGCAGGAAGAACAGCGTCGCCGACAGCAGCGCCACCACGGCGCGGGCGTCGCTGACATAGGCGACGGAGAAGATGGATGCGGTGGTGAAGGTCGCCGCGATGCCGAACAGGGTGCGGAAGACGAGGTTGGGCGACCCGCCGCGCGCCAGCCAGGCGTCGCCGAGCGCGCCGCCGACGAGTTCGCCGACGAAGCCCAGGAAGAAGATGGTGAAGGAGGCGCCGCCGAGCGCCCGGATATCGAAGCCGTGCACCTTGTAAAGGTAGGTCGGCATCCAGGTGAGCAGCCCGTAGAACACCTCGTTGAAGAACATCCAGCCAAGGCACATGCACCAGGTCGAGCGGTGGCGGAAGTAGGCGGTCCAGGGTGCCGCGTCGTTGTTCACGTCGGGATGAGCTGCGCCGGCGCGATCCTCGGCGGCGCGGTCCTCGGCGGCATGTGCGTCGGCGATGAAGCGGGCCTCGGCCTCGTTGACGTGCGGGTGCTCGCCCGGCGCGTTGCGGATGACGGACCACGCCGCCGCCCCGCACAGCACCGTGCCGAGCCCGGCGACGGCGAAGGCGATGCGCCAGGAGTTGAAGGCGCCGATGAGGGTGGCGATAACGATCGAGCCGAGCGCGGCGCCGAGCGGCGCGCCGCCGTCGAGCAGGGCGGCGCCGCGCCCGCGCTCGTGCCGGGTCATCCAGAGGGCGTTGAGCTTGCCGCCGGCGGGATAGATCGGCGCCTCGGCGGCGCCAAGCCCGAGTCGGGTGGCGAGCAGGGCGGCCCCGCTCGTCGACAGGGCCGCGACCGCCTGGAAGACGCCCCAGAAGACGGTCGAGGCGGTGACCACGGCGCGCGGCCCGTAGCGGTCGGCGAGCAGCCCGCCGGGCACCTGCATGACGGCGTAGGTCCAGAAGAACGAACTCAGCAGCAGCCCCTGCAGGGCAGGGTCGATCGCGAACTCCTTGGAGATGAGCGGCATCGCCACGGACAGCGAGGCGCGGTCGATATAGTTGACCGACACCAGGGCCAGCATCAGCGCGAAGATGCGCCAGCGCACGTTGCTGCGCCTCGCCGGCGCGATGGCGCGCGCGCCGACGCCCTGCAAGCCGGCGGCCGATAGCGGGCGGCCGGCCTCAGACACGCGAGCTCGGCCGATAGAACGGCTCGTGCCGCGACGGGTCGATGTAGTCGGCGTAGAAGCGTCGGGCATGGGGGAGCAGCGCCTTGGAGAGTTGCCGGCGCTCGACCTCGTCGTCGGCGAGCGCCCGCGCGAGGTCGTCGTGAAGCGCCTTCAAGGCCCCGTCGCGATCGACGCGGGTGAAGCGGCCGTCGCGAAAGATCACCTCGCCGTCGCACATCACCAGCGTGACGCCGCCGGTCTTGGCGCGCTGGATCACCGCGTCGAGCAGCGGCGTTTCCGCGTCGAGGTAGGGGTAGGCGATCTGCCGCCAGTCGATCAGCACGAGGTCGGCCGCCTTGCCGACCTCGAGCGTGCCGAGCGCGTCGCCGAAGCCGGTGGTGCGGGCGCCGCCCACCGTCGCCATGCGCAGCACCTGCGCCATGCCCGGCACCTCGTCCTTGTCCATGCCGGGCACGCGGTGGGCGCGCAGCACCAGGCGCATCTCCTGGAGCATGTCGCGGTCGTCGTTGATGCCGGCCTCGTCGAGGCCGATGGCGGTGTTGATGCCCGACGCCTCGAAGCGGTTCAGCGCGGCGACGCCCGAGCGGAGCCGGAAGTTCGACGAGCAGTTGTGGCAGATGCAGGTGCCGGTGGCGGCGACGCGCTCGATGTCGGCCTCGTTGAGCCACACGCCGTGGCCGAGCGTCATCCTGGGGCCGAGCATGCCGAAGCGGTCGAGGTACTCGACCGCCGTGCCGCCACCGCCGCGCCGCGCCGCGTAGGCCTTCTGGTAGGCGGTCTCGTTGAGGTGCATGTGCATCGGCACGTCAAAGGAGGCCGACAGGGCGGCGAGGCCCTCCAGCGCCGCGTCCGAGCACCAGTGCAGGTTGGCGGGTGCAAGCTGGACGCGGGCGCGGCGCGCGCCGGCCTCGGTGGCGTGGAGGTGGCGGAACAGGTCGAAGTTGTCGTCGAGCGACATGCGGAAGCGCTCGAACCAGCGCTTCATCGGGTCCCGCAGCGGCGTCGGCAGGCTGGCCACGAAGTCGGCGTCGGCGGCGTAGACCAGGCGGTTCTGGTCGCGCACGGCGAAGCAGTACGAGACGCGCATGCCGATGTCGCGGTAGGCGCGCAGCACCTCGCGCGAGCGCGCCTCCACCTCGTCGAGCGTGCCCGGCATCCAGCCGTGGATGTGCTGCACGGCCGTGATGCCGGAGCCGATCATCTCGAAGGCCGAGTACAGCGTGTCGAGGTAAAGGTCGAGGTTGCGCGCCACCATGCGCGTGATGAACCACAGCTCGAGGGGCATGTCGGGCGAGCCGAGCTGCACCGGCGTCAGCCCGACATGGTGGTGCCCGTTGACGAAGCCCGGCAGCAGGATCTCGGCGCCGCTGCCGAGCACCGGCGCGTCGGGGTAGCGGCGGTGGAGGTCCTCATAGGTTCCGACCGCTGCGATGATCCCGTCCTCCTGGAGCACGGCGCCGTCGGCCACCTCTTCCCAGCGGTGCCGGTCGAGGGTGCGGGTGATGGTCCGCCGGCTGCGGACCAGCGTGGTCGTCATGTCCGGGCCTCGCCGCTGCGGCTCACGCCAGCGCTTCCTGCTCGGCGAAGGCGCGGTCGACCTCGTCGCGCAGCAGTTCGGTGAGATGGCGCCGCATCGCCTCGGCGCCCGGCGCGAAGGGGTCGCGCGGGCGCGGCAGGTCGATCTGCACCACCGTCTTGATCCGCCCGGGCCGCGCGGTGAACACCACGATGCGGTCGGCGAGCGCCACCGCCTCGTCGATGTGGTGGGTCACGAACAGCACAGACGCGCCGCTGTCGCGCCATACGTCGAGGAGGAAGTCCTGCATCTTCTGCCGCGTTTGCACGTCGAGGGCGGCGAAGGGCTCGTCCATCAGCAGCACCCTGGGGCGCATGGCGAGCGCCCGGGCCACGGCGACGCGCTGGCGCATGCCCCCCGAGAGTTCGTCCGGCCGCTTGTCGAAGGCTTCGGCGAGACCGACGCGCCCGAGCGCCGTGCGGGCGATGGCACGGCGCTCGCCCTCGGGCAGGCCCTTGAGCGAGAGGCCGAAGCCGACGTTCTGCCCCACGCTCAGCCAGGGGAACAGCGAGGTTTCCTGGAAGATCAGGCTGCGCTCCGGCGAGGGCGCGGCGACCGGCTCGCCGAACGACCGGATTTCGCCATCCGTTGCCGCCTCCAGCCCACTGATGAGGTAGAGCAGCGTGCTCTTGCCGCAGCCCGAGGGCCCGAGAAACACAACGAACTCGCCCGGCGACACGTCGAGGTCGATGTCGCGCAGGGCCTCGTGGGCGCGCGCGGTGCCGGCCGCCCACACCTTGGCGACGGCTTGGCAGCTGACAGCGTGCGGGGCGACGGCTTGCGGGGCGACGGCTTGGGGAGCGACGGCCGGGTCAGACACCGAGCGACGCCCCGGAGCCGCGCGGCACCCAGTACAGCAGCCGGCGCTGGAGGAGGCGGAGCGCGAGGTCGAAACCGAAGCCGAGCAGGCCGATCACCGTGATGGTGAAGAACACCAGCGACGGGTTGAAGGTGTTGCGCGCCAGCATGATGACCTGGCCAAGGCCGTAGCCGACGCCGGTGGCCTCGGCGACGAGCACCACCATCCAGGCGCCGAACAGGTTGAGGCGGAGCACCAGCAGCAGGCCGGGCAGGATCGCTGGCACGATCACCCGGGCGTAGATCTGCCGCTTGCTCGCTCCCATGGTGCGCGCGACGTTGACGTAGTTCGCGTTGACGCCGTCGATCTGGCTGATGGTGGACAGCACCATGGTGAAGAACAGGGCGATGAACACCATGAAGATCGCCGGGGCGTTGCCGATGCCGAACATGAAGATCGCCACCGGCAGCCAGGCGATCGGCGACACCGGTGCGAGCAGCGTGATGGTCGGCAGGGTCAGCTTGCCGAACAGGGCGACGTAGCGGATCGCCACGCCGACCACGATGGACAGGCTCGCGGCGAGGAACAGGCCGGCCAGCACCCTGCCGGTCGAGGCGAGCACGGTGATCGCCACCGCCATGGCCGGGCTCGGCCCGGCGGTCATGCCGACTCCGATCTGCCAGCGCTGCGCGGTGTTGAAGAAGCGCGCCTGCTCGGCGAGACCTCCGAGGAAGACGTGGGGCGGCGGCAGCAGCCGGGGGTCGGAGACGCCGAACGCCCAGAACAGTTCCCACAGTCCGGCGAAGCAGCCGACGGAAAGCAGCGTCCAGCCGATCCGGCGCAGCGGGGCGGCGTAGCGTTCGGGCAGGACAACGCGGCGCGGCGTCCCGGCCTGCGGCGTCGACCCGCCCCGCGGCTCGGCGACGGCGAGGGGGCGTGCGACGGCCATCAGGCGGATTTCAGCTTGAGCTTGCCGTAGAGTTCGCCGTTCTCGGCGATCACCTGTTCGAGCAGCGTCCAGTCGATCGCGTCGCGACCCGGCTTCTTCTTGATGTAGCCCATCGCGGCGACCGATTCCGTGCGGTCGAGGATGAACTGCGTCTGGTTGCGGGCGTCGACCACGGAGGGCTGGTGGGCCATCGCCGCCTGCGCGTTGGCCATGGTGGTCTTGTAATACGAGCCGACGAGGCGGTTGAGCGCGCCCTGCGGGTCGGATTCGGCCATCGCCTGCGCCTTCATCATGCCCTTGATCAGCGCCTTCACCGCGGCCGGGTTCCTTTGGATCAGCTCGGTGCGCGCCGCCAGCACGCAGTCGGTGTAGCCCTTGCCGTAGATGTCGGTGCCGTCCGACAGCTTGACGGACCCTTTCACGTCGTTGAGCAGCGCCGTGCCGTAGGGTTCGATGGTGGAGATGATGTCGAGGGCGCCCGCCCGGAACGCTTCCACCGCCTCGGGCGTCGAGCCCATGTAGCGCACGGTGATGTCGTTGAAGCCGACGCCGTTCTTCTTCAGCCAGTCGTAGGGCAGCACTTCCAGCGTATCGAGCTGAAAGGTGCCGAGCGTCTTGCCCTTGAGCTTTGCCGGGGTGTCGAGGCCGGGCTGGGCGACGAGCACGCAGCCTTCGATCCCGCCGCCGGCCACGATCTTCACCGGCGCGCCGGCGTCGTAGAGCGCGAGGAAGCTCGTATAGGGCATCACCCCGGCATCGACCTGGCCGATGCCGAGGAACGTCACCTGGTCGGCGAAGGTCGGCGTGTTGATGAAGTTGATCGTCAGTCCGTCATCCTTGGCGAGCTGCATCGCTTCGGTGAGGAAGAAGTTCAGGTTGCAGAAACCGGTCCCGTGCGTCGCCTTGATGCCGGTTGCCGCGGCGGCGCTCCCCATTGCGGCACCTGTTGCCATCGCCAGCGTCAGCGCGGCCGCGCCGGCCTCCATGAAGTGTCGGCGGCTGGGCTTCAAGCTGGAAAGGTCGGGTACGCGGTAGCTGCCGTGACGGTCGCACATGGCGGGACTCCTGTTCAGCCCGCAGGCTGTTTCGACCCAAGCGTGCCGGGCCTTGGCGCCGGGCGACCGGCATCTGGTCGAGCGGGTCGCCGGGACGCGCCCCGACGCATTGGTGGAGGCGAGCACGCGTCCGGCGCAGGTGCGACGGACGCTGCAGCCCCGCGGGTGATCGGGCGGTTCGCGCCCCGCAAAAGGGGGCGGTCACCCGGCACCACGTGAAAATATGAGAGGCGAGAAGCGTGCCAGGGTCGATCGACGGCACGGCTCGCTCAGCCGGGCGCATTGGCACGCTGCGCGCGATGACGGTTCGCGCGACGGCGCCTACGTCAGAAATGCAGCGACGCGAGATGACGGTCCGGTCAGTCGGAGCAGGGTGCGCCCCGTTTCAGCGCATGTATTCGAACACCAGAACGCCGCACGACATGCACAGCCCGAACAGGACGGCCATGCCCCACGACACGATTTCCGAGCACATGATGCAGCCCCCCGCCACATCTTCACAGCATTCCGCCGCCCGTGCAGGGCTGTCAACGAGGCGGGGGCGAATCACGGCGGGAAAGCGGCGTCGCGGTGCAAAACGGAAACACGAGGTTAACGGCGAGGTCCGCTTAACCCTGCGTTAACTACGAGGGGTGCTTGCTGCGCCACCGGAGCAGGAGACCGCCATGTTCGTCATCCGTAGCGCGCTTGTCGTCCATGGAACGTCGAGCGCCGCGCGCGCCGTCGCCTGCATCAAGGAACTGGAAGGCGCCGGTCACGACGTCACCGTGACGGATGCGGCGGGGCGACGGCTCGCCGCCGCCGACCTGCAGCAGATCGCCGTCGCGTCGGCGGCCGGCGCGCCGCAACCCGCCGCCGCCTAGATTTCCACCACGATCTTGCCGAAATGGGCGCCGCCCGCCTCGTGGCGGAACGCGTCCGCGAGATCCGCGAGGGGGAAGCTGCGATCGAGCACCGGTTTCAGCCCGGTCGCGTCGAGCGCGCGCACCATGCCGAGCTGGTGCCGCCGGCTGCCCACGATGATGCCGCGCAGCGACTGCTGCTTCGCCATCAGGGCGGCGGTCGGCACCGTCCCCGCGCGTCCGGTGAGCACGCCGATGAGCGCGATGTGACCACCGATGCGGCAGGCGGCGATGGATTGCGGCAGGGTGCCGGGGCCGCCGACCTCGACGACGTGGTCGACGCCGCCGCCGGCGAGGTCCGCCACGGCGCGCCCCCATTCCGGCTCCTCCCGGTAGTTCAGGACATGGTCGGCGCCGAGCGTGCGCAGCCGCTCCAGCTTGGCGTTGGACGAGGAGGTGGCGACGACGGTGGCGCCCATGCTCTTGGCGAACTGCAGCGCGAAGATCGACACGCCGCCCGTGCCCATCACCAGCACGCGCGCCCCCGCCATCAGGCGCCCGTCGACGACGAGCGCGCGCCACGCGGTCAACGCGGCGGTGGTCAACGTCGCCGCCTCCGCATGCGTCCACCCGCGCGGGGCGCGAGTGAAGGCGGTGGCTGGCAGGGTGACGTGCGTGCGGGCGAATCCGTCGACCCCGTCGCCGGGCGTGGTCGAGAAGTCGCCGATCGTTGGCGCGCCGTCGAGCCACGTGGGGAAGAAGGTCGACACGACGTGGTCGCCGACGGCGAACTCCGTGACGCCGGGGCCGACGGCCTCCACCGTGCCGGCGCCGTCCGACAGGGGGATGCGCCCGTCGGCGATCGCCCGCCCGCCCGAGCACACGCCGTAGTCGTGGTAGTTCAGCGAGCTGGCATGGACGCGTACGGTGACGGCGCCGGGGCCCGGCGGCGCTGCCTCGGGTTCGTCGACGAGGTCGAGGCGGTCGAGTCCGCCGGGCTGGCGCAGGCGCATGGTTCTCATGGGTGTCCTCGCGTGCAGGGCGGCGCCGGTCCGCGGGCGCCGCGTGCCCGCCATATCGGTCGTGCCCACGGCCGCGCCAAGCGCAGCGGGGGCATGCTTTACTCCGCCGCGCGCCTCGGCTAGGCCAACGGTAACCCCGGTGCCCTGCATCGGGGTTTTTTTTGGTTCGGGCGGGTCGTATGGCGAACGTGGCGGTGGTCGGCGCCCAGTGGGGCGACGAGGGCAAGGGCAAGATCGTCGATTGGCTGTCGAACGAGGCGGACGTGGTGGTCCGCTTCCAGGGCGGTCACAATGCCGGGCACACGCTGGTCATCGACGGCCGGGTGTTCAAGCTCGCCCTGCTGCCGTCAGGCATCGTGCGCCCGGGCAAGCTCAGCGTGATCGGCAACGGCGTGGTGGTCGATCCCGCCCACCTCATCGCCGAGATCGCCGGTCTTCGAGCGCAGGGCGTCGTTGTGACGCCCGACAACCTCGCGGTGGCGGAGAACGTCACGCTGATCCTCTCGCTGCACCGCGAACTCGACGCCCACCGCGAGGGAACGATGGCGGCCGGCGTGCAGATCGGCACCACCAAGCGCGGCATCGGCCCGGCCTACGAGGACAAGGTCGGCCGTCGTGCGATCCGCCTCAGCGACCTCGCCGAGCCGGACACGCTGGACGCCAAGATCGCCCGCCTCCTCGCCCACCACGAGCCGCTGCGCCGCGGTCTCGGGCTGGAGCCGGTCGCGGCCGCGGCGATCCGCGACGAGCTGATGGCGGCGGCGCCGCACGTCCTGCCCTTCATGTCCCCGACCTGGGAGCGGCTGGAAGCATTGCGCCGCGCCGGGCGCCGCATCCTGTTCGAGGGCGCGCAGGGCGCGCTGCTCGACATCGACCACGGCACCTATCCCTTCGTCACCTCCTCCAACACGGTGGCGTCCAACGCCGCCACCGGCTCCGGCCTCGGCCCCAAGGCGGTCAACTACGTGCTCGGAATCGCCAAGGCCTACACGACGCGGGTCGGCGGCGGGCCGTTCCCGACCGAACTCCACGACGAAGTGGGCCAGCGCATCGGCGAGCGCGGGCGCGAGGTCGGCGTCAACACCGGGCGGCGGCGGCGCTGCGGCTGGTTCGACGCCGTGCTGGTACGGCAAACGGTGAAGACCTCGGGCATCGACGGCATCGCGCTGACCAAGCTCGACATCCTCGATGGTTTCGAGCGCATCGAGGTGTGCACGCATTACGAGCTGGACGGCGCGCGCATCGACCGCCTGCCGGCGAGCCAAGCGGCGCAGGCCCGCGTCACGCCGGTTTATGAGACGATCGAGGGCTGGGCCGGCACCACCGCCGGCGCGCGATCCTGGGCGCAGCTCCCGGCACAGGCGATCAAGTACGTCCGCCGCATCGAGGAGCTGATCGAGGCGCCCGTCGCGCTGCTGTCGACGAGCCCGGAGCGTGAGGACACCATCCTGGTCCACGACCCGTTCCGCGACTGACGCGTCTGCCAGGGAGAGCGCTGCCGTCCCGCCGCCGAAACAATTGACGGCTCCGGCGGGGAATGCTCTGAAGCGCCCATGGCCGAGTACTATCCGCTGCTGGCGAAAGCCGTCGGGAGTTTGCCGAACTCCACGCTGGAAACGCGTCGGGTGGTGTACGAGCGCGCGCGCAAGGCGCTGATCGGCCAGTTGAGGACGCTGCACCCGCCGGTGCCCGACGAGGACATCGAGCGGGAGTCGGTCGAGCTGGACCGCGCCGTGCAGCGGCTCGAAGGCGAGCTGGCCAAAGGCGATGCGGCGAAGGGCGGGCCGTTTTCGCCGGGTGCGGCACCGCGTCCCGTGCCGCCGCGCCCGCCGCCGCCCGTCCTTCGTCGATCCGAACCGGCCGAGTCCGCCAAGTCAGGGTCTCCCGAGCCTGCAAGGCCGGCGCCGGCCAGGGCCGTGCCGGTCGCCCCGCCGCGCCCAGCCGCTGCGCCACCGCCTCCGTTGCGGAGCAAGCTGCCGCCAGCCCGGGCACCCTTGCTCCCGGCCGGCCAGACGGTGCCGGCGTCCCAAGCCGCGCCGGCCCGTCCCGCACCGGTCCAGCCCGCGCCGATCCTGCCCGCGCCGAGGGCGGCGGCGCAACCCGCGCCGGTAGCCGCGCCGATGCCGCGCGCGCCGGTGCAAGCCGGGGCGCCCGTTTCATCGATCCCGCCCGCGTCCTCTTCCATGCCGGGGCAGGCTGCCGTGCTCGAAGCACTTCCCACCGCACAGGCCGAGGTGCCCGCCGAGCCCCGCGACGGCGTTGAGCACGGGCGCGTCGAAGCGGCCGCGCCCGACGCGGCGACGGAGGGCCCCGCCCGCTTCGACGTGCGCCGGCCCTATGCCCCGCAGGTGCCGGCGGGCAAGGCCGCGCCCCGCAGGGTTTGGATCGTGCCGGTCGGCATCGGCGTCACCGTGGCGGCGGTCGCGGTCGCCGCCTATGCGCTGCGCGACACCCGGCAATCGATCAGCCGCGCCAAGCCGACGACGGAGCAGGCGGCGAAGACCGATGGCGGCAAGATCGCCGAGCGTGTCGGCGGCGCAGTTCCGGCAGAATCGGTGGCACGCGCCCCGGGCGCAGCCCCTGCCGCGCAGCGCTCGGCGACGGCGGCCAACCCCGAAGTTCCGGTGGCGCAACGCGCCGCGCTGCTGATCGAGGCGCCCGACGAGCCGAACAAGGTGAAGACCTTTCTCGGCACCGTGGTGTGGAAGCTGAACAACATCAATGCCGGGCCGAGCGACGGCGTCGGCCTCGCGGTCGAGGCCGACGTCGATCTCCCCGACGACAAGATGACGGCGATCGTCACCTTCGAGAAGAACACGGACGCGTCCCTGCCGGCGTCGCACACCATCAAGGTGCGCTTCGCGATGCAGCCGGGCAGCCTGAGCGGCGACATCCAGCAGATCAGCGTGCCGCAGTTGCGCCACGAGGACAACCCGAGCGGCGAAGCGCTCGCCGGCGTCACCGTGCCCGTGGTTCAGAACTCGTTCCTCGTCGGCCTCAGCCCCGGCAACGCCGAGTCGGTCAACATCAAGCAGCTCAAGGACCTGCAATGGATCGACATCCCCATGCTGTTGAACAACGGCAAGATCGCCAAGTTGACGTTCGAGAAGGGCGTGCCGGGGGAGCGCGACCTCAACGAGGCGATCAGCTCCTGGCAGAAATCCTGAGTGCCCGACCGCGGGCATCCCATGGCCGGCGCGGCTAGGTGCCGGCGAAGAGCAGGACGGCCGCGATGCCGTTGTACAGGGAATGCAGGGTGATGGAGGCGGCGACGCTGTCGGCGCGATGGCGGACGTAGCCGAGCGCGAGGCCGACGGGGAACACCGCGAGCGCGTAGAGGTGCGTCGATTCCCAGTGCGCCAACGCGAACAGGGCCGCTGAAAGCACGATGGCGACGCGCACGCCCACCGTGCCGCGTAGGCTCGTGAAGATCCACCCGCGGAACAGCAGTTCTTCCGTGACCGGCGCGAACAACGTCGCGAGCGCGAGGAAGCCGACGATCCAGGGCGTGCCCTTGGGCGGCGTGACCCAATCCTTGGCCTGTGGATAGACGTGCTCGATGAGGGCGCTGGCGACGAGCGAGTAGCACAGCGTCGCCGCGAGCAGGGCGGCGACGAGCCGGAGGCCGCGTGCCATGTCCCAGGCGTGCCAGCCGACGAGGTCGGCCCAGCGCGTGCCGCCGCGGAACCGTGCCACGAGGAGGACGGCACACGCGGTGACGGTGTAGGCCGCGGCGCCCACGACGATGTTGAGCCTGTCGGCGGCAATGTCGTCCGGTCCCGCCGACGGGATGAAAGTCGCGACGCGGCGCACCGCGCCCTGCCAGCCGTTGCCGGCCACCAGCAAGGCGAACAGGCTGCCGCCGGCCAGCAACAGAAGCAGCGCGGCGACGGCCAGAATGACGAGCGTACTCACGACCAGCCCAAGGAAACCGTAGGGGCGGGCCGGCGGCGCCTTCACGGCTTCGCTCGGAGAAAACGGCACGGGGTGCTCCGGGTCGGACGGGGACGGTTCTGGGCAAATCGCGCCCAAACCACAAGCTGTTTCCCCCGGGCGCGCGGTTTTGGCCGCCGCACACGCCCGGATGTGGCGCGTTGTCCGCACGTGCCCGAATGCGGCGCGCCGTCGGCGAACGCGGCGCCGCGGCCCTTCCTAAACGCCGCCGGATCGATTATATCCGGTTGGCTGTCGCAAGGCGGATATGGCGATAAACGGCGTCGAAATAAGCTTTTCGGACCCGGGGGCGGTACCCGGCGCCTCCACCAAAGCGCATCGCGGGTTGCGTTTCGGCGGGGGCGAAACAGGTTCGACGGGAAGTGTAAAGGACGTTCTTTTGCTCGGCATGGTACCGCCGTTATCGGGCTAAACCTATAGTTGCGAATGACAACTATGCTCCGGTGGCCCTCGCCGCGTAAGCGGTGACGGTACCGATCCAAAGCCCTTCAGGGTAGCACTTGAAGGCGGGGTTCGGAGGCACCTGGCAACAGAAGCCTCCACTTTCCCACGTCATCGTTCGTCGACCGTCCCGGTACAGCCGGGTCGCGGGCGCTCCTTGAAAAAAGGCCGGCGTCGCTTTTTTATTCCGGGCTGCCGATGCATACTCACGGTCCGGCCCTCGCTCCCCAGGGTCGGCCCCCGTCGCCTCTTGCTGCCGCGCGTCCTGGATAAGCCGATGCCCAACGACATGATCCGCTACGACCTGCTCGTGCAGGAAGCCTTGTGCGGCGTGGTGAGCAAGGTTCTCGCCGATGTCGCGCGGCACGGATTGCCCGGCGACCACCATTTCTACATCACCTTCCGCACCCATGCTCCGGGCGTCAGGCTGTCGAGCCGGATGCGCGAACTGTATCCCGAGGAGATGACGATCATCCTCCAGCACCAGTTCGAGGATCTGCGGGTGACGGAGCACGGGTTCGAGGTCGGGCTGTCGTTCAAGGGCGTGCCGGAACTGCTGCTCATCCCGTTCGATGCGATGACCGGCTTCTTCGACCCGTCCGTGCAGTTCAGCCTCAAGTTCGAGCCGCAGGGCGAGGCGGAGGACGGTGCCGTGGACGCGTCCGCCACGCAGCCCGCCAAGCCGACGTCGCTTCCCGCGCCGGTCACCTCCCTGCCGCTGCCCGCCCGCCCGACGCCGGCAGCCAGGCCGTCCGAGGTCAAGGCGTCCGAGATGAAGCCGTCTGCCGGCGCGAAAGGGTCGGTGAAGCCCCCCGCGGCCAAGCTCGTGCCGCCACCGGCCGACGAGGGTGAGGCGGGCGAGGAGGCCAAGGTCGTGTCCATCGACGCGTTCCGGAAGAAGCCGTGAGCGAGGTTGTGAACCTGCGCATGGCGCGCAAGGCCAAGCGCCGCGCCGCTGCCGACGCCGAGGCGGCGGGGAATCGCGCCCGTCACGGCCGGACGCGCGGCGCGCGCGTCGTCGAGGCCGCCGACGCGGACCGCGCCCGCCGCCTGCTCGACGGGGCACGGCTGGATCATGGCGAGTGAGTTCGCGCGCACCACGATCGTGAAGCGTTCGCTGGTGGTCGCCGGCCACGCCACCAGCGTGTCGCTCGAGGACGCCTTCTGGGTGCGTCTCAAGCGGCTGGCCGCCGCGCGTGGCCTGTCGGTCGCAAGCCTCGTCGCCGCCATCGACGAAGGGCGCGGGCGCGCCAACCTGTCGTCGGCGATCCGCGTCCACCTGCTCGAAGCCGCCGAGGGCTGACGCGGCCGCGACCATCCGTCAGTACCGTCCCGCGGCGGAAGGGTCGGCCGTCGTGCCGGGCGGCGGCGCCTCGAAGCGCGGCCGATCGGGCGGCGGTGCGGACTGGGCGCGTTCCTCGCCCTGCGCGCGGATCTGCTCGGCGCGCCGCGCCGCCTCCGCCCGCGCCCGGCGCTCCGCTTCGGCCTGGCGGGCGGCTTCGGCAGCCTTGGCTTCGGCGGCCCTGGCGTCGGCCTCGGCCTTCAGCCGGTCCTGCTCGCGCCGCCGGTCGGCCTGGAGGCGGGCGTTGAACAGGGCACGTTCGCGGATGTCGAACTCGAAGGCCTCGATGCGCGCGCTTTCCCGCGCGATGGCGCGGGCGGCGACGGCGTTGACGAGGTTGCTGACGTCGAAGGCGCGCTCGGCGCGGCCGGGGAGGCCGGTCACGGACAGGGTGATGCCGGGCGCCGGCCCGCTCCAGTCCTTGGGCAGTGCCGTCAGGGTTTCCCCGACGCGCAGGTTGCCCGCCATCCGGCGCAGATCGAAGCCGCCGTCGAGCGTCACCGCGACGGGGCCCGCCGCGATCGCGGGATCCTGGGACGTTAGCGCCAGCACCCCGCCGGCGAGGCTCGCGGCGAACCGGCGCGTGCCCGCATCGAACGTGCCCCCGGCCGCGTCGGCGAAGGCGCGCTCGATGCTGGCCCTGTCCACGGCGAGCGCATCGCGTTCCACCTCGGCGACGATGTCCGGCAGGGCGCCGCTGGCGAGAACGGGCATCGTTGCGCCGGCGAGGGCGGCATCTCCCGAACCGGCGAGGCTCGCGACCAGCGCCTGCGCCGAGCGACCGCTGCCGGCGACCTCCAGCCTGCCGGTGAGCGCCCCCTTGACCGCCGGGAGGTCGAGTGCCGCGCCTGCGACCGATACCTGCCCTTCAAGCGAGGCGGTCGGCCCGTCGCGACGCATGGTGGCGTCGAAGGCGAGCCGCCCGCCGCCGAGCGTCGCCGCGCCGTGCTTGAGCGTCAGGGTGTTCGGGCCCGCGCCGACGTCGAGGGTGGCGGCGCCCGCGGCGAGGCCGACGCCGAGGTCGAGAACCTTCGCCCGCACGGTGACGGCGCTGCGCGGCGGGTCGATCAGGCCGCCGGCGAAGGGCTCGCCCGACCACGGCTTGCCCGCACCGGCGGGGCCGAGCGGCAGGGCGAGCAGGTCGCCGAGCCGGAGGCTGTCGACGTCCAGCGTCCCGGTGAGCACCGTCGGGGCGTCGTTCCGCCATCGCAGCGTGCCCGCGATGCCGGTGCCGGCGAGCCTCCCCTTGATGGCGTCAAGCGTGATCCCGGTCGCGCCGACGGCGAGCGCGGCCGTGGCGTCGAGCGGCAGCCGGCCGGTCGCGTCGAGCGGCGCGACGGCGAGGTCCTGCAGCAGCGGCACGGCATCGGGGCTGGCGAGGCTCGCGGTGCCGTCGCCGGCCCCGTCCGGCCCGAACAGGTCGAAGCGGCCCGCGACGACGAGCTTCGAGCGCCCGAACTCCGCCTCGGCCCTGGTGTCGAGGGCATGGTCGGCCGGACCGGTGGCGTCGAGGGTGAGGCTGCTGGCGCCGAGCGCGTCGATCGGCAGGGCGCGGGCCCCGAGCTGGCGGAGCAGCGCGCCGCCGTTGGGCGCCTCGGCCCTGGCCTGGAGCGCGATGCCGTCGCCGCGCGGCGCGAGGTGCAGGTCGAGCCGGGTGGCGGCGAGGGTCCCGGATGCGTCGAGGCGCGACGGCAGCAGC
>CAXTFM010000037.1:0-26814 GCA_964243435.1 uncultured Beijerinckiaceae bacterium
GCGCTGGCCGCGGCCCTGTCCGGGTCGCTGCCGGGCGCCGCGGCGGCCTTCGCGCAGGGTGCGGCCGGCCCGCTCGAGAAGACCCGGCTCGCGATCGGCTACGTCTCGATCACCTGCACGGTGCCGCTGCTTCTCGCCGACGCCATGGGATACTACGGGGACGAGGGGCTCGACGTGTCGCTGGTGCGGACGCCGGGCTGGGCGCTGGTGCGCGACAAGCTGCAGAACGGCGAGTTCGACGCCTCGCACCTGGTGCTCGGCATGCCCTACACCATGTCGCTCGGCATCGGCTCCGTGCCGTTCCCGACCCACGTCGCCGCCGTGCAGAACACCAACGGCGACGCCATCGTGCTGGCGCTCCGCCATCGCGACAGGCGGGACCCCGGGCAATGGCGCGGATTCCGCTTCGGCATCCCGCACGAGCACTCGGTCCACGCGATGCTGCTGCGCTACTACCTCGCCGAGCACGGGCTCGACCCGGACCGCGACGTGGAACTGCGCGTTTATCCCCCGCCGGACTCGGTGGCCAACATGGCTTCGGGCAGCCTCGACGGCATGCTGTTCGCCGAACCCTGGGGGCAGCGCGCGGTGTTCGAGAACATCGGCTTCATCCACACGCTCAGCCGCGACATCTTCCCCGACCACCCCTGCTGCACGCTGTCGGTTGGCGACCGCTTCATGAAGGAATGCCCCAACAGCTTCGCGGCGCTGCTGCGCGCCGTGATCAGGGCGGCGGCGTTCGCCGGCCGGCACGAGAACAGGCAGCAGGTGGCGGAGCTGCTGGCGCCGGCCGCCTACCTCAACCAGCCGAAGCTGGTGCTCCAGCAGGTCCTGCTCGGGCGCTACGCCGACGGGCTCGGCAGGATCGTCGACGCGCCCGACCGCATCGGCTTCGACACCTACCCCTATGGCGCGACCGGCATCTGGCTGCTGACGCAGCTGCGGCGCTGGAAGATCATCCCCCGCGACATCGACTACAGGGCGCTGACGGACCAGGTGTTCCTGTCGGCGCGCGCGGCCGAGGCGATGACGGGGCTTGGGCTGCGGCCGCCCTCGACGGGCATGGCCAAGCGCACCATCATGGGCAGGGAGTTCGATCCGACGAGGCCGGCCGAGTACCTCGACGGCTTCGCCATCAAACGGGTGTGAGGCGGCGCGCGTGACAGGCTACCACGACATCGGCGGAAGTCCCGCAGGACCCATCCCCCGGCTCGAGCCGACCTGGGTCGAGTGGGAAAAGCGCGTCGAGGCGATCCGCAATCTGCTCGGCGACAGCACGCGCCGGCTTGTCAGCCTCGACGAGATGCGGCGCGGCTTCGAGTCCTTCGGCATCGAGAAGTACAGGTCGCTGTCCTTCTACCGCCGGCGGCTGGAGGCGATGGTCGACATCCTCGTGGAAAAGGGCGTGCTGGCCGAAGGCGAGCTCCAGGCCAGGGCGGCCGGCGCCCCCCCTGGCGTGCCGCGCTGATGCCGCGCTACGCGCCCGGTCAGGCGGTCCGCGTCCGCGACCTCCACACGCCGGGGCACGTCCGCATCCCGCATTACATCCGGCACAGGGCGGGCCGCGTCATCCAGTTCTGCGGCGCCTTCCTCAACCCGGAAGACCTAGCGGTCGGCAACGCCGGCGGCCCGGTCGTGGAATGCTACCGCGTCGAGTTCAAGCAAAGCGAGGTTTGGGACGATTATGCCGGTGCCCCCGAGGACACGCTCGTGATCGAGATCTACGAACATTGGATGGACGCCGTGGCGCCGGTCCATGGCTGACGCGGCAGCCGCGGCGACGCCCCCGTCCACCTTCCGCGCGCAGGAAGCCCTGGTCCTCGAAACCGAGGCGGGGAACGCCGCGGCGGCGCACCTCGCGGCGACGCTGCAGGCGCTGCTGGTGGAGAAGGGGCTGCTGACGCCGGGCGAGGTCGAGGCGGAGATGGCGCGGCTCGACGTGCCCGGCCTCGCGCTCGGGGCGCGGCTCGTGGCGCGGGCCTGGGTCGACGACGCGTTCAAGGCGCGGCTCCTTGGCGACGGCAAGTCGGCGGCGGCGGAGTTCGGCATCAAGATCGGCGAAGCGCAGCTCGTCGTGGTGGCGAACACCGCGCGCCTCCACAACCTCGTCACCTGCACCCTGTGCTCCTGCTATCCGCGTTCGCTGCTCGGCCAACCGCCGCTCTGGTACGTTTCCAAGGCCTACCGCGCCCGCGCGGTCCGCGAGCCCCGCGCGGTGCTGCGGGAGTTCGGCCTCGACCTGCCCATGGAGGTGCAGCTGCGCGTCCACGACAGCAACGCCGACATGCGCTACCTCGTGCTCCCCATGCGTCCGCACGGCACGGATGGCTGGCGGGACGACGCGCTGGCGGCGCTCGTGTCCCGCGACAGCCTGATCGGCACGGCGGTGGTGCCGGCGCCCTCGGCCAGCCCGCGGATCGGCACCGCCGGCGGCGTCCGGTGACCTATCCCGGCCGACGATCGTCGGTCGGCGCCCCCGGACGCATGGGAGGGCAAAGCGGGCCGGCGTCGCACGGCGCGGCGGGTTGCGGCATATCGTTTGCTCGCCGCTACGTGCCCCGCGCTTGTACGCCGCGCTCGGGCGAGGGATAGCCAAGGGGAAGCAACGTCAAGCGATGCAGCCGTCACGTCGTCAGTTCCTGGCCGGGTCCGCCGCCACCGTCGCGGCGCCGCAGATCGCCAAGGGCGAAGCGCGACGAACGCTGCGCTTCGTGCCGCGCTCCGATCTCGGCATCCTTGATCCGCTGTGGACGTCGGCGCTCATCACCCGCAACCACGCCTACATGGTGTTCGACACCCTGTTCGGCATGGACGCATCGTTCCAGCCGAGCCCCCAGATGCTCGCCGGCTGTTCCGTCGAGGACGACGGCCTGACCTGGCGCCTGTCGCTCCGCGGCGGGCAGCGCTGGCACGATGGCGAACGCGTGCTGGCCCGCGACTGCGTCGCCAGCATCCGGCGCTGGGGCGCGCGCGACTCCTACGGGCAGGCGCTCATCGCCGCGACGAACGAACTGTCCGCGCCGGACGACCGCACCATCGTGTTCCGGTTGAGGAAGCCGTTCGGCTTCCTGCCGAACGCGCTTGGGAAGACGTCGCCCTTCATGCCCGCGATGATGCCGGAGCGGCTCGCCGCGACCGATCCGGGCAAGCAGCTCACCGAGATCGTCGGCTCCGGTCCGTTCCGCTTCCTCGCGCGTGAACGCGTCCCGGGGGCGCGTGCCGTTTACGAGCGCTTCACCGACTATGCGCCGCGCGAGGACGGCGTCCCGTCCCGCACCGCCGGCCCGAAGCGGGTCTTCTTCGACCGCGTCGAATGGAACACGGTGCCCGACGCCGGCACCGCCGCCGCGGCGCTGCAGGCGGGCGAGGTCGACTGGGTGGACTACCCCTCGGTGGACCTTCTCTCGCTGCTGAGGTCGGACCCGAAGATCACCGTCAGGATCCTCGAGAAGAACGGCCAGTACAACTTCTTCCGCATGAACCAGCTCATCCCGCCGTTCGACAGGCCGGAGATCCGTCGCGCGCTGCTCGAAGCCTTCGCGCAGTCCGACTTCATGACGGCCGTCGACGGCGACGAGCGCGAGCTGTGGCGGGACGGCGTCGGGATCTTCTGCCCGAAGTCGCCGCTCGCCAACGACGCCGGGCTCGATGTCGTGACCAAGCCCCGCGACCTCGACGCCGCGCGCCGCGCGATCAAGGCGGCCGGCTATGACGGCGCCCCGGTCGTCCTGCTGGCCGCGACCGACTTCCCCGCCCTGAAGGCCCTGGCCGACGTCGCCGCCGACACGATGCGCAAGGTCGGCCTCAACGTCGACTATCAGGCGCTCGACTGGGCGGGCGTCCAGCAGCGCCGCGTCAAGCGGGGCGTCGGGGGGTGGAACGCCTTCTGCAGCGCCTGGGACGGGTCCGACACGCTCGATCCCGCCGGTCACGTCATGTTGCGCGGCAACGGCGCCAACGCCTGGTTCGGCTGGCCGACCGAGCCGAAGCTGGAACAGCTGCGCGAGGCGTGGTTCGGCGCCAAGGACTTGGCCGAGCAGAAGACCATCGCCGAGGCGATCCAGCGCGAGGCGCTCACCAGCGTCCCCTACATCCCCGCCGGCCAGAACTTCCAGCCGACGGCGTTCCGCGCTGAGCTGTTGGGACAGCTCGAAGGCTTCGCCCTGTTCTGGAACGTCCGGCGCGGATGAGCGGGCGCAACCGTCTCGACGTGCCGCTGACGCCCGCCGAGGAGGCGCTCGTCGCCTCGGCGGCCGAGTTCGCGCGTCGCCGCATCGCCCCCTTCGCCGCGCAATGGGAAACGGAACGGCGCGCCCTGCCCCGCGACGTGTTCCGCGAATGGGCCGGGCTCGGGCTGATGTCGCTCCAGGTCTCGACCGCGTCCGGCGGCGGGGGCGGCAGCTTCTTCTGCAAGGTCGCCGTGGCCGAGGCCGTCGCGCGATGGTGCCTGCCGAGTTGCTTCGCGCTCATCAACGCGCAAGGGTCGGCCACGCGCATGGAGCGGGAAGGAACGGTCGATCAGGCGCGGCGCTACCTGCCCGGGCTCATGACCGGCGACCTGATCTGCGCGCCGTCCCTCAGCGAGCCCGGCGCGGGCAGCGACTTCGCCGCGATCGCGACGACGGCCGTCAAGGTACGCGGTGGCTGGACGCTCGACGGCACCAAGGCCTGGCTGACCAACGGCACCCATGCCGACCTCGCCGTCGTCTACGCGCAGACCGAACCCGGCGCCGGTGCGGCCGGCATGGCGAGCTTCCTCGTCGACCTCAGAGGGGAAGGGGTCACGCGGGCACCGGCCTACCGCCTCCTCGGCGGCCACGCCATCGGTGCGGCGGAAATCCGCCTGCACAACGTGTTCGTCCCCGAGGACGACCTGCTCGCGCCGGCGGGCCTCGCCTTCAAGAGCGCCCTGCGGACCGTGTCCGCGGCCCGCACCCACGTCGCCGCCATGGCCTGCGGCATCGTCGCCGGCTCGCTTGAGCGCGCGGTCGGCTACGCGCACGAGCGCCAAAGTTTCGGCCGCGCCCTCGTCAAGCACCAGGGGCTGCGCTGGAGCCTCGCCGACGTCGCCACGAAGCTGGAAGCCGCGCGGGGCCTCACCTGCCGGGCGGCCCACCTCGTCGCGCGCGGCGAGGACGCCACGATGGCGGCGGCGCAGGCCAAGGGTTACGCGGCGGAGATGGCGGTGGGCGCGGTCGCCGCCTGCATGCAGGCGATGGGCGCGATCGGGCTCAGCGAGGACGAGCCCTTCGGCCGCCACCTCGCGGCGGCGCGCATCGCCTGCTACGTCGATGGGACCACGGAAATGCAGCGCGACCGCATCGGCGCGCTGCTGGGCGCGCATTACGGGCCGGAGGGCACGGCGCGGGCCGGCGCGCGATGATCGACAAGCGCGGGAGCAGCGCGGGGGAGGCCGTGGCGGGCCTGGAGCCCGGCCACGCCGTCATGGTGAGCGGGTTCGGCAATGCGGGCGTACCCCGCGCCCTCATTGCAGCGGTGCTCGAACGGGGCGTAGGGCGGCTGACGGTGATCTCCAACAACGCCGGCTTCGGCCCCGGCGACATCAGCGACTGGATCGCCGCCGGGTTGGTGGAACGGATGATCTGCAGCTATCCCCGGACGTCGCCGACCTTCGTCGAGCTTTACCGGCGAGGCAAGGTCGGGCTCGAACTCGTGCCCCAGGGCACGCTGGTGGAGCGGATGCGCTGCGCCGGGGCCGGCCTCGGCGGCTTCTACACGCCGGTGTCGGCCGGCACCGAACTCGGGAGGAACAAGGAGCACAGGTCGATCGCGGGGAAGGAGCACGTCCTCGAACTGCCGTTGTTCGCCGACTACGCCCTGATCCGCGGCCATCGCGGCGATGCGATGGGCAACCTGACCTACAACAAGGCCGCGCGGAACTTCGGCCCGGTGATGGCGACGGCGGCGCGCACCGTCGTCGCCGAGGTGGCCGAACTCGTCGAGGCGGGCGAGATCGATCCGGAGGTCGTGGTGACGCCGGGCATCTTCGTCGACCGCCTCGTGCGGGGCCTGCCGTGACGCCCTTGTCGCGCGAGGGCATCGCCCGTCGCATCGCCCGCGCGCTGCCGAGCCGCTCCTACGTCAACCTCGGGATCGGCATGCCGGGGCTGGTGAGCCACCACACCCGTCCCGAACAGGACATCGTGCTGCAAAGCGAGAACGGGGTGCTGCATTACCGGGGCGTGATGGAGGGCGAGCGCCCGCAGCTCGACTGCATCGACGCGAGCAAGCGGCCCGTCGCCATCCGCCGGGGCGGCTGCTACACCGACGTCGTCACCTCGTTCGGCATCATGCGCGGGGGTCACCTCGACGTCGCCGTCCTCGGCGCGTTCGAAGTGTCGGCGGGCGGCGACCTTGCCAACTGGTCGACGGGCCACGCCGACGACGTGCCGGGGATCGGCGGCGCGATGGACCTCGCCTGCGGCGCCAGGGCGATCTGGGTGATGATGGAGCACCAAACGCGCGACGCTCGCCCGAAGGTCGTCGAAACCTGCTCCTACCCGCTCACCGCGCGCAACGTCGTGTCGCGGATCTTCACCGACCTCGCCGTCCTGGAGGTCACGCCGGCCGGCCTCGTGGTCCTCGACATCGTCGAGGGGCTCGACCGGGCGGAGCTGCAAGCCCGAACGGGCGCGGCGCTGTCGTTCGCCGGCATGGTGGCCACCATGCGGGGTAGCGGCGAAGCCTCGACCGCCACCGGCGCCGAGATGGACCGGCACACCTCTTTTCCGGGGGCCGGCTAGCGCTTCATGTCCGGCGGCAGGTGACGGTCCGCGGCCGCCTTCTCGTCCTTTTCGCGCATCACGGCCTCGTAGGCGCGCTTGGCCTCGGGCGAGGCGGTGACGCGACGGCCCTTGGGCGCGGCGCGGCGCGGCGCCTTCCTGAACGTGTCCGTATCCTTTGCCATCCGCTTCCTTTCCCGTGGTCGACGGCGCCGTCCGCCCGCATCAGGAACCGACGGCGGAAAAGATCAGCACGCGCACCCCGGCCGCCTCGCCCGACCCCGGCATCTTGCCGGTGACGACCGGCTTGCCGAAGCTCGCTTGGTCGAGGCCGCAGAAGGCGACCACGGAATTGGGCTGCGGCTTGCGCACGGCGATGCTGGCGGCAGGGTTGTCGAGCCACCGCGCCGGCCCGTCATTGGCGAGCGTGATGTCGGCCACCTCGACCTGCGCGTCCTTGGCCTTGAGCAGGGCGCGCGCAGCGGTCATCACCGCCGGCGTCAGGCAGACCTGCTCCTTCAGCGCGTCAAAGCCGACAAGGCTTGACGCCCCCAAGCGGTAGACGGCCTTCACCGGCGCGAAGCTGACGGCCACCACCGTGACGGCGCCGGGGTCGAGCGGCTGGGTCCAGCCGTGGACGACGCGCAGGCTCCAGTCGGCGATCACCGGCGTGTCGGGCTGCGCGGGGTCGCGCGGGGTCACGAGGCCGAGGCTCGCGAGCCTGCCGAGCGCGTCCGGCTTGGCGGCGGCCAGCGCCTTTTCCATCGCGGCGCCGAAGGGGATCAGCGGCAGTCCCTCGGCCTTGATCTCGTTCTGCCGGTCGAGGCCGAGCGCGACCGCCTGCAGGGCGGGCGTCGTCACCACGGGCTGGTCGTTGGCCTTGACGGCGAGGTTGATCGGGTTCTCCGGCGTTTGCGCCGGCAGGTTGTAGACGTTGTTGCCTTCGCTGTTCACCTCGAGGTCGGGCAAGGCCACGCTGGCGGCCAGGGACAGCTTGGCCGGCCCCTTGTTGCGCAGGCGATAGCTGTAGGTGACGCGGTCGTCGGCGACGTCGACGGCCATCGCCTCGATCGCGAGACCGCTGTCCGAGGCGATCGCCATGGAGCCGACGGTGAGCGGCGCGGGCGTCGGCGCGTCCTCCTCTTCCTCCGTGCGTCCGCCGCTGCCGCCCGCCTGCCCCGCGCCGGCAGCCTCTCCGGCCGCCATCGCCGGCAGACTGGCCGGCAGGCTGGACGCACACCACAGGGCCGCCGCGGCGATGATGGCGGGACGCAGCGCAACGAGCATGGATCGATCTCCGGCGGGACGGCGGTCGTTCATACCACGCCGGGCATGCACCGGACACTGGTGCCGCGCGGGCGATCGCCGCCGCGCTGGTCAAGCGAACGCCGTCGCGCTAGCCTTCCCGCGCAAAGGAACCCGCCCGTGACCGTGTTCGCCCTGCCCGCCGCCCGCTCCGCATCGGGCCACCGCCCGTCGTCCCGGCGGCGGCCCCGGCTGCGCATCGGGCTGTTCTGCGTCCTCACCCTCGCGGCGGGCCTCGCCGCCTGCGCGCTGCCCGCCGCGGCCGCCGGCGTCGACCCGCAGCTCGCCCTGCTGCTGCGGTTCATGGCGGCGCTCAAGGGCGCCGTCGTCCTCGGCGCGCTCGGCCTCGCCTGCTGGCGGCTGCGCGCCCCCGTCACGAGCGCCACGGTGTTCGGCTACGCCGCCGCGCTCGCCGCCATGTCGACCGCGCCGGGGTTGATCTGGTCGCTCGGGCACGTCGCGGCGGGCGCCGCCTCGTTCCACGCCGGCGCCCTCGGCTTCGCCGTGGTCGCGCTCCGCGACGACGCGCTCGCGGATCTCACGCGCGGCATGCTGCGGCGCGGCGCTTGACGCCGATGGACTTCGCACTGCCGCAGCCCCTGTCGCCGCGCACCCGGCGCCGGCAATGGACCATGGTCGGGCTGCTGGTGCTCGCCGGCGTGGTCAACTACGTCGACCGCTCGACGCTGGCGGTGGCCAACCACACCATCGCGGAGGAGATGCACCTGTCGCCGGGCGAGATGGGCGCGCTGCTTTCCGCCTTCGCCTGGGCCTACGCCCTGTGCCAGCTTCCCGTCGGCGCGATCACCGACCGGGTCGGCCCGCACATCATGCTGACGCTCGGCATGACGGTGTGGTCGGTGGCACAGATCATCAGCGGCACGGTCGGCGGCTTCGGGCAGTTCCTCGCCGCCCGCGCCGGGCTCGGCATCGGCGAGTCGCCGATGTTCACCGCCGGCGCCCGCGCCTCGGTGAATTGGTTTCCCCTCAAGGACCGCGGCTTCCCGCTCGGCCTCTTCAACGCCGCCTCCTCGCTCGGCCCGGCGCTGGCCCCGCCCCTCCTCACCGCCCTGATGCTGGCCTATGGCTGGCGCGTCATGTTCGTGCTGATGGGCGTCGCGGGCCTCTTCGTGGCGTTGGCCTGGGGCCTGCACTACCGTGATCCCGCCGATGTCGGCATCCCGCGCGCCGACCTCGAGGCGATCCATTCCGGCGAGGTCGGCGCCGAGGCGCAGGCCGGCGCCCGCACCTGGGCACGGCTTTTCACCATTCCGACCACCTGGGCGCTGATCGGCGGGCTGTTCGGCATCGTTTACATCACCTGGCTCAACGTCGCCTGGCTGCCGGACTACCTCGAAAGCGAGCGCCACGTCAGCGTCGTCGACACGGGCTACCTCGCCGCGATCCCGCAATTCGCCGGCTTCGTCGGCGGCGTCCTCGGCGGCTTCCTGTCCGACCGATTGGCGCGCTACGGCATCGACCCCGTCGATTCGCGCCGATACCTCACCGTTGGCGGCCTCGCGGTCTGCGCCCTGTTCACCGCGGCGGCCCCCTTCGCGCCGACCACGACGGGCGTGGTGGCGCTGCTTTCCGCCTCCATGTTCTTCGGCTACGGCGCGGGTTCGTGCTCCTGGGCGCTCGGCGCCAGCCTGACCCCGCCGCACCTCGTCGCGACGCTGGAGTCGATCCAGAACATCGGCGGCTCGATCGGCGGCGCGTTGGCCCCGCTCGTCACCGGTCTCATCGTCGGGCGCACCCATTCGTTCACCCCGGCCTTCCTCGTCGCCACGGTGGCGGCGCTCGCCGGTGCGGCGAGCTACTGGATGGTCCGTCGCGGCGCCTACGAAGGCTTGCACGCTTGACGGGGTCGGTGGAGATTCGCTCCCTCGCCGCCGGTGACCACGACGCCTGGATGCCGCTGTGGCGCGGCTACCAGGCCTTCTACCAGGTGGACATCCCCGCCGCCGCCAGCGCCGCCGCCTGGGCGCGTCTCCTCGACCCGGCGGAGCCGATGGCTGGCGCCCTCGCCTGGCGGGCTGGGGAGGCGGTGGGTCTCGTCCATCTCGTCCGCCACCGCTCGTTCTGGACGGTCGGCGACTATTGCTACCTCCAGGACCTGTTCGTGCGCGAGGGCCTGCGCGGCGGCGGCATCGGGCGAGCGCTCATCACCCACGCCTACGACTGGGCGCGGGTGCGGGGCTGCTCCCGCGTCCACTGGCTCACCCACGAGACGAACACGGACGCGATGAAGCTTTACGACCGCGTCGCCGACCGGTCCGGCTTCGTGCAATATCGCCACCTCCTCGATCCGCGTTGAACCGCCGGCGCGCGAGCGTCAGCCGGCCTTGGTGCCGAGCAGCGTCTTGATGCGCCGTGCCAACAGGTCGCGCACCTCGCGGTAGGCGTCGAGGCGGCGCTCGCGCGCGCCTTCCGTCGCCGTTGGATCGATGGTCGGCCAGTACAGCACGTCGCAGGCGAGCGTACGGGTGAACTCGAGCGCCTTGTGGTGCGCTTCGGGCGAGAGCGACACGATGAGGTCGAAGGAGGAGTCTTCCAGGTCCTCGAACGCCTGCGGCCTGTGCGTCGAGATGTCGACGCCGATCTCGGCCATCACGGCGACGGCGAAGGGATCGGGCTCGCCCTCGCGGACGCCGGCGGAGGCGAAGTAGATGTCGCGGCCGAACAGGTGGCGCGCCAAGCCCTCCGCCATCGGCGAGCGCACGGCGTTCATCGAGCAGGAGAACAGCACGGCGCCGGGCCTGAGCGAGGGCGGCCCGCTCACCGCCTCGCGTCCCGGCCCTCGCCCCCGCCTCGGCCCATCAACCCTTCCAGTGCAGGGCGGTGATGAGGGTGAACAGCCGCCGCGCGGTGTCGTTGTCGAGCGAGATCTTGCCGGCGAGGCGCTCCACCACCAGCGCGGCACCCTCGTTGTGGAGGCCGCGCCGCCCCATGTCGATCGCTTCGATCTGCGCCGCGGTTTGCGTGCGGATGGCGTCGTAGTAGCTTTCGCACACCATGAAGTAGTCGCGCAGGATGCCGCGAAACGGCGTGAGGGACAGGATGTGCACGGCCTTCCGTTCGCCGTCGCCGCCGGCGACGTCGAGCATCAGCTTGGCGTCGTGGAGCGAGATGACGAGACTGTAGGGTCCGTCATCCCGGTCGGGAAGGGCGAAGCTGTTCTCCTCCACGAGGTCATAGATGGCGACTTGGCGCTCGTGCTCCTGGTCGGGGCTGCCGACCCCGATGGAGTCGCCGTCGAGGCGGATGGCCTTGAGGCAGTCGGTCCTGCCGTCGTCGGTCTCGTTCACGGGACGCCGCGTCCCCGCCGGCCCGGCGCGGCGGACTGCCCGAGGCGCAGCGCCACCGAGCGCGCGTGGGCATCGAGGCCTTCCGCCTCGCCCAGCGTCACCGCCGCCGGGCCGATGCGCGCCAGCGCCGCCGCGCTGCACTTCAGCAGCGAGGTCTTCTTCATATAGTCGAGCACGCTGAGCCCGGAGGAGAAGCGCGCCGAGCGCGCGGTCGGCAGCACGTGGTTGGAGCCGCCGACGTAGTCGCCGACGGCTTCGGGCGTGTGCGCGCCGAGGAAGATGGCGCCGGCGTTGCGGATCGCCGCGGCGAGACGCTCCTCGTCGGCGGCGATGATCTCCAGGTGCTCGGGCGCCAGGCGGTCGGCGAGCGGCACGGCCTCGTCGAGGCCGGCGACGGTGATGATCGCGCCGTAGTCGCGCCAGCTCGCCCCGGCGATGTCGCCGCGCGGCAGGGTCGCGAGCTGGGCTTCGACCGCGCGTTCCACCGCGTCGGCGAGCGCCGCGGAGTCGGTCACGAGGATTGATTGCGCGGCGGTGTCGTGCTCGGCCTGGGCGAGCAGGTCGGCGGCGATCCAGTCGGGGTCGGCGTCGCCGTCGGCGATGATCAGCACCTCGGAGGGGCCGGCGATCATGTCGATGCCGACCTGCCCGAACACCTGCCGCTTGGCGGCGGCGACGTAGGCGTTTCCGGGGCCGACGATCTTCATCACGGGGGCGATGGTGTCGGTGCCGTAGGCCAGCGCCGCCACCGCCTGCGCCCCGCCGACGCGGTAGATCTCGTCGACGCCGGCGAGGTCGGCGGCGGCGAGCACCAGCGGGTTGACGCGCCCGCCCGGTGCCGGCACCACCATGACGAGGCGTCCGCAGCCGGCGACCTTGGCCGGCACGGCGTTCATCAGCACGGAGGAGGGATAGGAGGCCGTGCCGCCCGGCACGTAAAGCCCGACCGCCTCGATCGCCGTCCAGCGCCAGCCCAGCTCGACGCCGAGCGCGTCGGTGAAGCGCAGGTCGTCCGGCACCTGCCGCTCGTGGAACGATTGGATGCGCGCGTGGGCGAGGCGCAGCGCGGCCAAGTCGTCCGGGCGCACGACGCGCACCGCCGCCGCGACCTCGTCGGCGGTGACGCGCAGCCCGATCTGGCCGGGCGCCGAGCCCAGTTCGACGCGGTCGAAGCGGGCGGAATAGCGGACGAGGGCCGCGTCGCCCTCGTCGCGCACGTCGCGGATGATGGCGCGCACGGCCGCGTCGACATCCTCCGACACTTCGCGCTTGGCCGCGAGCAGGCCGGCGAAGGCGGCGGCGAAGTCCGGGCTTCGGTTGGTGAGCCGCAGCGGCATACGGCGAACTCCGGAGGGTCTGGCGGCAACCCTTAGCCGCGCCCCGCGACCGGGGCAATGGGCAGTCCGGCGGGCGGCTGAACGAGTGAAGGCCGCCCTTCCCGCGGGGGTGGGCGAGGCCCGGCGCGACCGGGCGCGGCAAGATTGCAGCAGAGGGCGTAACTTCCGCAGCCCGCGCACGTACCACCACGGGGCGCGCCGAACCGTGCGGGCCACCGCGCAGGACACCATGGCGAGACCGCTCACCTTCTCCTTCATCGGCGGCCCGGACGGGCCGTGGCACGTCGAGCGCATCGACGCGGTGGCCGGCGACGGCCTCGCCGCGGCTTCGCGCGTCGCCGTCATGGAGGGGACGGCGCCCGCCGCCGCGGCCGGGTGGACGCTGCGCGGGGTGACGAGCAACCTGCGCTACGCCGAGCGCCCCGAGGTCGCGACGCTGGTTGCGATCCAGGCGCCCCTGATGCGGCCGCAGGCGACGCGGGCGGCCCTCATCCCGATCGGCAAGACGGCGGCGTGGTGGGAGCTGGCGCAGGACGAGCGCCGGGCGATCTTCGCCGAACAGTCCCGCCACATCGCGATCGGCCTCGACTACCTGCCCGGCGTGGCGCGGCGGCTCCATCACAGCCGCGAACTCGGCGAGCCCTTCGACTTCCTGACCTGGTTCGAATACGCGCCGGAGGACGAGGACGCCTTCGACGAGATGCTTCGCCGCCTGCGCGCGACGCGGGAATGGCACTATGTCGAGCGCGAGGTGGACGTCCGACTGCGCCGCGCGGCGTGAGGCCGGCCAACGTCGGCTAGAGCAGGCGCTCGATCGGACCGGCGAGGGCGGCGGGCGCGACGCGCGGGGCGAAGCGCTCGACCACCGCGCCGCGCCGGTCGACGAGGAACTTGGTGAAGTTCCACTTGATCGCCTGCGAGCCGAAGAGCCCCGGCCGCGCCGCCTTGAGGAAACGGTAGAGCGGGTGCGCCCCGGCGCCGTTCACCTTCACCTTGGCAAAGACGGGGAAGGTGGCACCGTAGCGCAACGGGCAGCGGCCGACCCTGTCGGCGTTGCCCGGCTCCTGGAAGAACTGGTTGCAGGGGAAGCCGAGCACGCTGAAGCCGCGCGGCGCGAAGCTGCGCTGCAACGCGTCCAGCCCCTCATATTGCGGGGTGAGGCCGCACAGGCTCGCCGTGTTGACGATGAGCAGGACGTCGCCGCGATAGCGCGATAGCACCTCGGCCGTGCCGTCGAGCCGGGTCGCCGCGAAGTCGTGAACCGTGGTCATTCCCGGATGATAGGGGCCGCCGCCGCCGTAACCAAGGCGGATCGCAGAAGCGCGGCCGCGCCTCGCCTCAGCAGGCGCCGGCGCGCGGGGTTCCGGCCGGGTCGCGCTGGGTTTGGCGTGCCAGGTTGATCTTGCCGCGCTTGGGGATCTTGGTGGCCGTGCGCAGGCTTTGCCGCCTGTGCCGCGAGGCTTCGACGAGTTCGGCGAGGAGAAGGTCAAGCTCGTTCATGCGCGACAACCCGGACCATTGCATCCCGTTGAATGGACCACCGTGATCTTATCAGCGCGTTAACCGCGAAAGGTGCCAAGTTTGCCACGCCGGCCCGCTTCGGCGAGACGCGCGTTGAGCGCCGCGGGCGCTCCGTCCGCGCCAGGTTCGAGTGTGCGACCCGATGCCGAGAAAGAAGTCCGCCACGCTTGTCCGACCTGCCGACGAGGATGCCGCCGGGCAGGAAACGCCCAAGTACGAAACGACCGAGTACAAGGCGCTCGTCGAGGCGATCGCCGAGCACGACCGGCGCTACCATGCGGAGGACGCGCCGACGATCTCGGATGGGGACTACGACGCGCTACGCCGCCAGCTCGAGCGGATCGAGGCGGCGCACCCCGAATTCGTGGCGGACGCCTCGCCGTCGCGGCGCGTCGGCGCCAAGCCGTCGGAAAGGTTCGCCAAGGTTCGCCACAGGGTCGGCATGCTGTCGCTCGGCAACATCTTCGCCGACGAGGAGGTCGAGGAGTTCGCCACCCGCATCAGGCGCTTCCTCGGCCTGAAGCCCGACGACGCGCTGCCCATCACCGCCGAGCCGAAGATCGACGGGCTGAGCTGCTCGCTGCGCTACGAGGATGGGGTGCTGGTGCAGGCGGCGACGCGCGGCGACGGGCAGGAGGGCGAGGACGTCACCGCCAACATCCGCACGGTGGGCGAGATCCCCCACGAACTCGGCGGTCGTCCGCCCGGCATCCTCGACGTGCGCGGCGAGGTGTACATGACCAAGGACGGCTTTGCCGGGGTCAACGCCCGGCAGGCCGAGGCGGGCCGCCCGCTCTTCGCCAACCCGCGCAACGCGGCGGCCGGCTCGCTGCGCCAGCTCGACCCCGCCGTCACCGCCGCCCGGCCGCTCAGGTTCTTCGCCTACGCATGGGGCGAGGCGACGCGACCGCCGGCCGACACCCAGAGCGGCACGGTGGCGGCGTTCAAGCGCTTCGGCCTACCCGTGAACCCGCTGATGGCGCTGTGCCGGACGAGCGCCGAGCTGCTCGCGCAATACCGCCGCATCGAGGCCGAGCGGGCGGCGCTGCCCTACGACATCGACGGCGTCGTCTACAAGGTGGACAGCGTCGCCCTTCAGGAACGCCTCGGCTTCGTCGGCCGCACCCCGCGCTGGGCGGTGGCGCACAAGTTCCCGGCGGAGCGGGCGACCACCGTGCTGCGCCGCATCGAGATCCAGGTCGGGCGCACCGGCTCGCTCACCCCCGTCGCCCGGCTCGACCCCGTGACGGTCGGCGGCGTCGTCGTCACCAACGCCACCCTGCACAACGAGGACGAGATCGCGCGCAAGGACGTGCGCGAGGGCGACACGGTGCGCCTCCAGCGCGCCGGCGACGTGATCCCGCAAATCCTCGGCCCGGTGGCGGAGAAGCGACCGGCCGACGCCAAGCCCTACGGCTTCCCCACGAGCTGCCCGGTTTGCGGCTCGGCGGCGGTGCGCGAAGTCGATGCGCGCACCGGCCGGCAGGACGTGGTGCGCCGCTGCACCGGCGGCCTGATCTGCCCGGCGCAGGCCATCGAGCGCCTCAAGCACTTCTGCGCCCGCGACGCGATGGACATCGAGGGGCTGGGCGACCGGCAGATCGAGCAGTTCCACGCCGACGGCCTCGTCATGGCGCCGGCCGACATCTTCACGCTCGCCGCCCGCGACAAGCGCGCGCTGAAGAAGCTCAAGGACCGCGAGGGCTACGGCGAGCAGTCCGTGCAGAACCTGTTCGCCGCCATCGACGCCCGGCGCGACGTCGAGGTGAACCGCCTGCTCTACGCGCTCGGCATCCGCCACGTCGGGCGCATCAACGCCACCCGCCTCGCCCGGCACTACGGCACGTTACAGGCGATCCGCGACGCGGCGCGGGCGGCGGCGGAGCCGGCCTCGGAAACGCGCGCCGAACTCGAGAACATCGACGGCATGGGAGCGGCGGTCGCCGAGGCGCTGGCCGACTTCTTCGCCGAGGACCATAACGACGGGGCCGTGGCCGACCTCCTCGCGCAGGTGACGCCGCGCCCGATGGAGGCGGTGGCGAGCCAAAGCCCGGTCGCCGGCAAGACCGTGGTGTTCACCGGCACGCTCGAACGCATGACGCGCGACGAGGCCAAGGCGCAGGCCGAGCGCCTCGGCGCCAAGGTCGCGGGCACCGTGTCGAAGAACACCGACATCGTGATCGCCGGCGCCAAGGCCGGCTCGAAGGCGAGAAAGGCGGTCGAACTCGGGATCGAAACCTTGAGCGAGGACGAATGGCTGGCTCGCCTCAACGGTGCCGCGCCGAACCAGGAGGCGTGAGGGCGGCGCGCACCTGCCGCCCGCGCGGCTAGCGTTTGTAGGTCAGCACGAGGTCGGCGTGGCCGAGCGCGTGCCCCTTGAGGAAATCGCCGATCTCCTTGTCCGACGAGCCGGCGTCGAAGGAGAGGGTCGCCTCGCCCATTGCCCAGACGGTGAGCTGGTATTGATGCGCCGGGCCGGGCGGCGGGCAGACACCGCCGTAGCCGGCGTCGCCGAAGTCGTTGCGCCCGGTCCTGGCGCCGTCCGGTAGCTGCTTGGCTTCGAGCATGCGCGCGTCGGGCGGCACGTCGAACAGCGCCCAGTGCCAGAAGCCGGCGCCCTTGTTGGCGGTCAGGTCGACCATCGTCACGGCAAAGCCCTTGGTCCCGGCCGGCGCCGCACTCCACTGCAACGTGGGCGGCATGTTGCCGCCTTTGCACCCGTGCCCGCTATTGACCTGCGCCATCGACAGCCTGCCGGCCTCGTCCGCCTGCAGGGCCGTCAGGGTGAAGGGCGTGACGTCCGTACCCTGCCCACGGACGGCGCCGCAGGCGAAAAGAATGACGACGACGGCCGTCGCCGCGACGCCGCTCGGTCCGGCCCGCTTCCGCGCCGCCTTAACGCCGGACGATGCCGAAGGGCTGGTCGGCGGGCGGCATCGCGAACGGGAAAGAAAACGGTCGCACAGGGACGCGATCATGAGTGGAGGCCGCCGCCGCATGGCGGTCGAGTGCTGCTTCAAGATGGCCGCCACGCGCGATGACGGCCCCCACCGCCCGTTTCTGGGGGAAACGGGAGAGCTTGTGTCGGCCAGGAATGTGACCGCACCGTGGGACGGCGCCGCCGCCGGATGCAGCCCTGCCCGGCATAACGAGCACGACCCGTTCAACATAGGTGATTGACCCGCGCTACGCATCGGTTCCGGGCGGGGATCCGATGCCGGGCAGCATGCGGCTGATCTCGGACTCGTGGTCGATGGCGTGGTGCTTGGCGACCCCGAGAAGGTGCAGCGCCACCAGCCCGTAGAGCACGTAGCCGATGTAAATGTGCGCCGCGCCGAACAGCGTGTGCAGCGTGTCCTTGGTCGCGGGATCGAGCGCCTTGAGGATCGGCATGCGCGGGAAATGCAGCACGCCGAACAGGATCAGCGGGTGCGAGGCGGCGCCGTTCCACGCGGAGTCGTGAAGGTAGCCCGACAGCGGCAGCAGGAGGATCACGGCGTAGAGGGCGAGGTGGGCGGCATGGGCGCCGACGCGCTCCAGCTTGGGATAGGAGCGCGGCATGGGCGGCGGCTTGTGGCCGAGGCGCCAGAAGATGCGCAGCAGCACCAGGCCGAGAACGGTGAGGCCGATCGACTTGTGGGCGTCGACGAGGGGGCGGACGTGCTCGTCGTCGGCACCGGCGGCGGCGAGGCCGTAGCATACGTTGATGAGGATCAGCGCCGCCACCAGCCAGTGCAGCGCCATGGCGGTGCGGTTGTAGCGCGCGACCGGCTCGGAATAGCGAGCGCGCAGAGCTTGGTCGCGAAAGGCTTGATCGCTCATGGCCGTTCATCCCACCGGGTCGAGCAGCCGCGTCACATCAGCCGCCGACGCGTGTCACACGAGGTCGTGAGCGGACCGATATGCCATCAAAAGAGCGCGACGCCTATCTACCGCCGTGTCGCGCAACGGTAACGGATGCTTGAACTGACAACGCCTGCTGACCTCGAACGCGCCTTTCTCCGCGCCTCCCCGCGCTTCGCGGCGCCACCCGCCGGCGCCGACCTGCCCGCGGGCACGACGCGCGGCAGGCTGCGCGCGGCTTGGCCCAGTCTCGCCATCCACGGCGGGGCGGCGCTGCTGTTCGTCGCGCTGGCCGTCCGCGCCGTGGTCGCCGACGACCTGTTCGCGTGGTCGGCCGGCCTCGTCTACGTGACCTACGACACGGTGCTGATCGCGCTGGTGTTCCAGCAAACCCTGCCGCTCCTGAAGGCGACCGCACGACCGGTGTCCGCCATGCCGACCCGCGCCGGCGGGCCGACCCTCGGCGTCATCGTCGCCGCTCATGACGAGGCGGCGGTGCTTCCCGTCACGCTGCGCGCCCTCCTCGCGCAGGACGACCCGCCGGACCTGATCCTGATCGCCGACGACGGCTCGCGCGACGACACCCCCGCCGTGCTCGCCCGCGCCTTCGGGCTCGCTCCCGCGCCGCTCGGCACCGTGGGCGCGCCGGCGGGCGGCCATCCCAGCCTGCGCTGGCTGCGCCTGCCCCATGGCGGCAAGGCGCGCGCGCTCAATGCCGCGCTGCTCGCCGCCGATACGGCCATCGTGGTGACGGTGGACGGCGACACGCTGCTCGACCCCGGCGCCTGCGGGGCCATCCGCGCCGCCTTCGCCGCCGACATCAGCCTCGTCGCCGCCACGGGGGTACTGACGCCGGTGTGCGGCCCGACGCTGGCCGGCCGTTTCTACGAACGCTTTCAAACCTACGAGTACATCCGCAACTTCCTCAGCCGATACGCCTGGGCGCGGATGGACGCGCTGCTCCTCATCTCCGGCGCCTTCGCCGGCTTCCGCCGCGAGGCCGTGCTCGCCGTCGGCGGCTTCGACCCGGCCTGCATGGTGGAGGACTACGAGCTGATCCACCGGCTGCGCCGCCACGGCGCCGACAAGAAGCTCGGCTGGACCACGGGCGTGGTCGGCGGGGCGCGGGCCATCACCGACGCGCCGGCGACCACCGCCGCCTTCCTGCGCCAGCGCCGGCGCTGGTTCTGCGGCTTCCTGCAAACGCAGTTCTGGTACCGCGACATGGTCGGGGCCAGGCGCTACGGCCGGCTGGGGCTCGTCATGCTGCCGATCAAGGCGCTCGACACGCTGCAGCCGATCTACGGCCTGTTCGCATTCGCCCTGCTGCTGGGCTACGGGGCCACCGGCCGCTTGGCGCTGCTCGCGCCGGTCGGGGGCGTGATCGCGGCCAAGATCGTGCTCGACTTCGCCTTCCACCTTTGGTCGGTGCACCTGTACAGGCGCTGGGTCGATCCGACGAGCCGGGCTCGCCTCCACCACGCGCTCCTCGCCTCGCTCGCCGAGCCTTTCACCTTCCAGATCCTGCGCCACCTCGGCGCGGCGCTCGGCTGGGTGTCGTTCCTCACCAGGCAAAAGGCGTGGGGCCGGCAAAGCCGCGTCGGCCTGCTCGCCGCCGTGCGCGACCGCGGGGCGGCGGGATAGGTCGCGGCGGCTTGCCTCCGCCCCGCGCGGGGTGTGACGCTCCGCGTCCCATCCAGGGAGCGCATGCGTGAACGCCTTTTCCATCCTCGCCGCCCTCGCCTGCGGCGCCGTGCTGACGACACAGGTCGCGACCAACAAGCAGCTCGGCGAACACCTCGGCAACCTGTACATCCCGGCCGTCGCCAACATGGTCATCGGCTTGGTCGCCACCCTGGCGGTCACGGTGGCGCTGTCCAGCGCCTACCCCAGCGCGGAAACGGTGAGGTCGGCGCCCTGGTACGGCTGGCTCGCCGGCGGCGTGCTCGGCGCCGTCTACCTCACCGGGAGCATCCTGCTCGCGCCCCGGCTCGGCGCGGCGGCGCTGGTCGGGCTGGTGGTGACGGGCCAGATCGCCTTCGCCGTCCTGTGCGACCACTTCGGGTGGTTCGGCTTCGCCCAACACACCGCCGGCCTGCCGCGTCTCGCCGGCTGCCTTCTGCTCGCCGGCGGCGTCGCGCTGGTTTCGTTGTTCTGATCCCGACGGACCGCGACCGGTTCAGCGCGACGCGGCGAAGGCCGCCGGCACCGCCAGCACCCATGCCAGGAGAACAACGCTGAGCGCGCTCGCCGTTGCCAGCGCGACCGATATCGACCAGTTCGTTCCCATCGCGGCGCCGCCGAGGCCGCCGCCCACGAAGCCGAGCCAAAGCCCGACGAAGGGCAGCGGCTGCGTCCACGGCGACCCGCCGCGCAGCGCGCCGGCGAGGCCGCGCCCGACCTGGACCAGCGTCCCCGTGACGTAGGTCAGGCTGACGTTGATGGCGCCGGCCTTGTGCAGCACGGCATTCTGGACCCCCATGGTGAAGGCGAGCAGCGACGCGACCAGCGCGTCGCCGAACCGCGCCCGGTCGGCTGCGGCGACGACCGCGAGAAGCAGGCCGACGCAGGCCAGCAGCACCGCCCGGCAGCGGTGGCCGGCGGCGGCCGCGACCAGCTCGCCGGTGACGACCCCGACGACGAAAAGGACGATGGTGCGGGCGAACACGCCGGCGAGCGACGCATCGTGCTGGAACAGCGCCACGCCCGCCTGCGTGCTGTTGCCGCTCATGAAGGAGACGAACAGCCCGTGAAACCGGATGAACGCCACCGCGTCCACCCAGCCGGCCAGAACGGCGAGGCAGATGGCAAGCGCCAGGGACAAACGCGGCTGGTTCACGGCATCGTTCCGCAGCTGCGGCGCGACGGCGTCGGGTGGACGCCCGACGCCGTCGCGCCGGTCAGCGGGGTCGCCGGAGCGCCGCGTGCCCGTCAATCATGGTGCCCGTCCTCTGCCTTGTCGTCGGCGTCGTCATGGTCCTCCGCGTCGTCCTCGTCAGGCTCGTCGTCGGCATCGTCGTCAGACGCTCCGTCATGCGAGGACAGGCCTGCTTCCGTCGCGGCGTCCGCGTCCGACAGGAAGCCCCCGGCGGCGAACGAGGCGACGCCCGTGAGGGCGGCGACGGAGGCGAGATAGATCCTGACGTCGAAGGATTCGAGCTCGCTCCACTGGCCGCGCCCGACCGCCGCGACGTAGCCGGCATAGTCGGGGGCGACCATCGCATCGTACGGCCGGCGGACGTGCTCCCACAGGTCGACTTCGACGTGTTCGTAGTCGGCGATCGTGTAGGGCGCGATGGCGAAGTCCACGCCCCGGCCGCCGTTGGTCACGGGATCGATGGCATCCGACCACGCCTCGCGCGGAGGCTGTTGCGGCACCTTGGGCACGAACACCCAGCAGTCGCCATCGTTGAACCTGGGGTTCAGCAGATAGTCGTAGGGCATGTAGCAGTAGCCCTCGTCGCCCCAAGCCGTGCCCCACGCGTTGCGAACGACAAAGACCTTCTCGCCGTCGTTGTAGCCGACTGCGCACATGGAATGGACGCCGTGCACGGCATGGGCGACGTCCTCGGGCGCCGGCATCGGCACCACGCCACCGCGCGCCGCGCACGCGTCGAAGCCGTCGAACAGGGCGCAGCCGAACACGATCGGCTTGCCTTCCGCGAGAGCCTGCTTCCACGCGTCGAGCTTGAGCGGCACCTGCTGCAAGTCCTGGACGCGGAACGGTGCGGCCTCCCTGTAGGCGTCGGCACCGGGCCTTTTCAGGACGAGGTGGGCGTCGTGCGGCCAGAACGCGTCGGGGCATGCGCCGAACCTCACCAGCCCCTCCATGGCGAGTTGGATGGCGCTGCCATCGTCCCCGTCCTGCGACCCGGCGCGCCAGCGGGCGTTGTAGTAGACGAACAGCCGACTAATGTTCTGGTCCTGCTTCGCCTGCTTCCTGATCCAGTACTCGTAGGCACCGGCCACCGCGTTGGCGACGCAGCTGTTGGTGTCACCCTGGTCCTCGATCGCCGACATCAGCGGGCGCAGGTCCACCTTCGCCGGCGACTTGCCGAACTTGACGTAGATGCTCGGCTGGTACTGCGCCGCACCGGACTTGGCCTCCATCGGCACGTAGCCCGACACCCTGCCGGACGACACCTCTTCGGCCAAGTCAACGGCGGCACCGCCGGAGCCTCGGGCGTACTCGGCCTCGTCCGACTCGTCTTCGATGCCGTGCCCGTCGGCGTATCCGTCGACGTGGTCGAGACCGTGCCCGTCGGCACGCTCATGGACCCCATCGGCGGTGGGCGGCGGACGCTCGTCCTCCCTTAGGTCAGGCTCCGGGTCGGCGTCGTCCTCCCCCGCCGCAGTTGCGGACGGCGACGCCGCGTCGGACCTACGCCCCCCTGCCGCGACCGCTCCCGCGGCAAGCCCACCCGCCGCGAGCGCGGCGACGGGAAGCGGCCGTCTCGCCGCCGCCGCATTCGGTACGGGAGCGGCGGCGGCCTGCGCCGCCTGGGGCGACATCGTCGACGCCGCTTCCGGATGACCGAATGCCGGCGGCGCGGCACCGAAAGCGGCGGCGGATGGCGGCGCGCCCGGCTCGAAGCCGACCGGCGACAAAGGCGGCGCGCCGCCCGGCGGCATCAGGCCCGACGATTGCAGGACACCGGTGATCTCCCGGATGGATTTGTCGAGCGCGCTCAGGGTGAGGAAGCGCGGGTCCTTGCGCAGCGATTCGGCGACGCCCTCGCGCAAGCTGCGCAGCTGGTTCAGGATCTCGGTCGGCATGGCGCAACGCTCCCGCGCAGGTCGGCCGGCCCGGACGAGCACGGCCTTCGACGCAGCTTGCCCAGCACGGGAAGCGAATCAACCCCTTGTCGAACTTACCTCACCGGATGCTTAACGCGACGAACTCGGGTCGCGGCGTGACGGCTGGCTTCTCGACGGCGTCCCAGCGCTTGCGCATCACGCCCGCGACCTCCCGCAAGGCCGCCGCCATGGCTGCGACCCGGTCCGCGACGGCGATCTCCCGCGACGGGTCGAGGGCGGCGAGTTCCGACTGCAACAGGTCGAGACGCTCGAGCACGGAGGACAACATCGGGGCACCATGCAGCAGGCTATGCCGCATCGTCGCGCGCGGGAGTTAACAAATGTTTCCCATCAGGCGCTCGCGCCGGGACGGCGCGGCGACGAAGCGGTCGAAGCCTGCGGACCATTCTTGACGCGCACCATGTCCGAACCCACTCCGCCTGCCATCACGCCCCGTTGCACGAAGGGGAGGTGAGGGGGCGACCCGTCCGTTGCACGACATCGCGCGGCGGACAAAGGGAGGTTGTGCGCCCCGGCGCTCCGCTAGGTCGCCAGTTCCCCTATGAGGCGATCCATGAAAGCCAAGCCCGCTTCGAGCTGCGCCACCTCGATGTACTCGTCGGGTTGGTGCGCCTGCCGGATCGAGCCGGGGCCGCACACGGCGGTCGGGATGCCATGCTTCTGGAATTGCCCGGCTTCCGTCGCGTAGGAGGCGGTGGTCACCTCGTCCGAGCGGGCGAGTCGCTTGGCCAGCGCCGCCGCGTCCGAGCCCTCGACGGGGAACAGCGCAGGCACTTCGGGACCGCGTTGCGTGTCGACTCCCGCGTCCGGCGCGTGACGGGTCAGCCGCGGCAGCACCTCCCGAGCGACGAAGCCGTCGAGGCGATCGATCGCGCGCCGCTGGTCCACGCCGGGCAGGCCGCGGAACTCCCACTCGAAGGAGCACCGTCGCGCCAGGATGTTGCGGGCGTTGCCCCCGGCGATCATCCCGACATGGGCGGTGGAATAGCCTGGGTCGAACAGCCCCGTCGGGTCGCCCTCGGCTTCCAGCTCGGCCTGCAGGCGGGTGAGTTCGGCGACCATGGCGCAGGCCGCCTCGACGGCGTTGGCGCCGAGCGTCGGGTTGGCGGAATGCGCTTCGCGGCCGTGAACCGTGGTCACGTAGCTGGCGATGCTCTTATGCGCCGTGACGACCTTCATGCTTGTCGGCTCGCCGACGAGGGCGAGGGCCGGGCGCGGCAGGTCGACGCCGAAGCGGCGGATCGTATCGAGCGAGCCCTGGCAGCCGATCTCCTCGTCGTAGCTGAGCAGGAGGTGGACCGGCTTCCTCAGCGTGGCCCGTTTGAAGGCCGGCAGCATGGCGAGGCAGATGGCGTCGAAGCCCTTCATGTCGCAGGTGCCGCGACCGTACACCCGGCCGTCGTCGCCGCGCCGCAGGGCAAAGGCATCGCCCGTCCAGCTTTGCCCGGCCACCGGCACCACGTCGGTATGGCCGGACAGCACAACGCCGCCATCCGCCTTTGGCCCGACGGTTGCGAACAGCGCGGCCTTGTCGCCGGCGGCATTGGGCACGTGCACCGCCTCGATGCCGTGCGCCGCCAGATAGGCTTCCACGCGCGCGACGAGCGGCAGGTTGGACTTGGCGCTGACCGTGTCGAAGCCGACCAGTTCCTCCAGCAGGCCCAGCGTCACGGCAAGCTGGTCCGCCACCGCTTCGGCCATCAGTTCAGCGTGCGCCGGCCGGAGGGCTGGTCGAGCGAGAACATCGGGATGGCCGCATCGAACGCCTCGCCGCCGTCGGCGACGACGCGATAGGTGCCGGTCATGAAGCCGGAGGGCGTCGGCAGGGGGCAACCCGAGGTGTAGCGGAACACGTCGCCAGGCTTCAGCACAGGCTGCTCGCCGACGATGCCCTTGCCCCTGACCTCCTCCAACCGCCCGTTGGCGTCGGTGATCTTCCAATGCCGGTGCGTTACCCGAACGGTGGTCTGCCCCTGGTTGGCGATCTCGACGGTGTAGGCCCAGAAGAAGTGCCCGCGCGCCTCGTCCGACCGTTCCGGCACGAACTCCGGCAACACGGTGATCTCGATGTCGCGGGTGACGCAGGAATACATCAACCCGGCCGTTTCCGCCGAAGCCGATGCGTTGGACGAGGTGGACGCGTTGGAAGCCATGACGGCTTGTACGGACCGCGCGGCGCTTTGGGAAGGGCCGGCACCGATGGAGGGCCGGCCTCGCCCGTCCGTCAGCCGGCGGGCAGGCCGAGGGTGGCGAGCACGCCGGGAATGACCGCGCGCACGGCGCCGTAGCCGCGCGTGGCGTGGGGCCAGAAGCCATCGTCCCAGGCCCGGCGCGGGCGTAACAGCTCGATGCCCTCGCCGGCGAGGTCGCGCGCCAGTTCGTCGAGCCTCGTCGCGGTGGCGCCGACCGGCGCATAGGGCGTGACGACGCGCGACGCTCCGGCTGCGCGCGCGGCACCGAGCACCGCCTCGCATGTCAGCGCAACGGCTGCGACCACTCCGGTGCGTCCGAGGACCGGCAGGCGCGCCGCTGCGTCGTCGAGCGCCCCTTCGGCGAAGTTCCGCGCCGGTTCGCCGCGCTCGCCGCCCTGCCCGACATCGACCGTGCGCGCCAGCGCCACCGCCGCGAAAGGCTCCGGCCCGAGCCAGTCCGGCGTCAGGTCCTCGTCGGTGACGAGGAGCAGCGCGTCGCGCGGCACGCGCGCCGGCGCTTCCGGCAGCGGGCGCGGCTTGGGCAGCGACGGCTCGCTCAGCGCCTCGGCCCGCGTGGCGAGGCCCTTCGGCTCGAAGCGGCCGCCGGTGTAGCGGGCGATGTTGTCCGGCGTCGCCAGATACGTCTTGCCGCGGGTGTGCAGCCCGGCCGTCCAGCGCCACGACAGCGTGTTCGACGCGGGGTCGGCGTCGACGAGGTTGCGGAGGAAGAAGTCCGCCCCCAAAACCCATGGCAGCCGCAGGGTGAAGATCCAGATGGAAGAAAACCACATGCGGGCGTGGTTGTGCAGCCAGCCGGTTTCGACGAGTTCCTGCGCCCAGTCGTCGAAGCCGTCGATGCCGGTGCGGCCCTCCTCCGCCCGGGCCAGCGCCTTGGCGGCACCGGAGCCAAGCGCCGCGCGTTCCCTGTCGCGTTCGGCGATGAAGCTTTCCCAGATCTGGGGACGCTGTTCCAACCAGCCCTTGAAGTAGGTGCGCCAGCACACCTCGCCGACGAACTTCTCCGCCTGCATGGGGCCGTGCGCGTCCAGCACTGCGGCGACGATAGCCTGCTCGTCCACCATGCGGCGGCGCAGATAGGGCGACAGCACGGCCGTGTCGCCGCGCGTTTCGGGGCCGGGATCGCCGTTGCGCTGCTCGGCGTAGTGCCGGCCGGCGCGGGGCAGGAACAGGTCGAGGCGGTGCAGCGCCTCGGCCCGGGTCGGCGCGAAGTGCAGCTGCGAGGGGTGGGCGGTGGGATCATGCGTCATGCACGCGCAACGCCGGCCACGCCCGAACCCGCCACGCGCGAATTGATGCAGGCAAGGAATGCCGGCGCGGAAAGGCGGGCGAGCCTAGCCGTCCTGCGCGGCGAGCAACGCCGCCTGGTGCTCCGTCGTCAGCGCGTCGATGACCTCGTCCAGCGCCTCGCCGGTTATCACCTTCTCCAGCTTGTAGAGCGTCAGGTTGATGCGGTGGTCGGTGAGGCGCCCCTGGGGAAAGTTGTAGGTGCGGATGCGTTCGGAGCGGTCGCCCGAGCCCACCTGCGCGCGGCGGTCGGCCGAGCGCTCGGCATCGAGCTTCTGGCGCTCCATGTCGTACAAGCGCGCGCGCAGCAGCGCCATGGCGCGGGCGCGGTTCTTGTGTTGCGAGCGCTCGTCCTGCACGAAGATGATGGTGTTGGTCGGCAGGTGGGTGATGCGGATCGCCGATTCCGTCTTGTTGACGTGCTGGCCGCCGGCGCCCTGGG
>CAXTFM010000038.1:0-26784 GCA_964243435.1 uncultured Beijerinckiaceae bacterium
CGGCGCCACCGCTGGGGCCGGCGCGGCACCGCCGCGGCCGGTCGGGATCGGCTGGCCCGGCGGCCGCTCGCCCGCCGTGCGCGCCTGGACGACGTTGCTCTTGAAGTCGCCGGGGCGTTGCGTCGCGGCCACCGTCGGGCGTCCCCTGTTCTGGGCTTCCCGCAGCGCCGGGTCCCGCGCCGCTTCTTGGACGTGCTGCTGCTGCGCCGGCGTGGCGTCGACGTGTTGGTCGCGCCCGAAGGCGATCTGCTGCGGCGTCGCCCGCGCCTGAAGGCCGCCCTGCCCGCCATTGTAGCTCACCCGCGTCGTCGTGGTGGTACGCACGGCTTGGCTGAACACGGTGGTGATCGCCGCGACGCCGATGATGTTGTTGACCGTGCGATTGTAGAAGAAGCTGTCGCCGCGCCAGTAACCACCCTCGTATCCCGTGCCGCCGTAGCCGTAGCCGTAATCGACGCCACCGTAGAAGCCGACATGGTCGCCCCAGTAGCCGGAATGGAAGCCGTAGCGACCGTCGTCGTAGCCCCAATAGGCAGGGGTCCAAAGCAGGCCGCGGCGGGGCGGCTCCACCCACGTGCCGGGCACCCAGAAGTAGCCGTCGTCATCGCCGTAGGACCAGTAGCCCGGCTCCCACAGCCAGCCGGGGCCGGGGATCACCGGCTGCTCGTAGTCCGGCAGCGGCGGCGGCGGTACGCCGACGGCGAACACCACTTGCGCCGTCGCGGCAGACGGGGCGAGCACGGCCAGGGCGCAGCTTCCGAGAAGAACGGACACGAGTGCCGCCCGAATGTGATGCACCGCCATGCGAACTCCGCTCTTCTCAACGCTTCAACACGCCGCGACGGGCGCAGCCGATCGTTTGCGCGCTGAACGGGGCGTAAACTCAGGGCCTTGGCTCGGGTTGCCGCGATCGCCCGCCGCGCGCCAGGTCGTCGAGGGAGGCCGCCGCCTATGCCGCGCCGAGGACGCGTGATAAGCACCCGTCATCCGGTCGGTCGCGGGAGCAGCCGCACCCCCGGTCCAGTGTACGGCAACGAGACATCGTCGATGAGCAAGCCCACGGAAGTGGAGGCTGCCCGCGAGGGCAGGCAGGTCGCCCAGCAGGGCGGTTTCTTTGAACTGGTCAAGGTCGTCCTCCAGGCGCTGCTGATCGCCCTCGTCGTCCGCACCTTCCTGTTCCAGCCCTTTAACATCCCATCCGGCTCGATGATCCCGACGCTGCTCGTCGGCGACTACCTGTTCGTGTCGAAGTATTCCTATGGCTTCTCGCGCTTCTCCTTCCCCCTCAGCCCCGACCTGTTCAAGGGCCGCATCCTCGCCACGCCGCCCAAGCGCGGCGACGTGGTGGTCTTCAAGCTGCCGCGCGACAACTCGACCGATTACATCAAGCGCGTGATCGGGCTGCCCGGCGACACCGTGCAGATGAAGGAAGGGCGGCTCTACCTCAACGGCGCGGTCGTGCCGCGCGAACCGATCGCCAAGGTTCACACCGAAGACTACGAGGGCCGCGAAACGGACGTGCCGACCTACCGGGAGATCCTGCCGGGCGGGCCGTCGCACACGGTCATCGAGGTGCAGGGCGACACCGGCTTCAACGACAACACCGAATTGTTCAAGGTTCCCGACAGCAGCTACTTCATGATGGGCGACAACCGCGACAATTCGCTCGACAGCCGCGTGCCGCCGGACCAGGGCGGCGTCGGCTACGTGCCCTTTGTCAACCTGATCGGCCGCGCCGAGATCATCTTCTTCTCCAACGCCGGTCAGCCGGCCTGGAAGGTCTGGGAATGGCCCTGGACGGTGCGGTGGGATCGGCTGGCCAAGCCCGTGCGCTGACCGGCGCCTCGGCCCGCACGGTGGCGCAGGACAGGCGGCGCGACCCGCCCGACCTCCGCGACCTCGAAGCGCGGCTCGGCCACGTGTTCGCCGACAAGGCGCTGCTCACCCACGCGCTGACACACATCGGCGCCGCCGGCGGTGTGCGACGCGGCAGCTACCAGCGCCTCGAGTTCCTCGGCGACAGGGTGCTCGGCCTCGCTGTCGCCGCCCTGCTCTACCGGACCTTTCCCGACGCGGTCGAAGGCGAGCTGTCGCGCCGCCTCGCCGACCTGGTGCGGCGGGAAAGCTGCGCCGCCGTCGCCGCGGACTGGCTGGTCGAGCCGCACATCAGGCTCGGCCCCGGCGAGCGGGCGGCGCTGCGGCGCGCGATCCTCGGCGACGTGTGCGAGGCGATCATCGGCGCCGTGTTCCTCGACGGCGGCATGACGGCCGCGGGCGCGCTGGTGGAGCGCGCCTTCGCCGCCCTCATGCACGCGCCCGCCCGCCCGCTGCGCGACGCCAAGACGGCGCTGCAGGAATGGGCACAGGCGCGGGGCCTCGCCGCGCCGGTCTACCGCGAGCGCAACCGCAGCGGCCCCGACCACGCGCCGGCATTCACCGTGGCCGTGGTGGTCGAAGCCCATCCCGACGCGGAAGCGACGGGCGCCTCCAAGCGCGTCGCCGAGCAGGCGGCGGCGACCGCCTTCATGGAACGCGAGGGCCTCGTGCGCGAGGAACAGCACAGCGAGGCGAGCCATGGATGACGCACAGCACCAGGCGGGCGAGCCGCCGGCGACGCGCTGCGGCTTCGTCGCGCTGATCGGCGCCCCCAACGCCGGCAAGTCGACCCTGCTCAACCGCATCGTCGGCGCCAAGGTGTCCATCGTTTCGCGCAAGGTGCAGACCACGCGCACGCTGGTGCGCGGCATCGCCTTGAACGGAGCGGCGCAGATCATCTTCGTCGACACGCCCGGCATCTTCGCGCCCAAGCGCCGGCTCGACCGGGCGATGATCGCCAGCGCCTGGTCGGGCGCGGGAGACGCCGACGCCGTCGCCCTCCTCATCGACGCCCGACGCTACGCCCGCGCCGACGAGGATACCGACGCGATCCTCATGGCGCTGCGCGGCGCCAAGACGCAATCGCCGCGCGTGCTGATCCTCAACAAGATCGACACCGTCGAGTCGGCAAGCCTGCTCACCCTGGCGGAGCGATTGAACCGCGACGGGTTGTTCGTCGACACCTTCATGCTGTCCGCGTTGAAGGGGCACGGCGTGCCCCGCCTCGTCGCCCGCCTCGGCGCGATGATGGCGCCGGGTCCCTGGCTCTACCCGGAGGACCAGATTTCCGACGCGCCGCTTCGCGCGCTCGCCGCCGAGATCACCCGCGAGAAGCTGTTCGAGCGCCTCCACGATGAGCTGCCGTACCAGTCAACGGTCGAAACCGACGCGTGGACGCAGCAGAAGGACGGCTCGGCGCGCGTCGAGCAGACGATCTTCGTGACCCGCGACGCCCACAAGAAGATCGTGATCGGCGAGGGCGGGCGCACCATCAAGGCGATCGGCTCGGCGGCACGCAAGGAGATCGTGGAAGCGGCCGAGCACAACGTCCACCTGTTCCTCTTCGTCAAGGTGCGGCCGGACTGGGGCGACGACCCCGAGCGCTTCCGCGCGATGGGTCTCGACTTCCCGCGCTGACGCGTCGCCGCGGACGACCTGGTATGCTACGGCGTTCGGCCGCGATGGCGCCTGGCAACCCGCGCCGGCGTCGGGTGATTGCCTGATGACACGGGAGCGGACGATGGCAGAGAACGGCGCAGCGGACGTGCGGATCGCGGTCGCGGAGATCCCGCTCGGCGGCATGGCGCAGGCTCAGAACGGCGACACCAAGATGCTGTTCGTTCGCGACAACGACGGCGTCCGCGCCTTCCAGGCGACGTGCCCGCATTACGGCGCCCCGCTCGCCAAAGGCATGATCTGCGGCGACACCCTGTACTGCCCCTGGCACAAGGCGGCGTTCGCCATCGGCGACGGTTCGCTGCGCGAGCCGCCGGCGTTGAACGACCTCAAGCGCTTCCCCGTGCGCATCGAGGGCGGCGAGGCGATCGCCTCCACCGATCCGATCGCGCGGACGCCGCCAGCGCGGATCGCCGCCGACAAGCGCTTCGTGATCGTCGGCACGGGCGCCGCCGCCGTCGCCGCAGCGACCACCTTGCGCCGCGAAGGCTTCGCCGGCCGCCTCACCATGGTGGGGCGCGAGGCAGCGGGGCAGCCTTATGACCGCCCCAAGCTGTCGAAGAATTTCCTCGCCAAGAAGACGCCGCCGGCCGCCATGCAGCTCGAGCCCGACTTCTACCGCGACCTCGACGTCGAGGCGGTCGCCGGCCTGGCCACACGGATCGATCCTGCGACGCGGAGCGTCACGCTCGCCGACGGGCGAACCATCGGGGCTGACGCGCTGCTGATCGCGACGGGGAGCCGGGCGACGCGCCCGAGCTTCACCGGCGACGACCTCGACGGCATCTTCGTCCTGCGCAGCCTCGACGACGCCGTCGCCATCAGCGACGCGGCGGAGGGGGCAAAAACCGTCGTCTCCGTCGGCGGTGGCTTCATCGGCCTGGAAGCGGCGGCGTTCCTGACGAAGCGCGGGCTGGCGGCCACGGTGGTCGCGCCCCACGAGCTGCCTTTCGCCGCGCGCTTCGGCGACGATGTCGGCAGGGCGATCCGCGCGCAGCACGAAGCGAACGGCGTGCGCTTCCGCACCGGCAAGGTGACGCGCTTCACCGGCGAGGGCAGCGTCGCGGCGGTGCACCTCGAGGATGGCACGGAACTGCCCGCCGACCTCGTGCTGATCGGAGCCGGCGCCGCGCCGGAAACGGAAGCGGTGGCCGGGGTGGCCAAGCGCGAGGACGGCGGCATCCCCGTCGATTCAAGCCTCGCCATCGCACCGGGCGTATGGATCGCCGGCGACATCGCCGCGTTTCCCGAGGTGCGTGCCGGCACGACGGCGCGCATCGAACACTGGCGGCTCGCCGAGCAACACGGCATCCATGCCGCGCGCGCCATGCTGGGGCGGGTGGCGCCGTTCACGGCCGCGCCGTACTTCTGGAGCAACCAGGGTGACAAGCGGGTGGACTATGCCGGCTACGCGCCGGACTGGGACGAGATCGTGACGCGGGGTGACACGGCGGCGCTCGACTTCATCGCGTACTACGTCAAGGACGGCGTGGCGCTTGCCGCCTGTTCGGTCGGTCAGAACGAGACGATGATCGCCTATCTCAACCAACTCGAGTCCGGGCGCGCGCCGCGGGTGGACGAGCTTCCTCAGGCTTAAGTCGCACCGCTCACTTCGGCGCCGTCGTGGCGCGCGCGGATGAAGTGTCCGCACCGGGACGGAAGCGGCGCACGAAAAGGTTGGCGACGAGGGCGTGGGCGACGTGCTCGGCTTGGCATTGCGTGCCGATGTCCGACAAATGGTAGTCGTCGCTCGTCATCAGGTGAACGTGGCTGCGCGTTTGCGCGATGAAGCGCATCGCCTCGTAACGCTTGACGTAAAGGATGTTCTCGTCCTTCGCGATCTGCTCGAGGGTCCGCCGGATGTCGAAGTAGCTCTCGTCGCGGGCGAAGCGCGGCGTGTATTGCAGCCCCACCAGCACCACGTCGATGCCGTTGTCGCGCAGCCAGTCCACCGTCGAGCGCACGGTGTAGGCGAACTGGTCCGGCGGGACGCGTGCGAGGGCGTCGTTGGTGCCGAGCTGCCAGAGCACGAGGTCCGGTTTGGTCGGCCCGGCCTCGCTGCGGATGCGGTCAGCCGAGGTTTGCGCCACCTCGCCGCCGGTCCCGCGGTTGATGACGTCGACGTCGGCGCCGTGCAACGCACCCTTCAGCAGGTCTTCAAGCTGGACGGGATAGCTTTTCACCCCCGTGCCGATGCCGACCCGGTTCATCGCCGCCGCGCCAACGGCGAGGATTTCGACGGTCTTGTGCGCCGCAAGCGCCCTGGCGACGTTGGGCAGCGGCGCGGTTGTCGCGATATCGCCGGACGGAGCCTCGCACTGTGCGCTGAGGCCGGACGCTGCGCCATTGTCGCCGGGCGGCGACGGGGTTTGCCCCCGCGCCACGCCGGCGGCGAGGCTCAGGACGCAGGCGAGGACGATGCGACGGGCACGACGCCGGCCGGCGCGGGAGACTGCGCTGGCGCCGCCGTCCCGGCGCTGGCCGCCGCCGCGCGCGCGCTGTCCACCCTCGAATGGGTACGCCATTCAACCATCCATGCAATCGACGCCATCATTCCGACGCCGACGATAAACAAGACCACGTCCGTCACAACACTGCCGCCGTATATGAAGCGGACGATTTGCCCGCACAGGCTTAACACGGATCCGGCGCAGAACACCTGCAGGCTGTTGCGTCCCAGCATCGACAGGAAACGCCCGAAGTTCGGCGTCCAAGCGTTGATGGTGCCGAAGAAGCCGCCGCCGACGGCAACGATGGCGAGAACGCTGATCAGGCGGTCCGGCGACATGAAGGTCTTGTCGAAGACCTTCAGCGATCCCGTCGCCGGCAAGGCGAACAGGTCGGGGAAGTAGCGCGTCGAGGCGACGGTCACGCCGATGGCGAGGATCAACCAGGCGGCACCGCGGATCGCGGTCAGGTGCTGCCTGGCGAAGGCGCCGACATCCGTGGTCTTGCCGGCGAGAAGGAAGCCGAGGACGTAAATGAGCTGCCACGCCGCCGGCGAGAAGAACCACGTCCCCTCGATCGGCCAGGACGGGATGTTCCAGCCGAAGGCAAGCGTCAGGCAGTACAGCGCGAGGGACAGCGGCAGCACCGCCATCGGCACCGCGCGGTAAAGGATCGCGACGAACGGCGCCGCCACCATCAGCACCACGTAGAGCGGCAGGATATTGAAGTAGCCAAGCTGGTAGGTGAGCAGCACGAGGCCGACATGCGCTTCCACCGGTTGGTGGAACACCGCGCCTACATTGTGCCAGTCGAGCAGGAAGGGCGCGTCGAGCAGCACGGAACAGGCGGCGAGAATGAAGATCGCCAACTCGGTGATGAAGGTTTGCGCGACGTAGATGGTGAAGGCGCGACCCCACAGCTTGTGGATCACGCCGGCGGTCGTCATCGGGCGTTTCGGGTTCTCGATCGACAGCCGCATCGCCCAGCCGGCAAGGAACACGAACAGCTCGGCCGAATCCGACAGGGTGACGTTCCGGTACTGGAAGCGCTCGAAGAAGTTGCCGGGAACGTGATTGACGAAGATCGAGACCAGCGCATAGCCGCGCCAGAAGTCGATCGCGTTGGGTTGGCGCATCGGCGCTCCGCCGTTGACGTTCGCGATCATGGCATCGTGACCGGGCACCGACGCGCGGTGCAGTGCACAATGAAGCATCCATTTAAGGCCGTTTGGCGAGTTTTGCAGTCACAACCGCGCAACCCTGCATCCCGTCCGGTCAGGGATGCTCCGGCGTCGGCAAGGCGTGGAGCGCGCGCAACACGGGCGGAAGGGCGTCGGGTAAGTCTTCGGAGATGAGGCCGGGGCCGAAGCGACGGGCGGCTTCGGCGTGCATCCACACGGCGGCGGAAGCCGCCTCGAAGGGCGGCATGCCCTGGGCCAGCAAGCCGGCGACCATGCCGGCGAGCACGTCGCCCGAACCGGCGGTGGCGAGCCAGGGCGCTTCGCTGCGGGCGATGGCGGCGCGGCCGTCGGGGTGCGCCACGACCGTGTCCGGCCCCTTCAGCACGACCGTCGCGCCGCTCGCCACGGCAGCCGCCCGCGCCCGTGCGGGTTTTGCCTGCGTTGCGTCCACCACGGACCCGAACAGCTTGGCGAACTCGCCGTCGTGCGGGGTGAGCACGGTGGCGTGGCCGCCATCCGCGATCGCCGCGAAGAGCTCGCACGGGCACTCGGCGAAGCTCGTCAACGCGTCGGCGTCGAGCACGACGCGGCGCGACGGCGCCCTGTCCCCCGCCGGCGCCAGCGCGACCTGGACGAGCGCCCGCGTACCCTCCCCCGTTCCCAACCCCGGACCCAGCACGACCACGTTCTTGCGGGGATCGGCGAGAAGCGCTGCGAAGTCCGCCGCGTCGTCGACCACCCGGGTCATGATCGCGGTCAGCGCGGCCGCATGGACCGGTAGCGCCGCGGCGGGCGTCGCCACCGTGACCAGCCCCGCCCCGGCGCGCAACGCGCCGCGCGCCGCCAAGCGGGCCGCGCCGGTCTGGGCGAGCGGGCCCGACATCACCACCGCGTGGCCGCGCGCATATTTGTGCCCGGCCAGGGTCGGCACCGGCAGCGCGGCGCGCCACGACGCCGGCACATTGAGAACGGTGCGGGGCGCGATGTGGTCGAGCACTTCGGCGGGCAGGCCGATGTCGGCCAATGTCAGGCGACCGCAATGCAGGCGGCCCGGCAGCAGGAGGTGGCCGGGCTTGTAGCGGAAGAAGGTGACGCAGGCGCTGGCCTCGACGGCCGCGCCGCGTACCTGCCCCGTTTCACCGTCGATGCCGGACGGCACGTCCACGGCGAGGAGCGGCCGGGCGCTGCCGCGGCGCCAAGCGTTGACGCGCTCGATCAGGTCCCTCACCCGACCCTCGACGTCGCGGGCGAGGCCGGCGCCGAGGAGCGCATCGACGACGAGGTCCTGCCCCTCGAACGACGCGGCATCGGGGCCGACCACGGTGCCGCCGGTCCAGCGCGCCGCCATGGCGGCGGCGTCGCCCTTCAGCATCGCACGGTCGACGCTCGACGCCACGGTCACGGCGCAGCCTGCCTCGGCGAGGCGGCGCGCCGCCACCCAGCCGTCACCGCCATTGTTGCCGGGACCGCAAAGCACGAGTACGCGGCGGAGCGCCCGGCCCGGCAAAAGGTCCAGGGCGGCCTGCGCCACCGCGGCCCCGGCATTCTCCATCAAGCCGAGGGAGGGGACCAGCGCGGCGGCGAGGCGGTCCGCCTCCGCCATCTCGCGCGGGGTGAGCAGGTCGACGGGGTCGTCCGGCATCAGGGCATCAGGGCTGGAGATGGCGTGCCTCCCCGCGCAAGGCGCGGTCCGCGAGATTGACAAGATTTTAGGCGATGGCTAACCCGACACGTGATCTCCCGTAAGGGGCGCGGCCCTCGCGCATTTCAAGCTGGTCAGATGAATCCGCGCCAGATCAAGCCGCGCCCCGTGATGCCGCGCACCGCGAAGTTCGGCATCGGACAGGTGGTCAAGCATCGCAAGTATGCGTTCCGCGGCATCATCTACGACGTCGATCCCGAGTTCGCCAATACGGAGGAATGGTGGCAGGCGATCCCTGAAGAGGTGCGCCCGCGCAAGGACCAGCCGTTCTACCATCTTTATGCGGAGAACGCCGATACGGAGTACGTCGCCTACGTGTCGGAACAGAACCTGCTCGCCGACGAGTCGGGCGACCCCGTTCGCCATCCGCAGGTTGACGAGGTGTTCGTGCGCGCCACCGATGGCGGCTACCAGGTGAGGTCGGGTCGCTTGAACTGAGAGCGACCCGACCGCCGGTGCCGTACGACTCCTGCGCCGCACGTTGACATCACTTGGCCGACTTCATAAACGCAGCCGTTGCCTCGGCGGCACCAAGCGTTTCGCCGCGCTTGGGGGATAGTTCAACGGTAGAACAGCGGACTCTGACTCCGTTAATCTTGGTTCGAATCCAGGTCCCCCAGCCAACTGTTTCCATTCGGCTTCCAGCTTACCCGCCGATGATGGCCGGCGGCCGATTTTCTGGCCATCGCCTGCGCGGTGTCGTCTGCCCCGGCTCGGGTCAGGACAAGATCACGACGATCACGCGATGCTGAATGGCTGACTCGTGCCCCTGCTTTCAATGTCGCATCCCGGGCGGAATGTATGGCGGCCAGCCGGTCTCCCCATACAACGACCAGCGCCGGAATGCGCGTTCGAGGGCGACGGTTTTGCACCCAAGGAAAGAAGCCGAGCCGGAACGAGGACTGGCCGGACCGGAAACGGGTTGGCCGCGGGCCGGTCACGTGTCGGTCGAAGCGCGCCAGCAGTCCCCTCACCGGCTGCGTGAGCCGCCGGCGGCAGCGCTCCCGCAGGAGCAGGCCGCCATACGCTGGCGCAGGACGATGCGGCGACGCAGCGGAGACCATGACCACCTTGCCAGGCCGCATGCTATCCGCTTCACACGGTCGAGGCCGGTGCGGGACGCGCTCCGCCTTCGAAGCGTGCCGCACCGGAGAGCCCTTTGGCCGATCATCGTCATCCCAGCGCGGTCGTTGAAGCCCTCGCGGATCGAGCCCGGCGCATGCAGACGCCTTGCGGCGCCGGCTCCATGCTTTGGAGGACATGGGGCGATGGCTTGCCTCTGGTCCTGCTTCACGGCGGCTACGGGTCGTGGACGCACTGGCTGCGCAACATCCCGGAGCTGTCAAACACGTTCCAAGTCATCGTGCCCGACATGCCGGGCTACGGAGAATCCGCCGAGCAGCCGGAACCGCAAACGCTTGACGCGCTCGCGGCCGTGCTGGCCGACGGGCTGTCGCAGGTAATCGGACGGTCGGATCGTTTCGCGCTCGCCGGCTTCTCCTTCGGCGGCGTCGTCGCCGGCCACCTCGCAGCCTTGATGCCCGAGCGCGTCGTGCGCCTCGTGCTGCTCGGTGCCGGTGGTCTTGCGCTGCCGCGTCCCTCGTCCACGCCCAAGCTCACCAAGTGGCGCGACATGCCCGACGAGGCAGCGCGCCGGGACGCGCACCGGAGCAATCTTGCCGCCGTCATGTTCGCCGACCCCGGGACGATCGATGACCTCGCACTTCACTTGCAGACGGAGAACACCTTGCATGCACGGCGCAAGAGCCGGGCGACCTCACTGACCGACGCGCTACGCCGCAAGCTGGACACCGTGCACCTGCCGCTCGCCGGTATCTGGGGCGAGCACGACGTCTACACCGGGCCCCATGTCGAGGCTCGACGCACCTATCTTGCCGGGCGCGACCCTGACCTTTCGTTCGTGGTCGTTTCTGGTGCCGGACACTGGGTTCAGTACGAGCAGCCAACCACAGTCAACGCGGCATTGCGAGCCATGCTCGCGTCACCCAGCCGGTGATTGAGGTGCATCGACCATCCTTGTCCTGAGCCTATCCTGTGCCCACCCCGGAGTGAAAGCAGATCACGGGGCTGGATCGCCGGCGGATTGTCGTACTCCGTTCGCACCGAGCGCGTTCGGCCAGCGATGCTGCACCGGCGCACAGCGAGGGCATGTCAAGTCCGGAGTCGAGGCGCCGACTTTCGCGTGATCCCTCACGCCAACTGCCAATCGCTTGAGCGACCGCTTTTGGATCTGTTCCGTTTCTCGGTGTACGGCCGTAACGGGTGATGTGGCTTGAAAGCCCCATGATGCAGGAGGAGCTGTTTTGCAGCTTCTGCCTGGAACAGCAGGTGCCGGACGATCATCCTCTGAGATCGCGCGCTCCGTGGACCCGTCAGGCGTGCCTGCGCAACTGCGTTTCCTGCCTGCTTAAGGCGCTGCGTTCGCGGTCGCGATCACCGCGTCGGCTAGCACGCGCAACCCCGTCTCCGCCCATTCGCGCGAGATCGACTCGCTGGGGTGATGGCTGACCCCGCCATGGCAGGGGATGAACAGCATCACCGCCGGCATGCGGGACGCCGCGTGATAGGCGTCGTGACCGGCGCCGCTCAGGATGTCGCGGTGGCGCGCGCCGACCCTTTCCGCGGCCGAACGCAGGCGCGCGGCAAGGACCTCGTCGAAGCCCACCCTCGGGAACACCCAGTAGGACTCGCGCGAGACCTCGACCCGCCGGCGCGCGGCGCAGGCGGCGAAGGCCTCGTCGGCCAGGGCCCAGAGGTGCTGCACGGTCTCCGTCGAGGGGTGGCGATAGTCCATCGCCAGACGCGCGCCGCCCGGCACGACGCCGTCCGCGCCCGGCTCGACGATGAGGCGGTTCATCGTGCAGCGGCCGTCCGGCGCCTCCCGGAGCAGGATGGCTTCGGCGAGCACCATCATCTCGGCGGCCGCCATCAGCGCGTCCTGCCGCATCGCCATCGGCGTGCCGCCGGCATGGCTGTCCTTGCCCCGGACGGACACGAGGGCGCGCTCGGTCGCGAAGCCGCCCGTCACGATCCCGACGTCGAAACCTTCCGCCTCAAGGACCGGCCCCTGCTCGATGTGGGTTTCGAAATAGGCGGCCGCGTCACGAAGGTCGGCCGGATCGGCGGTGCCGTCCTGGCCCGTGGCCCGCAGCGCGTCGCCGTAGCGCTCGCCATCGTCGAGGGCGCGACGGTCGAGCACCTCGGCCTCCGTCAGGACGCCCATCGCACCCGCGGCGCCGATCATGGAAGGGCTGAAGCGGCAGCCCTCCTCGCTCGTCCAGTTCACGAGGACGATCGGCGCCGCGGTCACGGCGCCGGACTCGTGAAGGGCCCGCAGGATCTCCAGCCCGGCGAGCACGCCGTAGGGCCCGTCGAACTTGCCGCCGGTCGGTTGCGTGTCGAGGTGGCTGCCGACCAGCACCGGCTTGCGGCCCACGTCCCGCCCCTCGCGCCGGAGCCGCATGTTGCCGAGGCGGTCGGTCGTGACCTGGAGGCCGATGGCCGCGCCCCAGCGGGACAGCAGGGTGCGCGCTTCGTTATCGAGGCGCGAGAGCGCGGGTCGGTTGCAGCCCCCCTGCGCCGTCGCGCCGACCGCCGCCATGCGCATGAGGTCGTCCCACAACCGATCAACGGAGAGGGGAAGGTTCGGTGCGCTCATCATCGCTCCGGCGGCAAGCCAATGAGGGGCCGTCCGGCGAGGGCCGACCTTAACCCCAGGACCGCGCCGCTGCCGGGCTACCCTATGCCCCATCCGTTGTCCACGGCCGCTCCGACTGACGCCACGACCTTGCACGACTACAAGCCGGGAAGTGATGCAACGGTGATGGTGGTCCACTGCGCTGATCCGCTGACAGCGCGCTGCCTTTGATCCGCACCGGATCCCTCGGGAGCCGAAGCGGTAAGTGGGAAGCCAGGTCCGCGGAACGCCGGACAGCTCTCCCTGACTTCACGCCGCGGCGCGCGCCTGCTGCCGACAATGCTCGAGATAGGCGGCCTCGTGGCGCACGAGCAGGCTGACGACCGGGTCCCACAGCCACGATGCGATATCGGAGGCGTGGGCGTCGCGCCCGGCAAGTTCACGTGACCACTCCGAGCGCACGTCCGCATCCATCTGCCGCCCGTGGGCCATGCCGACCACGGCGGCGAGGTAGCGCGCCGCCGTGACGGCCTCCTGCCGCGTGAACTGCTCCATCTCGAGCTTGAGATCCTCGGGCATCAGTTCGCGGATCACAACGGGGCGTTCCGACAGGGTCGCGGCGGCCATCCGGTCGCCAAGATTGGGCGACAGGGCGCGTGCCCCCGTCACGACGCGTTGCGCGTGGTCGACCGGCACCTCGCCCAGCGCCGGCGCGACCGACGCGACGGCCTCCTTGATGTCGATCAGGGACAGCTTGTCCTTGCGCTCGCCCGACAGGTGGACCAGTGCCGCGTAACGCAGCTTGCCCAGCGAACTGCACCCCTTCATCCAATAGGCGGCATCGAGCAGTTCGACGCGGGCGCGCTCGCTGCGACGGTTCAGCACCAGGATCAGCGACTTGACCGCCGGACTGTCGAGCAGGATCCCGAGGCTCCAGCGCTCATCGTCGCCGAGTTCCAGGAACTTGCGCCCGAGCGGGATCATCGGCTTCACGTCGCCGAGGCGCTCGCGCGCGAGATGATGCCATTTGCGACCGAGCGCCTTGCGACGCACGGTGGCAACGGTGCGCGGCTCCGGCCTTGCCGCAGGCGTATCCCGCGCTTGGTTTCGGCTGTCGGCCGCCGCCAGGCCTTCGGCGTAACCATGCGCCATGCATTCCATCAGCTGCGCCGTCGCCGCGCCGGGGAGGTCGGAGCTGCGCGCCACGCTGGCCAGCGACAGGGCGAGGCGCACGAGGTCGTGCGCGGGATTGCCGATGGTGGTCTGATCGAGGTCGCGGATCTGGATGTCGATCCCGCCGTGGCGGTCGGCGATGGGGCCGAGATTGCCGACATGGCAGTCGCCGCAGATCCACACCGGCGGACCCGACGGCAACGCATCGAGTTCGTTCATCCACGCGAAGTGCTGCGCCGTGCTGCCACGCACGAAGGCGTGCGACGACTGCGCCATCTTCGTGAGACGGCGCAGTTCCAGCACCGCCGCCCGCTCGTATCGTCCCGACTCATCGATCGTTCGTGTCACGCCGCCTATGTCCCGCTTTGGTGCTCATTCGATCCCGCCCGATCGGTGAGATGTTCCCGCGGGCTCGACGTGACCATGGACCATCGGGGAAGCTCGGGGCAGGGCACACGTCCGATCATGGTCAACAAGCCGCAGCGTGCGGCGTGGCGTGCGATCGTCGCTTCCACAACGTCTCGGATCCGAAACCGCGGGAGTTTGAGCGGCCCATGACACGCGCGCTTAACCGTCTCTTCAGCGCCTCGTGTGAAAACTCGGCCACGTTTCGTCGACCGTGCCGAGTGATGTCATGCCAGCTTCCGCCGTCCGCAAGGCCGCCCAGATCGCCGCCGCCGCCGCCGCTGGGCTCATCGCCCTGTCCGCGTCCCGCATTTCGCTGCACGCGCAAACCAACCACATGCTGGTGATCCCGGCCTCCGACGGCTACGGGTTCGATGATTGCCTCGTCGGCAACAAGGCCTGCGGGCGCGTCATCGCCGACGCCTGGTGCGAGGCCCATGGCATGGCAGCCTCCGTGTCGTTCGGTCGGGCCGACGACATCACCGCCTCGATCGGCACGCGAGACGCGGCTTTGCGCAAGCCCGACCCAGGCACGTTCATCGTGAATTGCAGCGACTGAGGACATAGGACCTTTCGCACCCTGCCCGGCTGGAACGGACCGCCACCACCCCTGGTTCTCCGCAGCAGCAAGGGAGTTTCATTCATGAAGACCATCATCGCCTCGATCCTGATCGCCGGCGCCGCCCTGTCGGCTGCCTCCACGGCAGAGGCCAAGGGCTGCATCAAGGGCGCGCTCGTCGGCGGAGTAGCTGGCCACTTTGCCGGCCACGGCAAGCTCGGCGCCGCCGCCGGTTGCGCAGTCGGTCATCACAACGCCAACAAAAAGCAGCAGAACGCCAGCCAGCAGTGACGGGCACCCGCCACGACGGTTGAGGTCTAGCGCAAGGAATGGCCGGCCCGCGACGGGCCGGCCATTTATAGTTACGGGCAACATATTTCCAAGACCGCAAACCCAATTCGGAAGAGTTTTCGGTCCTGCGCCGCGCGGACGCGTCGGTGCCGGTCAACGCAGCGGGACGCCGTTCACCGTGATCGCCGCCGCGCTGGCCCGGATATCCCAGGCGAGCCGTCCGTCCGGGAGCTGCTTGCCAAGCGTTCGCGCCACGGACAGCACCTGTGCGGCTTGGCCCGCCATCGGATCGTCTGCCCCCACGAGCATGTCGACTTCCCTGTCGAGCCCGGCCGCCTCGACCTGAAGTGCCATCGTCGCGGCAGCGCCATCATAGGAGCCGGTCGCCGCGACCTGCAGCGCGGCGTTGGCGAGGGCGCTGGGCTTGACGTGCAGGCTTATCGCGCCGCCCCGCGCGAGCTTGCTCAACGCGTCGGCGACGGCGTCCGGCGGCACGGCCCTGTCGGCGGCGAGGTCGGTCCGCTGCACCAGCACCCGCAGCGCCGCCGTCACGTCGAGCGGCGAGGTTTGCAGGTCGAGCGTCAGGTCCTGCGGCAGCAGCAGGCCGACCCAAGGCGGCAGTTGCCCTCCGGCGATCTTCAACCCTGCAAAATTGAGCGAGACGGCGAGCGCGTCCTTTGCCTCGTCCGTCCCCAACGCGGCATGTTGCGACAGAACGTCGAGGCTGGCCTTGCCGCCGTTGACGTCGAGGGTCACGCCTTTCAGCTCGCTCCCCACCGCGAAGCTGGCGGCGTAGGGCAGCATGGCGAGCAGCAGCTCGCGCAACCGCGGCTGGTCGGCGACGAGTTGCGCGCGCGACGGGTGCGCGGCGAGGAAGGCGACGACGGCGAGCAGCGAAGCGACGTTCTCGTGCGTCGTCGCAACGTCGGTCGTCAGGGCGCGCGCGGTCATGGCGACATCGAGGTCGGGGCGCACCGGCGCCGCACCCGCCCGCCCGACAGCGGCGCCGTGCGAATGGTAGGAGAGGTCGGAATCAAGCTCGTGCAGGGTGGAGGACACATCACCAGCATCGGGGCCGTGCGCGTCGACCGTCTGCCTGCCGTGCTGGACGAATTGCGAGTGCTGGGCGTAGCTGCCGTCGGTGATCGACCCCGTGGTGCTCCCGCTCGTGGTCTCCTGGTGGGTGAAGGCGGAGATGCGGGGGTCGAAGATGCCGTCCGCCGCGGTGCCGTCGAACTGGACGGAATAGGTGAAGCCCTTGCGCGTGGTAAAGCCGAAGCGCGGGAAGCTGCCGCGCGCCACGCGCCAGGTGCCGTCAAGCAGGGGCGTTAGCGTCAGCACCAGCGGGTCGGTGGCGACGAGGTCGACGTCAAGCGCGTGCAGGGGCGCGGCGAGGCGGGTGACATCGATCGCCGCACGGTAGCCTTCGCCCTGCGGCGTCACCGTGACGGTCGGCGTCGCGCCGGGCGCGGGGGCGCCCGCGTAGGTTTGCAGCACCGCGGCGAGCCTGCCCGCCTCCTCCGCGGTCGCCGGCGCGGCCCGTCCCGGCGTCGCGGCGCCGGCGAGCGCCACGGCGAGGAACGGGAGGGCGTGGCGCGGCATCATGGGCGGTTCCGGTTGCGTCGGGCGGGGCGGTTCACCTGACCTGGTCGCCGCAGCGCGGCGCCGCGCCGGAGCTGCCCCACGGCTGCAGGGGAACCGTCGAGGTGGAGTTCTTCGGCGAGCCTTCAATCAGCTTGTCGGTGTAGGCCATGTACACGAGCACGTTGCGCTTGATATCGCAGCCGCGCACGATTTGCATGTGCTTGAACAGCACGGAGCGCCGTTCGCTGAACACCGTGTCGCCCTGCGCGAACTTGGCCTTGAAGGCCACCGGCCCGTACTGACGGCACGCCAGCGACACGTCGGACGTTTGCTCGGCGAAGCCGAGCGAGCCGGCGATGCCGCCCTTCTCTGGCAGGGTGTAGTAGCAGGCGACGCCCTCCACCGCCGGGTCGTCGATGGCATAGGTCGCCAGCCTGTCGTTGGGCGTGAGCAACCGGAACTTCGTCGATTCGCGGAAGATCAGGTCGGGGCCGTCGTCGGCGCGGGCCGTCGCGGCGGCGAGCAGCACGGCCAGGGTCAGCGCGGTGCGGAGTGCAGTCATGCCGTCGCTCCTGGCGACGCAGCGGCGCGGCGCAGGTGGCCCATAGCGCATCCGACCCTCGGTGCGCGACGGATTTCCGCGCCGGAGCGACTGCCGGAGAAGGGCCGCGGCGCGCACTGTTGCAAATCGGGCATCGGACCGCCTTTTCGCCGGGCGCGGCGCGCCAGCCATCTTTTGCCCATACGCGCCTGGGTATCTGCGCGGGTTCGCCGCCGGGCAGGCGCGGCACCATCGATCGGGCGCGCCGAGCCGCCCGCTGCCGGGGAATGCATGGCTGCTTTAAAGGACCGATGGCTCGGTCGCGTCGCGCTGCTCGCCGCCGCGAGCGTCGGCGCGGCGCAGGTCGCGGGCGCGCAATCGATCGACTGCGGGCGCTTGCAGGACCAGATCGCGCAAAGCGGCGGCGGGCGGTACGCGCAAGCGGCGCGGCGCCAATCGGTGGAACTCGCCCGCACGCAGGCCTATGCGCGCCAACTCGGCTGCGACGGCTTCGCCTCGTTCTTCGGCGGCAACCCGCAATGCGGGGGGCTCAACGGCCGCATCGCCCAGATGCAGGCGAACCTCGCCCAACTCCAGGGCGCGGCCGGCGGCGGCGGGGCGCGCGCGGACCTCGTCGCCCGCTTCAACGCCTATTGCCGCGGCGCACCGCAGCAGCCGCGCGGCTTCTTCGACCAGCTGTTCGGCGGCGGCCAGACGGCGCCACCGCCGCCGCCGCCCGACGAGGCACGCGACGAGCCCGAGGACGATGGCAGCCCGCACGCGCGGGGCGGATCGCAGGCGCTCTGCGTGCGCAGCTGCGACGGCGGGTTCTTCCCCCTCGGCATCTCCGCGCGCCACCGCGCCGACGACCTCACCCAGATGTGCCAAGCGCTGTGCCCGGGAACGGAAACCGCCGTCTACACCCGCAGCCCCGACGGCGACATCAAATCGGCGCTGGGACTCGACGGCAAGCCCTACATGGACAGCCCAAACGCGCTCAGGTTCCAGAAGTCGGTGACGCCGGCCTGCTCCTGCCGGCAGGCCGGCAAGGGCTGGGCGGAATCGCTCGCCAACGCCGAGGAAGTGCTCGACAGCACCCGCAAGGGCGACATCATGGTGACGCCGGAGAAGTCGGCGGAACTGTCGCGGCCGAAGAATGACGCCAAATCGGCGGCGCCGGTCGCGGCGGCCCGCGCGCCCTCCGTCCCTCCAACGGCGGACGGCGCGTCGCGTGCTATCCGGCAAGTCGGGCCGCAGCCCTAGGACGGCCGATCAGCGGTAGCAGGGCGGCCAGCTCCGGTCCGGCGTCGCGGCCGGTGAGGGCGAGGCGCAACGGGTGGAACAGGGCTCTGCCCTTGCGCCCCGTCGCCGCCTTGATGCGGCCGGTCCAGGCGGCAAAGGTGCCGGCATCCCAAGGCTCGTCCGGCAGGAGCGCCGCCGTTTCCGCGAGAAAGGCAGCCTCGTCCCGCACCGGCGTCACCGGTCCCTGGATCACCGCCCACCACGTCGCGACATCGGCGAAACGGTCGAGGTTGCCGCGCACCGCGTACCACACGGCCTCCGCCTGCGCGGTGGGGATCGCAGCGGCGGCAAGCCGGTCGGCGACGACGGCGTAGGGCAGGCCGTGCAAGGTGCGCGCGGAAAGCTGACGCAACTCGTTCGGGTCGAAGCGCGCCGGGTTGCGCGACACGCGCGCGAGGTCGAACAGGTCGGCGAGCGCATCGAGGCTGGCGACCGGCTGCACGGCGTCGGCCGATCCCGTCAACACGGCGAGCGCCGCCACCGCCAGCGCCTCGATGCCGTCGTCGCGCAGACCGCCGAGCGACAGGGCACCGGAACGCTTCGACAGGCCCTCGCCGCTGGCGCTCACCAGCAGATTATGGTGGGCGAAGTTCGGTGCGCAGCGTCCGAGGGCGGCGGCGAGCTGGATCTGCACCGCCGTGTTGGTGACGTGGTCCTCGCCGCGGATCACGTCGGTGATGCCAAGCTCCAGGTCGTCGACGACGGATGGCAGGGTGTACAGGTAGCTGCCGTCGGCGCGGATCAGCACGGGGTCTGAAAGGGACGCGCAGTCGATGCGGCTCGCCCCGCGCACGCCGTCGTGCCACGTCACCTCGACGCGGTCGAGCAGGAAGCGCCAATGCGCTCGCCGTCCCTCCGCCTCGAAACGGCGGCGGTCGGCGTCGGTGAGGGCGAGCGCCGCGCGGTCGTAGATCGGCGGCAGGCCGCGCGCCTGCTGCCGCCGTCGGCGACGTTCGAGCTCGTCGGGCGCCTCGTAGCAGGCGTAAAGGCGGCCGGCCGCCTTCAGCCGCTCGGCGGCGGCACCGTAGACCGCGATGCGGTCGGACTGGCGGAGGACGAGGTCGGGCGTGACGCCGAGCCAGGCGAGATCGACCGCGATCGCGTCGGCGTACTCCGCCCGCGAGCGCTCGGCGTCCGTGTCGTCGAAGCGCAAGATGAAGCGGCCGCCGCGCCGCCGGGCGAACAACGCGTTGAGCAGCGCGGTGCGCGCGTTTCCGATGTGGATGCGTCCGGTCGGCGAGGGCGCGAAGCGGACGGTTGTCGTCATTCCGCCGCGCGCACGATCGGCGAGGCGCCGCGCGCGATGCGCTCCGCCTTGAGGAGCTCGGCGACGAGGAAAGCCACCTCGATCGCCTGTTCGGCGTTGAGGCGCGGGTCGCAATAGGTGTGGTAGCGGTCGTGGAGGTCGGTGTCGGACAGGGCGCGCGCGCCGCCGGTGCATTCCGTGACGTCGCGACCGGTCATTTCCAGGTGAATGGCGCCGGCATAGGTGCCCTCGGCCCGGCTGGCGTCGAAGAAACTGCGGATCTCGCCCATGATGCGCTCGAAGGGCCGGGTCTTGTAGCCCGACGTCGCCTTGACGGTGTTGCCGTGCATGGGGTCGCAGGACCACACGACGTGGCGGCCCTCGCGCGACACGGCGCGCAGCAGCGGCGGCAGGCCGTCGCCGACGAGGTCGGCGCCGAAGCGGCAGATCAGGGTGAGGCGTCCCGGCTCGTTCGCCGGGTTGAGCACGTCGATGAGGCGGAGAAGCTCGTCCGGCTTCAGCGAGGGGCCGCACTTCAAGCCGAGCGGGTTTTCGACGCCGCGCGCCCACTCGACATGGGCCCCGTCGAGCTGGCGCGTGCGGTCGCCGATCCACACCATGTGGCCGGAGGTGGCGTAATGGTCGCCGGTGGTCGAGTCGACGCGGGTCAGCGCCTCCTCGAAGCCGAGGAGGAGCGCCTCGTGCGAGGTGTAGAAGTCGGTGGCGCGCAGCTCCGGGTGGCGCTCCGGGTCGAGGCCGATGGCGCGCATGAAGCCGACCGTCTCGCTGATCCGGTCGGCGAGTTCGCCGTAGCGGTGCGACTGCGGGCTGTCGGCGACGAAGCCGAGCATCCAGCGATGGGCGTTCTCCAGGTTGGCGTAGCCGCCATTGGCGAAGGCGCGAAGCAGGTTCAGCGTCGCGGCGGACTGTCGGTAGGCGTCGAGCTGGCGCGACGGGTCGGGTGTGCGCGCTGCCGGCGTGAAGCCGATGTCGTTGACGATGTCGCCGCGGTAGCTCGGCAGGGCGACGCCGTCGATCGTCTCGTTCGGCGACGAACGCGGCTTGGCGAACTGCCCGGCGACACGCCCGACCTTGACCACGGGCAGCGCCGCCGCGAAGGTCGTCACCACCGCCATTTGCAGGAACACGCGGAAGAAGTCGCGGATGTTGTCGGCGGCGTGCTCGGCGAAGGACTCCGCGCAGTCGCCGCCCTGTAGCAGGAAGGCCTCGCCGGCCGACACCTGGGCGAGCAGGCGCTTCAGCTTGCGCGCTTCCCCGGCGAAGACGAGCGGCGGGAAGCTCGCGAGCTGACGCTCGACCTCGGCGAGGGCGGTCGGATCGGGGTAGTCGGGCACCTGCCGGACGGGTTTCACCCTCCAGCTTCGCGGCGTCCAGCGTGTGGCGGCGGGCATCCTGGCGCTTGAACTCCTTGCGGGACGTGGACTCCCTGCGGTGCGGCTGTTACACGCCCGCTCCATTCGACGTCCCTATACCAGCCTCGCGCCGCGGCGACACCCCCGCACGGGCCGATGTCGTGAACGCATTCCACCAAGCCCAGAGTTGCGACGACGATGACCGACTTCCTGACCCGGGTCGAACTGCACGGGGCGACCGCCGCCGACTACGAGGCGCTGGACCAAGCGATGACCGCCGCCAACTTCTCAAAGACGATCCGCTCGACGCGCGGGCTGATCTACAACATGCCGGCCGCGACCTACCATTCGCAGGCGGCCGGCATGTCCGCCGCCGAGGTGCGCAACCTCGCGGTCGCCGCAGCGCGGCAGACGGGTAGGCGCTACGACGTCGTCACTTCCGCCGGCGAGACCGCCTTCGCGCTGCACCCTTGGTGAAGGCGGCTCAGCGCGCGCAGCCCGCCACCGGCAGCAATTCCAGCGTGGTCATCTGCCCGGCGAGGGTGAAGTCGCCATAATCGAAGCGCAACGCCCGCGACACGCCGTTCTGGTACAGCTCGAAGCCGAGCACGTAGGCCGGACCCTGGTCGCGGCGGCCCTCCTCGAAGTAGCTGATGGTGACCGGCCAGCGCGGCATGTCGTCCATCGCCGCGACGCGGGCCGCGCCGGCATCGGCACCGCCGGTGAGCTGCCGGCCGATGATGGTGGTGGTGTCGTACACCTTGCGGCCGTCGTCCGAGCCGTCGAACACCTTGACCGCGACGAGGTGCTGGCCGGCCTTGGCGGCCGCGATGATGCGCGCGATGTGCGCGGTGGGAAAGAGGACGTCGTTGTCGACCTCGAAGGTTTGCGCGTTCGGCTTCGACAGCCGCACCGCCAGAAGGTCGTCGGCCTTGCGCTCGGCGTGGCCGTCGACCACCTCGCCCGCATTGCCGTCGTTGCTCGTCTTGATGTCGAAGGAGAAGCTGCGGCCGTCGCCGCCCTCGAAGGTCGCCGAGCGCATGTCCGACACGCGGGTCGAGCCTTCGGCCGGCTGCAGCTCCGTCACCTGGCGGAACACCTGGGAATAGCCCTCGCAGCTCGATCCGGTGAACTCGTAGCTGACGCGCCCGCGCGCCGCGGTCGGGCTCTTGCTGCCGACCGCGTTGGCGAGCGTGATGCGGTAGATGGCACGGTGGGCGGCGAGCGGTGCCGCCAAGGCGCTGCGAACGACCTCGGGCTTGCCGATGGCGGCGGAGCGCGCCGGCGCCTCCGCGCGAACCCCGGCACCGGCCGAAACGGCGGCGACCGCGGCGGCGATGAGGACGAGGCGGCGGCGAGGCGATCGGTGATGTCGGTCCATCAAAGCGAACTCAAGTCCCCGGCGGTGAAGCGGAAGAGCTAGCGGATCGCCGTGGCGGAAATGCGGGCGGGCGCTTGCCGCGCCGGCTCCGATCCGCATAAGGGTGCCGCGACCAAGGAGTTGACATGAGCGCGATTGCGAACCGTTTGCGCGACCTCGGCATCGAACTGCCCACGCCGGCGGTGCCGGTGGCGAACTACGTGCCCTATGTCCTCTACGGCTCGCTGCTGGTGGTGTCGGGCCAGATCGCGCTGGGGCCGGACGGCGCGATCGCGCCGCAACACAAGGGCAAGATCGGCGCCGGCGTGTCGCCCGAGGCGGCGACGGCGGCGGCGCGGCTGTGCGCGGTCAACGTGCTGGCACAGGCGTTGGCGGCGGTCGGCGACCTCGACCGTATCGAGCGCTGTGTCCGCCTCGGCGGATTCATGAACACGGCGCCCGGCTTTTCCGCCATCGCCGGCGTGATGAACGGCGCCTCCGACCTGATGGTGGCGGTGTTCGGCGACAAGGGCCGCCACGCCCGCTCGACCATCGGCGTCGCCGAGCTTCCGCTTGATTCGGCGACGGAGGTCGAGGCGATCTTCGCCGTGTCGTGACGGCAGCGGCGCTGGCGCGCCTGATCGCCCGCCCCATCGCCCATCGCGGCCTGCACGGCTGCGGCGGTCCCGGTCCAATCGAGAACACCGTCGCGGCGGCGGAGGCGGCGGTCGCCTCCGGCTACGGCATCGAGTGCGACGTGCAACTGTCGCGTGATGGCGAGGCGATGGTGGTCCACGACGACGACCTCGGGCGCTTGACCGGCGTTGCCATGCGCTGCGCGGACGGTGACGCCGCCACCATCGCAAGCCTGCCGTTGCGCGACGGCAGCCGCATCCCGACACTCCCCGCCTTCCTCGCCGCCATCGCCGGACGCGCACCGCTTGTGATCGAGATCAAGGGCGACGACCCCCGCCTCGCCGACCGCGTGCGCGACGTCGTTGCGGGCTACCGCGGCCCGGTCGCCCTCGAAGGCTTCGACGCCGACCTCGTCGCCCGCTGCGCCGACGCGCCCTGCCCCGTCGGCCTGGTCGGACCGTCGCAGGGCAGGCGAACGCGTCTGCCGGCGCGTTGCGACTTCCTGTCGTGGCGCGTCGACGACCTCGCGGCGGCCGTGGCGTGCCACCCCGGCCTCCCGCTCACCGCATGGACAGTGCGCGACGCGACGGCGCGCGCGGCGGCGGATCGCTTCGGGGCGCAGGTCGTGTTCGAGGGTTTCCTGCCCTAGACCGTTCGTTCACCATGGCGAGGGAACGACGGCGCCTTGCTGGCGACGATGGCGAACTTCGACAAGGATCGACGGTTGTTGTGCTGCAAACAGCTTCGGCGCGAGGAGCTCAACGGTGCTGATACGACGGATCGTTCTTCTCGGTTGGGTGCTGGCGGGAACGGTGGCGCCGGCCCGTTGTGACACCTACCTCGCGTATCCCGCACCGGTGCCGCTGCCGCTCCCCAATTCCGTGGCGACAGGTCCGCTCGTGGCGATCGCGCCCTACGACCATGCCTTCATCGTGCGCGGCTACGCGACACCGCCGCAGCAGCCGTACTACAACGTGCCGTCCCACGCGGCCGTCGCACCATACTGAGTAGGCGTCACGCTTAGGCGAGGCACTCTGCGGCGGGCGCCTTGGCTTGAGCTGCCCGGCGGCGTTTCTTTATCGGCGGCACCGCGGCCACTCGGCAGGCGCGCATTGCTGCATCGTCCATGCGTACGTAGCGCACGCCCGTGAAGAACAGGATTGCGGCGCTGTGCCCGTCCACCATGGCGCGGGCGGGTGTCGTCGGACGCGGAAAGGAAACGAGGACACCCATCGAGCGGCTCCAGGGCACTGCTGCAAGTCACGGCTGCGGCACGCCCTTTCTGGTCGGGAACCGGTTAACGATTCATCACCGGCGACACGGGTGACGCGACCTGTTGCATAAAGGCCGCCGCGATGCGCTCAGTCCAGCGCAACGAGGTCCACCAACGGGTCGCCCAGCCGGTCCTCGATCTCGACGATCCAGATGTCGGCGTCGAAGCCGATCTCGCGGGCGAGCCGCCGCTCGGCGTCTGCGGGCTCGATCCACGTCTCCCCGTGCAGGCGTAGGAATCGGCGCTCGCCGTGCGTCTCGTCCTGCGGCGCGGGACCGTACACGGCCGCGCGGCCATCGAGGCGATCGAGCTTGACGTACACGGCCCCAGCTTCGGGATTGCCGCGGCGGCGCAGCACCGCGGCGACCCCGTCGCGGTTGGCGCGCCGGAGGTAGGCGGCGACCCAGAACTCGCTCGTCACTCGTGCCACGGCACCCGTCCCCGATCGCGACCCGCACGGGACGGCGCGCGACCGTTGCCCCCGGTGGACGATCCGACCTATGGAGGAATGCCATCATCGCGGCAACGGCTCGGGAGTCCACATGACTTCGCTCGACACGACCTCGCCCGGTTCAGCCTCGTCCGGTTCAGCCCGGCTTGAATCGGTGCTCGCACGCATCGACGGCAACCTCGACGGCGCCGTGCGGCGGCTTCTCGACTTCGTGGCGATCCCATCCGTGTCGACCGATCCGGCCTTCGCCGCCGAGTGCCGGCGCGCCGCCGACTGGGCGGCCGCGGAACTCGCCGCGATCGGCTTCGCTGCCGCCGTGCGCCCGACGGCCGGCCACCCGATGGTCGTCGGCCACGCCCGCGCCAGGAACCCGGACGCGCCGCACGTGCTGTTCTACGGCCACTACGACGTGCAGCCGGCGGATCCGGTGGCGCTATGGCACGCGCCGCCGTTCCAGCCGGCCGTCGTCGAGGTGGATGGACGGCGCGAGATCGTCGGGCGCGGCACCGCCGACGACAAGGGCCAGCTCATGACCTTCGTCGAGGCCTGCCGCGCCTTCGCGGACACCGGCGGCCTGCCCTGCCACGTCACCGTGCTGCTCGAAGGCGAGGAAGAGACGGGTTCGCCCTCGCTTCCCGGGTTCCTTGCGGCGCACGCGGAGGAGCTTCGCGCCGACGTCGCCCTGGTGTGCGACACGGGGATGTGGAACGCTCACACGCCCGCCATCACCACCATGCTGCGCGGCCTGGTGCTGGAGGAGGTGACGATCACCGGCGCCGACCGCGACCTCCACTCCGGCATGTTCGGTGGCCCGGCGATCAACCCGATCCGCGTGCTGGCGCGCGTCGTCGCCGACCTCCACGATGCGGACGGACGCGTCGCCGTGCCGGGCTTCTACGACGGCGTCGCGGAGCCGCCGGCGGCGGTGGCCGAGCAGTGGCGGGCGCTCGGCTTCGATGGCGCGGGCTTTCTCGGCGACGTCGGCCTCGCCGTGCCCGCGGGCGAACGCGGCCGCAGCATACTGGAGCAGATCTGGTCGCGCCCGACCTGCGACGTCAACGGCATCCAAGGCGGCTACACCGCCAAAGGGTCGAAAACCGTGCTGCCGGCGCAGGCCAGCGCGAAAATCTCGTTCCGCCTCGTCGCAGGCCAGAACCCGGCGGCGATCGCGGCGGGCTTCCGCACCTTCGTCGCGGCGCGGCTGCCGAAGGACTGCACGGCGGATTTCATCGCGCACGGGGCCTCGCCCGCGATCAACCTGCCCTTCGCCTCGGACCGGCTGACGCGGGCGCGCCGCGCGCTCGCCAGCGAATGGGGAGTGGAGCCGGTGATGGCCGGCTGCGGCGGTTCCATCCCCATCGTCGGTGCGTTCAAGGACAGCCTTGGCATGGAGTCGCTGATGATCGGCTTTGGCCTGCCCGACGACCGCGTGCATTCGCCGAACGAGAAGTACGCGATGACCTCGTTCCACAAGGGTGCGCGCTCCTGGGCGCGGGTGCTCGCCGCGCTGGCTGCATGAACCGTGCTCGAACAAGCGCGGGCGCAGCCGCATGACCGGTCAAGCGAAGCGCGACCGCAGTCGCAGGCTTCGCTAGATGAAGCGCGGCCGCAGCCGCGCAAGGCGCTGTGGCCAGGGCAGCTCGACGCCGTTGGCGCGCAGCGCCACGGCGAGCACGGCGCCGTAAACCAGCGCGCCGAGCACGGCGGTGAGCGCGAAAACCAGCTCGATCAGTCCGCCGCCGGCGCTGCGGAAGGCGATCAAACCGAGCTTCGGCCCGACCAGCGCGAACATGGCGAGGGCGAAGGAGGCGGCCGACACGGCGGTCGCGACCTGGCCCAGCAGCGCGTCGGGCCGCATCGCGCCCCGGCGCAGGGCCAGCACCGTCAGCAGCAGCAGGTTCACCCAGCTCCCCGCCGCCGTCGCCGCGGCAAGGCCGACCGCGCCGAAGGGGCGGTACAGCAAAAGCTTGAGCACGATGTTGAAGGCGAAGGCGGCGAGGGCCACCAGCATCGGCGTGCGCGTGTCGCCGCGCGCGAGGAAGCTCGCGGT
>CAXTFM010000039.1:0-26715 GCA_964243435.1 uncultured Beijerinckiaceae bacterium
CGCGCGCGACGCGACACAACGATGCTTTCCCGGCCCGGCAGCGCCTTGCCGATCGCCTCAAAGGTGCGCCGGCCCATGATCATCGGCTTGCCCATGGTGAGCGCGCGGAAGCGGGCGAGGTCGCCCGGCATCGACCAGGGCAGCGCGCCGTTGCGTCCGATCGCGCCGTTGCGGGCCATCGCGACCACGGCGACGAGCGGGCGCGCCGCCCCGGCAAACGAGGCGGGCGCCGGAAGGTCAGCGGCGGACATGCGGCGCGCCCTGCGCCGGCCGCGCCGTTGCCGCGCCGCGCGCGGATGGGATAGGAGCGTGGGTCACAACGAGGATCGACGGCATGGCGATGTTTGGCACCCCGCACTTCCACAACCAGCAGGGCCTGCCCGCGCTGCGGGTGCGCACGCGCCAGTTCATGTGCGTCGGCGCCCTGCCCCCGTTCGACCACCCCCATATCTTCATCGACATGGGCGACGAGTTCGACATCGTGTGCTCCTACTGCTCGACCCGTTTCGTCTTCGACGCCACCATTCCGGACCTGTGCGCACCGCCCGAAAGCCTTTACATGCCGGACGCCGAAACGTCCCAGCCGACCCCCGGCACGGTCATGTGACGGTCGGCGGCGACGCGGAACGCCGAACCGAGCCGCGCGGGCGATGAAGGTCCTGATCGCCGGCGCGGGCATCGGCGGGCTTGCCGCCGCGCTGGCGCTGTCGCGCATCGGCGCCGCCGTGGTCGTCGCGGAGCGCGCGCCGGCGCTGACGAGCGTCGGGGCCGGGCTGCAACTCTCGCCCAACGCCAGCCGCGTCCTGCGCCGCCTCGGCGTGCTCGATGCGGTGGCGGCGCGCGCAACGCGGCCCGGCGGCATCCGCGTGCGCAGCGCCCGCAGTGGGCGCACCCTGTGTTTCATGCCGCTCGGCGACGCGGAACGGCGTTGGGGCGCGCCCTACCTCGTGATCCGCCGCGCCGACCTGCAGGACGTGCTCGCGCAGGCGGTCGCAGCCGACGGCGCGGTCGCCTTGCGTCTCGGCACCAGCCTCGCCGGCTTCGGTACCACGGCCGCGGGCGTGGTGCAGGCCACGCTGAAGCACGGGCTCGTCGCCCGCACGCTGGACGCCGACGCCCTGATCGGGGCCGACGGCGTCCGCTCGACGGTGCGTGCGCGCCTCGCCGCGGGAACCAACGACGCACCGCGCGAGACCGGTCGCACCGCGTGGCGCGCCCTCGTCGACGCGGCGGCGGTGGAGGCCGCGCCCGAGGAGACCGGGCTGTGGCTCGGCGGCGACGCCCATCTCGTGCATTACCCGATCGATGGCGGGCGCTTGGTCAACGTCGTGGCCGTGACCCGCGAGCCCGCGAGTGCTGCGACCGCCGAAGCGGCGTGGGCGGAGCCGGGCGCGGCGGCGACGATCGGCGCCCGCTTCGCCGGATGGCACCCCGCCGCCCGCGCCCTGATCGCCGCGGCGCCGACGTGGACGACCTGGCCGCTCTTCGACCGCGCGCCGCTCGCCGCCTGGAACGCCGGCCCGGTCGCCCTGCTCGGTGATGCCGCCCATCCCATCCTGCCGTTCCTGGCGCAGGGTGCCGCGCAGGCCATCGAGGATGCCGGTGCGCTCGCCGACGCCCTCGCCTCCTCGGACATAGCGATCGGCGACGCCCTGGATGGCTATTCCCGCGCCCGCCTCGGCCGGGTGACGCGCGTGCAGGACACGTCGCGCCGGCTCGGGCAAATCTACCACCTGCGCGGGCCGGCCGCCGTGGCGCGCGACGCCGCGTTGCGCGCACTCGGCGGCACCCGCCTCCTCGCCCGGCAGGACTGGCTTTACCGGGCGTGATCGCGCCGGCGCGGAAAAAAACCGACGCATGGAACGCGTGACAGCGGGCGCTTCGGCGGATTAGTAACATCCGATGGAATCAGGAGCCGCCTGATCGATGGCCCGGGCCGCCGATGCCGACGACCTCGAACCGCCGGACCTGCGTTCGGCGCACGTGATCGTCGTCGGCAACGAGAAGGGCGGCACGGGCAAGTCGACGCTTTCCATCCATCTGTCCGTCGCCCTGCTGAAAGCGGGCTTCCGCGTCGCCACCATTGATCTCGACACGCGGCAGCAGACGCTGACGCGCTTCCTCGAGAACCGCGCGTCCTGGGCGCTGAGCGCGCCGTGGGACGTCGAGCTGCCGTTCCATTTCGCGCTGGCGCGCGGCACGTCGGACAACGTGCGCGACAACGAGACCATCGAATTCGGCGCCTTTGCCGATGCGGTCGCGCAGGTCGAGCATGCCTACGAGTTCGTGGTGATCGATACGCCGGCGTCGGACTCGTACCTGATGCGGCTCGCCCATTCGCTCGCCGACACGCTGGTGTCGCCGGTCAACGACTCCTACATCGATGTCGACGTGTTCTCGCGCGTCCACCACGACCGCACCAGGCGCGGCGAGGTGGCGCACTACGCCGACCTCGTGATCGAAGCGCGGCGCAAGCGCCACCTCGTCGACCACGGCCTCATCGACTGGGTGCTGGTGCGCAACCGCATCGCCTCGCTGCAGTCCAACAACGCCAAGCAGATCGCGGTCAGTCTCGGGCGCATGGCGGGCGAGTTGAAGTTCCGCGCCGCCGACGGTCTCCACGACCGCGTCATCTTCCGCGAACTGTTCCCCATCGGTTTGACCGCCCTCGATCCGATCGAGGACGCGATGAAGTCGGGAACGCTGTCCGCGTCGCAGCTTTCGGCACGGCGCGAGATCGAGGCGCTTGTCACCACCCTGCAACTGCCCCATCGCGGCACCGGCATGGCCCACCTCCAGGCGCGCCACGACTGGTTCACCCGCATCGCGACGTTCTACCGGGACATGGGCGTCGCCTGCTGAACGTCGGACAGCGGGGCCGGCTCAGAACTCCATCTCGAGTTCCTCGACGTCGACGGGCTCGACCTGGGCGGCGGCGATCCACTCGGCCATCTCGGACATCGCGAAGATCGTGTCGCAATAGCGCTGGCACGCGTCGTCGGTCGGCACGTGGTAGGTCCTGAGGCGGGTGGCGACCGGCGCGTACATGGCGTCGGCGACCGACCGCGTGTCGCCGAGCAGGTAGGGGCCGCCGAACTCGTCGAGGCAGTCGCGCCAGATCGCGAAGATGCGGTCGATGTCGGCCTGCGCCCGCGACCACACGCGGAAGCCTGGGAAGCTGCCCTTCAGGTTCATCGGCAGTGCCGAGCGCATCGGCGCGAAGCTCGAATGCATCTCGCCGGAGATCGAACGGCAGCGCGCCCGTCGGGCGCGGTCGCGCGGCAGCAGCATGGCATCCGGCCGCAGCTCGTTGAGGTACTCGCCGATGGCGAGGTTGTTCCAGATCGTGAGCCCGTCATGGTGCAGCGCCGGCACCAGCATGGACGGGGACAGCAGGAGCAGTTCGGCCCGCACGCTCGGGTTCGTCGGCGGGATGACGCGCTCGGCGAAATCGAGGCCGGAGAACTTCGTCATCAGCCAGCCGCGCAGGGACCACGACGAGTAGTTCCTGCTGCTGATGGTCAGCGTCGCGTCGGCCATGCCCACTCCCGCCATGCCCATTCCGGCCATGTCCACTCCGGCCACGCCCGATCCCCAAGGATCTCGCGCGCGCCCTGAGGCTGCGTTGCGCGCGGTGACTGGCACGTTGCATGCCGGCGCCCGGGGCGAAGCCATGACCGCTGCCGAGGGTTGCGATGATCTACGGGGCCTTCGAGGCGCAGTCGGCGGTGCTGGACGTCATGCGGCCGCTCGCGTCGATGGCGGCGACCACGCTGCGCCTACCTTGGCCGGCAATCTGGCCGGCGTTTCCGCCCTGGACGGGCCCGTCGCCGGCCGGCCTGCTGCCCTTCGCCGCCAGGCTCGAGACCTTCGCCGCCGTGCGCATGTCGAGCAGGCGGCCGGCTTTCGCCATCCAGCCCGTGCCGGTCGGCAACGGCCTCGTCGCGGTCGAGGAGGAGGTCGTCGCGCGCACGCCCTTCATGAGCCTGCTGCACTTTCGCAAGGATACCACGGTCGCGCAGCCGCGCGTGCTGGTGGTCGCCCCGATGTCGGGGCACTTCGCCACCCTGCTGCGCCCCACCATCCAGACGCTGCTGATCGACCACGACGTGTACGTCACCGATTGGCACAACATCCGCGACGTGCCGCGCGAGGCCGGCACGTTCGACCTGTCGACCTATGTCGCCGAGGTGATCGGCGGCCTCCGCCAGCTCGGCGAGCGCAGCCACGTCGTCGCCGTGTGCCAGCCGGTGGTCCCGGCGCTGGCCGCCGCCGCGCTGATGGCGGAGGACGGCGATCCGGCGCAGCCGCGCTCCCTCACGCTGATGGGCGGTCCGATCGACGCGCGCATCAATCCGACCAGGGTCAACGCGCTTGCCAATTCCAAGCCGATCGGGTGGTTCGAGCGCGAACTCTGCGATCGCGTGCCGGCCTTCTACAAGGGCGCCGGGCGCGACGTGTATCCCGGTTTCATGCAGCTCATCGCCTTCATCGGGATGAACCGCGCGCGCCACGAGAAGGCCTTCGCCGACATGGCCGACGCCTCGGCGCGGGGCGACGCGGCGGCGTATGAAACGATCCGGGCCTTCTACGACGAGTACTTCGCCGTGATGGATCTTTCCGCCGACTTCTACCTGCAAACGGTGCGGCAGGTGTTCCAAACCCACGACCTCGCCCGCGGCGCGCTGCGCATCGCGGGGCGGCGCGTTGATCCGACCGCGATCCGCCGCACGGCGCTGCTCACGGTGGAAGGGGAGCGCGACGACATATGCGGGCTCGGGCAGACGATGGCGGCGCAGGAGCTGTGCAGCGGCGTGCGCCCGTCCATGCGCGCGCACCACGTGCAGACCGGCGTCGGGCATTACGGCATCTTCGCCGGCCGCCGCTGGGTGGCGGAGGTTTACCCCCGGATACGCGACATGGTGGCGACGGCGGCGTGACCCTCGGCGCCGCCACGTCCCCGGTGGAGCGCCGCGATGCCGTCAATGCGCCTGGCTGAACCTGGCGCGGCAGGCGGGACGAAGGCGATCGATGTTGGCCTTCATGCAATCCTGGATGCGGTCGAGGTCGGGAAGCTTGTCGCGGCACAGCCGCATCGCGTCCTTCGAACACGCGGTGACGTCCTTGAGCGTGTAGCTCGGCTCCGCCGACGCCGCGCTCGCCGCCGCCGCGATGGCCGCCCACGCCACGATCGGCAACATCCTTGAAGACATGGGGACGATCCCTCCGTTGCGCCGGCAAGCACCATTGTTCCGGCTTGTAGGCCGACGCTCGCGTGATGCAAGCGCGAACGGGTCGGCACCGCGGCGGCAGGGGCGCTGCGGGCGGCGAGGGCGGGTGCCCGCGTGTCCGTTGCACGTCGGTAACAGGCTTCGGGATAAGGCCCGCTATCCACCGCCGGGCGGGGTTTGGCGGTTGTGGCAAGTCCGCTTTGCGCTCATTCATCGTGCCATCGCTTCGTTGCCGAAAGTCCAGAGCGTGATCCGCAGCCTGCTCCTTTCCACCGCGACCATCGCCGCGCTCGCCACGTCGGCCTTCGCGGCCGACCTGCCCTCGCGCCGCAGCCCGCCGGCCTACGCGCCGCCGCCGATCCCGGCCTTCACCTGGACGGGCCTCTACGGCGGCCTCGACGCCGGCTACGCCTTCGGCAACGACAACGTCTTCGCGACCGTGCCGGGCACCGCCGCGACCGCCAACTACTCGGTGGGGCGCCCCGACGGCGTCGTCGGCGGCGGCCACATCGGCTACAACTTCTCCACGCAGTCTGTGCCCTTCATCGGCCAGTTCGCCGGCGCCTTCAGCGGCGTGCCCGTGATCGGCGGCTTCGGCGGCACCGGCGGCGTGATCGGCATCGAGGGCGACGTGCGCGGCCTCAGCTACCGCTCCTCCAGCCTGATCGCCGGCATCCCCGGCACGCTGGAAACGCACCGCAACGACCTCCAGGGCTCGATCCGCGGACGCCTCGGCATCGCCGTCGACCGCGCGCTGTTCTTCGCCACCGGCGGCGCCGCCTTCGCGACCTTCCGCAACGGCTACAACGACGGCGTCGGCGACGTCGCCACCCTGACCAACACCCGCGTCGGCTACACGGTGGGCGGCGGCATCGAATACGCCTTCACCAACACGCTGTCGCTGCGCGCCGAATACCGCTTCGAGGATTTCGGGCGCTACACGCAGACCTTCGCCGCCGCGGCCGGCGCGGTGCCGGTGAACTTCACCCATCGCGACACCGAGAACCAGGTCACTGCCGGCTTCTCCTACAAGTTCGACACCACCGTCGCGCCTCCGGTCGTCGCCCGCTACTAGGCGACGCGCCCACCCCGCGCACTTGAACGGCATCGGGGGGCCCGCGCCACGCGCCGGCCCCCTTCGCGTGTGACGCGCTTGGCGCATGCGGCGCATTGCGCCGGCGCCGCGATCGTGACAGTCACGGCGCCATGAACGCCCCCCTGCCCGCCATCCCCACCGCCGCGCCGCGCGTGTCCTTCGTGTCGCTGGGCTGCCCCAAGGCGCTGGTCGACAGCGAGCGCATCATCACGCAGCTGCGCGCGGAGGGCTACGAGCTGTCGCGCAGCCACGCCGGCGCCGACCTCGTGGTGGTCAACACCTGCGGCTTCCTCGACAGCGCCAAGGCGGAGTCGCTCGCCGCCATCGGTCAAGCGCTCGACGAGAACGGCAAGGTGATCGTCACCGGCTGCATGGGCGCCACCCCCGACGCGATCCTTTCGCGCCATCCCAACGTGCTCGCGATCACCGGGCCGCAGGCCTATGAAAGCGTGATGCGCGCGGTGCGCGACGCCGCGCCGGCGCCGCACGACCCGAAGCTGTCGCTGGTGCCCGAGCAGGGCATCAAGCTCACGCCGCGGCACTATGCCTACCTCAAGATTTCGGAAGGCTGCAACAACAGCTGCTCCTTCTGCATCATCCCGCACCTGCGCGGCCGCCTCGTGTCGCGCCCGGCCGGCGAGGTGCTGCGCGAGGCCGAGCGCCTGGTGCGCGCAGGCGTCAAGGAGCTGCTGGTGGTGTCGCAGGACACCGGCGCCTACGGCGTCGACCTGCGCTATGCGCCGAGTCCGTTCCGCGACCGCGAGGTGCGCACCCGCCTCGTCGACCTCGCGCGCGAGCTGGGGTCGCTCGGCGCCTGGGTTCGGCTGCACTACGTCTACCCCTACCCCAGCGTCGACGACGTCATCCCGCTGATGGCGGAGGGGCTGATCCTTCCCTACCTCGACATCCCCTTCCAGCACGCCAGCCCCGCGGTGCTGAAGGCGATGCGCCGGCCTGGCGACCGCGACAGGTTGCTGGAGCGCATCGCCCGCTGGCGGGAGCTGTGCCCGGAGCTGACGCTGCGCTCGACCTTCATCGTCGGCTTCCCCGGCGAAACAGACGCCGACTTCGACGCCCTGCTCGGCTGGCTCGACGCCGCCAAGCTCGACCGCGTCGGCGCCTTCCCCTACGAGGCGGTCGCCGGCGCGCCGGCGAACGACCTCGGCCTGCCCGAGGTGCCGCCGGAGCTGAAGGCGGCGCGCCACCGCCGCTTCATGGAGCACCAGCGCGCGATCGGCGCCCGCCGCCTCAAAGCCAAGGTCGGGCGGCGGCTCAAGGTCATCGTCGACGCGGGCGGCACGACGGGCGGCACCGCCCGCACCACCGGCGACGCTCCCGAGATCGACGGCGTGGTCCACATCACGAGCCGGCGGCCGATCCGCTCCGGCGATATCGTCACGGTCAAGATAAAAAGCGCCGACGACTACGATTTATTTGGGGAACTCGGTTAACACTCTTGTAACATCCGTGGGTTAGTCATTTATGCTGGACACCCTGAACGGTTGCTTGCGGTAACGGATAAGATACACCTTCGGATCTAAATGCCTCCACGGAGCGCGACGCGGCGCTTTCGGCTTCCTGCCGGCGCGGCATCGGCCTATCGAGCCGCCGCTGCTTCATGAAAGGGCATCCAGTGATCAAACGCTTCCTTTTCTCGACGGTGGCGCTCGCCGCGGTCGCCGGCTCGGCCTTCGCCGCCGACCTGCCCTCGCGCCGCGCCCCGCCGGTCTACGCGCCCCCGCCGCCGATCCCGGTCTTCACCTGGACCGGCTTCTACGTCGGCGGCCAGGTCGGCGGCGAGTTCGGCAAGTCCAACGCCTTCGCCTTCGGCAACGCCACCGGCATCGGCCTCGCCGCCAACAGCGCGAGCAAGAGCGGCGTCATCGGCGGCGGCCATGTCGGCTACCTGTTCTCGACGCAGTCGCTTCCCGTGCTCAACGTCCTCGGCGGCTTCGGCACCGGCGGCGTGTTCGGCATCGAGGGCGACGTCGACGGCACCAGCGCCCGCGCGAACTACCTGCTCGGCAACATCGCCAACAGCGCCCGCGAGAACATCCAGGGCTCCGTGCGTGGCCGCCTCGGCGTCGCCTTCGACCGCGTCCTGGTGTACGGCACCGGCGGCGTCGCCTTCGGCGGGCTGCAGAACAACTACCTCAACACGACGACGGGCGCCTTCGACTCCGTCAGCCGCACCCGCGTCGGCTACACGGTGGGCGGCGGCGTCGAGTACGCCTTCACCAACAACCTGTCGTTGCGCGTCGAATACCGCTTCACCGACTTCGGCCGCTTCGCCGACAACCTCGGCAACTCGACCGGCGGCACCGTTAACGTTTCGCACCGCGAGACCGACAACCGCGTCCAGGCCGGCTTCTCCTACAAGTTCAACAGCTTTGCCTCGCCGGTGCCGGTCGTCGCCCGGTACTGACCGGGCAACAACGCAGCTTGCGGGGGATCCGGTCCGCGCCGGATCCCCCGCAAGCGGTACGAAATTGCCCATCGACTAGGCAATGTGTGACCCTCGTGCCACGAGCCGGGTTTCGCGCCATCAAGCGGGCGGAACCGTCATCCTTCGCGGCGATCGGGACGTTAACAGGTCAACATCGCTTCTGAGGGGAACAACGATGCACATCAAGTCCATCGCGTCGGCCGTCGCCCTCGCGCTTCTGTCGACCACCGCGCTCGCCGCCGACCTCCCGTCGCGTCGCGCCCCGCCGGTCTACGCGCCCCCGCCGCCGATCCCGGTCTTCACCTGGACCGGCTTCTACGTCGGCGGTCAGGTCGGCTACGAGTTCGGCAAGTCCAACGCCGCCTCCACCATCGCGGGCACGGGCGCCCTGCTCGACGCGACCAGCGCCAACAAGAACGGCGTCATCGGCGGCGCCCATGTCGGCTACCTGTTCTCGACCCAGTCCCTGCCCGTGATCGGCAGCTTCTTCGGTCAGAACGGCGGCTTCGGCTTCGGCACCGGCGGCGTGATCGGCATCGAGGGCGACGTCGACGGCACCAGCGCCCGCGCGAACTCTTTCCTGCCGGTGGCCGGCGTGACCGACAGCGCCCGCGAGAACATCCAGGGCTCCGTGCGTGGCCGCCTCGGCGTCGCCTTCGACCGCGCGCTGTTCTATGCAACCGGCGGCGCCGCCTTCGGCAGCCTGCAGAACAACTACTTCAACAACGCGACCGGCGCCTTCGACTCGCGCACCAACACCCGCGTCGGCTACACGGTCGGCGGCGGCGTCGAATACGCCTTCACCAACAACCTGTCGGCGCGCGTCGAGTACCGCTTCACAGACTTCGGCCGCTTCACCGACAACCTGGTGAACTCGACCGGCGGCGTGGTGAACGTGACGCACCGCGAAACCGACAACCGCGTCCAGGCCGGGTTCTCCTACAAGTTCGACACGCTCGCCGCCGCGCCCGTCGTCGCCCGGTACTGAGCGCTCGACCCTTCCCGACGAAGAGCCCGGCCCCGCGGCCGGGCTTTTTCGCGTGGGGTCAAAGGGTCAGCACGGTGGAGCCGGTGGTTTCCCGCGCTTCCAGCATCCTGTGCACGGCGACGACGTCGTCGAGCGGCTTGCTGTCGTGGATGGTGATCTTGACGTCGCCGTCCGCCACCACCGTCATCAGGTCGCGCGCCATGCGTTGCAGGTCGGCGGCGTCGGCCGTGTAGGTCGCGAGCGTCGGCCTCGTCAGGAACAGCGATCCCTTGGGCGCGAGGACGCCGATGTCGATGGGATCGACCTTGCCCGACGCGGAACCGAAGCTCGCCAACATGCCGAGCGGCCTGAGGCAGTCGAGCGAGCCGGCGAAGGTCGCCTTGCCGACGCCGTCATACACCGCCGCGCACAGCTTGCCCCCGGTCAGTTCCTTGACCCGCGCGACGAAGTCCTCGTCACGGTAAAGGATGACGTGGTCCGCCCCCGCCCGGCTGGCCTGCTCGGCCTTTTCCTTGGAGCCGGCGGTGCCGATCACGGTGGCGCCGAGCTTCTTGCCCCACTGGCACAGGATGAGGCCGACGCCGCCTGCCGCCGCGTGGACCAGGATGGTATCGCCGCGCTGCACGCGATAGGTGCGGTGCAGCAGGTACTGCGCGGTCAGTCCCTTCAGCATCATCGCCGCGGCGGTCTCGTAGGACACGGCGTCCGGCAGCTTGAGCAGCCGCGCGGCGGGCACGGTGCGGTGTTCGACGTAGCAGCCGAGCGTGCCGACGAAGGCGACGCGCTCGCCCACGGCGAAGCCGGTCACGCCCTCGCCGAGCGCGACGACCTCGCCGGCACCCTCGTTGCCCGGCACGAAGGGCAGCGCCGGTGCCTTGTAGGCGCCGGTGCGGAAGTAGGTGTCGATGAAGTTCACGCCGACCGCGTGGAAACGGACCAGCACCTCGCCCGCGCCGGGCTTGGGCGTGTCGACCTCCTCGACGCGCATCACCTCGGGGCCGCCGTACTGGTGGATCCTGACCGCTTTCGTCATGTTCGCGCTCCTATACCCGGTCCGCTGACCGCCTAGATCGCCTGCTCCGAAAGCAGGGCCGAAAACTCCGCCTCGCAGACGCACTGGCCTTCGACCAGGGCGCGCGCCTTGAACCACCACATGTTGCGGCGCTGGTTCGTGCGCTCCACGTGGTACTCCACGCGGTCGCCGGGGACGACCGGTTTGCGGAACTTCGCCTTGTCGATCGTCATGAAATACACGAGCGGCGGGGCGGCGCCGGCCTTGGCGCGCGCCTGGATGCAGAAGGCGCCGGCCGTCTGCGCCATGCCCTCGATGAGCAGCACGCCCGGCATCACCGGCCGGCCGGGGAAATGCCCCTGGAACTGCGGTTCGTTGAAGCTGACGTTCTTGATGCCGATGCAGGACAGGTCGCCATCCGCCGCGACGATGCGGTCGACGAGGAGGAACGGGTAGCGATGCGGCAGGCACGCCAGGATCTCGTGTATGTCGAAAGAGCGAAGCTCGCCTGCCACCCCGTCACCCATGTCGCGTCCTTCGCGCAGCCCCGCGCGGCCCCGCTTTAGAGCATTTCGCGCGGCGGCGGAACGGGTCGCGCAGCACCGCCCGTCGACGCGTCGGCCGGTGCCATGATGCGGGCTGCGATCCGCGCCCCACGCGCCGTGGTGACGCCGGCGGCAACGGTGGCGAGGGGGGCGACGCGGCTGCCCTCGCCGATCACCGTGTCCGTCAGCTCGCCCCGTTCGATTGCGGCGTTGGCGCCGATCTCGACGTCGTTCTGGATGATGACCCGGCCGAGCCGCAGCGCCCGGCCGCCCTGCCCGATGCGGGCGCCGGCGTGGATGAGGACGCGGTCGCCAAGCAGGGCGTGGGTGAGGCTGACGTGGCTGTCGATCGCGCAGTCACGGCCAATGCGTACGCCGGCGCCGACGACGGTGAGCGCGCCGATGAACGTTCCCGCGCCGATCTCCGCGCCCGGTCCGACGATGGCGCCGGGATCGATCACCGCGCCGCGCTCGATCAGGGCGCCCGCATGGACGCGCGCGCTCGGGTCGATGCCGTGGTTGGCGACGACCGTGGAAGGGCCGATGCTGCCGGGGTGCAGCATCACGGCCAAGGCGGCGAAGGCCTCGCGCGGGTGGTTCGTCGTCAGGGCGACGGTGCCGGCGGGCACGTGCGCGAGATGGCGCGGGGCGACGAGGCAGGCGCCCGCCCGCGTCGTCGCCAGCTCGTCGGCGGCGATCCCCTCGTGAAAGGCAGCGACCTCGTCCCGCCCGGCGCGCCCGAGGGGCGCCGCGCCGCGCAGCACCAGCGAGGGATCGGCGCCGCTCGGCAGGTGGGCGCCGGTTTCCGCCGCCACGGCGGCGAGCGTCAACGGGTCGGACGACCGCAGAAACGAGAGTTGGCTCATGGCGGCGCGGTCCGATCCGGCGGGTGCGCCGGGGATAACCGGCGACCGCGCCCTGTCAAGCCGCGCCGGCGCCGCCGCGACCTGCGGCAGCATTCGGCGGGACGGGGATCCCGCGGCTAGAAGGTGGCGCCGCCGGAGAAGCGGAAGAACTGCGTCACGTCGTACTGGCTCTTGGTGATGGCCTTGGCGAAGTCGAAGCGCAGCGGGCCGAGCGGCGACTGCCAGATAATGGAAGCGCCGGCCGAGGTGCGGATCAGGCTGCTGTGGTCGGCACCGACCGTGATGGTGTTACCCTGCGAGAAGGTCGGCGCCACGCCGTAGGCCGTCACCGCGCCGCCGTTGGCGAAGTTGGTCTGACCCTTGTACCCGTAGAGCGTGCCGGCGTCGAAGAACACGGCGCCCCTCAACCCGAGGTCGCGCGGCACGCCGTAAAGCGGGAACTGGCTTTCCAGCGAGGCGCCGAAGTAGTCGGTGCCGCCGAGCGGGTTGCTGGTGTAGTCGATGCCCGGCGACACGTCGCGCGGACCGATGCCGCCGGGGGCGAAGCCGCGGACCAGCGTCGGGCCGAGATTGAAGTTGTCGACGATGCGCAGCTGGTCGTTGCCGATCGCCCGGAGGTCGCCGGCCTGCACGTGCAGGAGGCCGATGATGTCGTCGTAGATCGCGTGGTAGTACCGCACGTCGCCGGTGGTGCGCAGGAAGCGCTCGCTGCCGCCGGCGCCGGCGATGTCCTGGCGGAGTTCGGCGAGGAAGCCGTCGGTCGGGTTCTTGGACTTGTCCAGCGTGTTGTAGGACAAGGTGTAGCCGAACAGCGAGGTGACGCGCACGCCCTGCGCCTGCTTGAGGGCGAGCGAGGCTTCGCCGTTGGTCAGGCAGTTCGCGGTCGCCGTCGGCGCCGGCGCACCGCCGAAGCCGGGGGTGATGCCGCTGATGGGCGCCGTGCAGTCGTTGTAGGGGAAGTTGGCGTTGTTCGGGATGGTGATCTCCGAACGGTAGATCGAGTAACGCGGCGAGAAGGTGATCTCGTCGGTGACCGGTATGCCGAGACGCACCGTGCCGCCGGCGACGAAGTTGTTGTAGAACGAGTACTGCGACACGTCCGTCTGCTTGGCGAACAGGTCGAACCCTGCCGCGAGCCGGCGCCCGAGGAAGTACGGCTCGGTGAAGTTGAACTCGATGCCGCGGGTGCGCTGCCCTTCGGTGACGGCGGCGCGGACGTACTGGCCGCGGCCGAGGAAGTTGGTTTCGGTGACGGACACTTCACCGACGAAGCCGTCGGTGGTGGAATAGCCGCCGGACACGCCGATCGACCCGGTCGGCTGGTCTTCCACGTTGATGATGATGACCACGCGGTCGGTCGAAGAGCCGGCCTCGTTGGTGACCTTGACCTTCTTGAAGAAGCCAAGCCCGTTCAGCCGACGCTCCGCCCTGTCGACGAGGACCTTGTTGTACGCATCGCCCTCGCCGAGGTCGAACTCGCGGCGGATGACGTAGTCGCGGGTGCGGGTGTTGCCGCGGATCACGATGCGCTCGATGTAAACCCGCGCGCCTTCTTCCACGCCAAACGTAATCGACACCAGCCGCGTCGCCGGATCGCGGTCGCCGCGCGGCTTGACCTGGGCGAAGGCGAAGCCGCGACGGTTCAGTTCGCGCGTCATGGTCTCGACCGTCTTCTCGACCTGGTCGCCATTGTAGGTGTCGCCGACGCGGATGCGCAGGTAGGGGCGCAGCGTGGCGTCGACCACGGCGGGAACGCGCGAGTCGACGCTGACGCTGCCGACCTTGTACTGCGGGCCTTCCTCGACGGTGATGGCGACGATGTAGCCGTTCTTGGCGGGATCGTAGCGCGCATCCGAGCCGACCACGCGGAAGTCGGCGTAGCCGTTGCGGAGGTAGAACTTGCGGATCAGCTCGAGGTCGTTGCCGATGCGCTCGGGATCGTACACGTCCGACGACTTGAAGAAGGACAGATAGTTCATCTCCGTCGTGTCCATCAGCCCGCGCAGCTTGGTGCCGGAATAGGCGCGGTTGCCGATGAAGTTGATCTCCTTGATGCCGGTCTTGCCGCCCTCCTGGATCGTGAACACGACGTCGACCGCGCCGTTCGGCAGTTCAACGGTGCGCGCGGTCACGGCGGCGGCGGCGCGGCCCGAGCGGCGGTACACGTCCTTGATGCGTTCGATGTCGGCGTTGACCAGCGTCTGGCTGTAGGAGCCGCGCGTCTTGGTGGACAGTTCGGTGGTGAGCTGTTCCGGCTTCACCTTGCTCGCGCCCTCGAAGAAGACGCGGTTCACCGGGCGGTTCTCGGTTACGGCGATGACGACGCCGCCGCCGCCCCGCTCCACCCTGACGTCCGAGAACAGGCCGGTGGCGTAAAGGTCCTTGACGCCCTTGTTGATCTCGTCGGGGCTGGTTCCGGAAAAGTACGAGCGCACCGTTTCCGTGTCGACGCGCCGGTTGCCGCGGACGTCGACCTGCGCCGCGTGAGCAGGAATGATGGCGAGCAGGGACAAGAACACGGTCGCCACGGCGGCGATCCGGTGGATGTGGCCCTTTATCAAAAGCATTACTGGTCCCGGCCCCCGACTGGCATCCCACCGGCTCGAAGCCGGGCAGCCGGACATCCCGTCCCGCCGGCGGCGGCGGACCCACGAGCCCACCTCCGCATGATGCTCGCTTTCTACAGGGTCAGGCCAACGCTGAAAATGCCGTTCCGGCCGTTCGCCCCGTTTTCACCCTGCCGTGGCGGTCGAGACACAATTTACGGTATCCGCAGGGTTAAGAAGCTGGGTTAACCGGCTGTTTCCGTTCACTTCCTGTGAACGTCGCCGGTGGAAGCCGGGCTTGAACGCTGGGGGAAATGACGGGAAATGTCGTTCCAAGCGACGAACAGGCTGAGTGCCGCCACAAAGGTCAGTCCGATGCGGAAGCCGACCTCCATCGTGCGCTCGCCCAACGCCTTGCCGCGGATCGCCTCGAAGGCGAAGAACATCAGGAACCCACCGTCGAGGACCGGGATCGGCAGCAGGTTGAGGAGACCGATCGAGATCGACAGGATGGCGACGAACTTCAGCAGCGGCCCGATGCCGAGCCGGGCCACCTGCCCCGACACTTCCGCGATGCGGATGGGACCGGACAGCTGATCGGTCGATTCGCGGCCGGCGACGAGTTCCTTGAGGAAGTGCCCGGTGCCTTCCACCACGGACCAGGTGTCGGTTGCGCCCATCGCGACCGATTGCAGCGCGCCGAGCCGCAGGTTGCGCGCGTTGCCGGGCGCCCTGTCCGCTTCCACGCCGAGGATGTTGGTCGTCAACGGGCCGAACACGGTCTGGACCGTTTGGCGCCGCGGCTGCGCGACCAGCGTCATGGCGCGGCCCTCGCGCACGATGGCGAGCGACATCGGGCCGCCATCGCCCGTCTGCACGATGCGCTGCATGTCCTCGAACGAGTCGAGCGGCGCGCCGTTCACCGCCGTGATGAGGTCGCCGGGCGCGAAGCCGGCGACGGCGGCGGCGCTGCCGGGCTGCACGGCCCCGATCTGCGGCGCATGGACGACGCGGCCCTCGATGTAGAACATGGCGGAGAAGATGACGATCGCGACGATGAAGTTGGCGATCGGCCCGGCGGCGACGACGGCGGCGCGCTTCCACACGGTTTGCGCCAGCAGCGTCTTCGACAGCACCTCGGGCGCCATCGTCGCCGTCGCCGCCGTGTGGGTCATGGAGGCCCCGTCGGCGTCGCCGTGGAACTTGACGTAGCCGCCGAGTGGCAGGAGCGCCAAGCGCCAGCGCGTTCCCCGGCGATCGACGTAGTGCGCCAGCTCCGGCCCGAAGCCGAGGGAAAAGGCGTCGATCTTCACGCCGAACAGGCGGCCCATGAGGAAATGACCCATCTCATGGAAGAAGACGATCACCGTCAGCACGGCGAGGAAGGGTACCGTGTAGATGAAGACGGAAAACAGCGACACGAAAGCCTCCTCGGCCGGATGCGGCGCGGCCCGCGAGCCGCCCCGCATGGTTAGGAATGCGTTGAAACCGGGCGCGCGTCGAGCCGGGCCAGGGTCGCACGGCACCTTTCTCTGACGACATGGTCAATGTCGAGCGCGTCGGCGATCGTGCCCGGCTCCCGCGCCGTGCCGTCGGCCAGCGCCGCCTCGCAGGCGCGTTCCACCATGCGCGCGATCTCGTGAAACGAGATCCGCTTGCCGAGGAAGGCATCCACCGCGACCTCGTTGGCGGCGTTCAGCACGGTCGGCAGGCCGCGGCCGGTGGCCAACGCGTCGAGCGCCACCCGCAGCGCCGGGAAGCGGTCGAGGTCGGGGCGCTCGAAGGTGAGGGTGCCGAGCGCCGCCAAATCCAGGCGTTTCGCCGCCGTGCGCAGGCGCCGGGGATAGGCGAGGCAATGGCCGATCGGCACCTTCATGTCGGGCGCCGCGAGGCCGGCCGCCACCGATCCGTCGGCGAAGGCCACCATGCCGTGGACGATCGACTGCGGGTGGACGAGCACGTCGAGGCGGGCGGCGTCGACGCCGAACAGGTAGTGCGCCTCGATCACTTCCAGGCCCTTGTTCATCAGCCCGGCCGAGTCGATGGTGACTTTGGGACCCATCGCCCAGTTCGGATGGGCGAGGGCCTGCTCGGGCGTCGCCGCCGCGATCCGCTCGCGCGACCAGGTGCGGAACGGGCCGCCCGACGCGGTCAGCGTCATGGTCTCGACCGTGGCGGGATCGGCGCCGCCCAGTGCCTGGAAGATGGCGTTGTGCTCGCTGTCCATCGGCAACAGATGGGTGCCGGTGGCAACGACCTCCCGCATGAAGGCGCTGCCGGCGCACACCAGGCACTCCTTGTTGGCCAGCGCGACGATGCGGCCGGAGCGGAGGGCGGCGACGGTCGGGCGCACCCCCGCCGTCCCCACGATGGCGCCGACGACGAGGTCGCTCGGCCGCAGCGCCGCCTCGACCACGGCCTCGGCGCCGGCCGCCGCGGCGATGCCGCTGCCGGCGAGCGCGTCCTTCAGCGCGGCATAAGCGTCGGGGTCGGCGATGGCGGCGAAAGACGCCCCGAGCCGCCGCGCCATCGCCGCGAGGGCCACCGGGTCGCGGCCGCCTGCGACCGCCGCCACCGTGAAGGCGTCGGGCGCCTCGCATAGCAGGTCGGCCGTGGAGCGCCCGATGGACCCCGTCGCCCCGAGCACGGTGATGCTGCGCGGTTCCCGCGCGGCGACACTCTCCTTCACGCCGACAATTCCTCCCATGCCGCCTTCCATACGCGGGTTCGCTACCATTGGAAAAGGCCGAGAGCGACGGAGGGCAGACCCCGCGCCCAGCCCACGCCGAGCGCGAAGACGGCGGCGGCGACGAAGCCGTCGAGGCGGTCCATGACGCCGCCGTGGCCGGGGATCAACCGGCCGGAGTCCTTGACGCCGAAGCGCCGCTTCATCGCCGACTCGAAGGCGTCGCCGCCCTGGGACAGCGCCGCCGTGAACAGCGACAGGAGCAGGACGGGGGTGGCGACGTGCCCGGGCGCGCCGGCAAGCGCCAGCGCCGTGCCGCATGCGCCGCCGGCGGCGACGCCGGTCAGGGTGCCCGACCACGTCTTCGAGGGCGACACCCGCGGCCACAGCTTGGGACCGCCGATCAGCCGGCCGCCGAAGTAGGCGAACACGTCGGTCGCCCACACCGTGGCGAACAGCCAGCCGAGGGCGAGGGCGCCGTCGACGGGCGAGGCACGCAGGACGTACACGGCGACGAGGGCGAGGCCGGCATAGGCGGCGCCGGCGGCGGCCCAGGCCCGCCGCGCGGGGGCGGCGAGAAGCGCCTCCGCCAGCGCGAGCGGCACCAACACGGCGAGCACTGTACCCGCGCCGGGGCGGACCCGCAGCGCCGCAGCGAGGACGACGAGGCCCGCCACCCCGACGGCGACGCGCGCGCCCAGGCGGCGACCGCCGATCAAGCGTTGCCATTCCCACGAGATCGCGAGGGCGGCGGCGAGCCAGACCAGCGCGAAGGCGACGCCGCCGAGCCAGGTCGACCCCAGCGCGAGGGCGACGAGGACGACGGCCGACACGGCACGGGTGCGCAAGTCGCCGAGCCTGGCGTGCTTCACGGCGTGACGGTTCGCGGCCTGATCTGCTGCGGCGTGGTTGCTTGCGGCGTGGTCGTCGGCGGTGCGGCCGTCCGGCCCGGCGCCGAGAGTTCGCAGGCTGGTCATGCGGCGACGGCCCGAGGCGCGCGCGGTCGCGCGGTCACCAGCCGGTGCGCGCCGACTTCACCGGCGCGGGGCCGACGCCGCCGAAGCGACGGTCGCGGGCGGCGAACTCCGCCAGCGCGTCGGCGAAGGCCTTGCGGTCGAAGTCGGGCCACAGCACCGGAAGGAAAACGAACTCGGCATAGGCCGCCTGCCACAGGAGGAAGTTCGACAGGCGCTGCTCGCCGGACGTGCGGATGATGAGGTCGGGATCGGGGATGCCCGTGGTGTCGAGACAGGACGAGAGCAGCGCCTCGTCGATCTCGTCCTCGCGCACCAGCCCGGCGGCGAAGCGCCGGGCGACGGTGCGCGCCGCGGCGGCGATCTCCTGCCGGCCGCCGTAGTTGAAGGCCACCACCAGGGTGAGCCGCTGGTTGAGCCGGGTCAGGGTTTCCGCCTCTTCCAGCAGCCCGCGTATGTCGGTCTGCAGGTTGTCGCGGTGGCCGATGATCCTGACGCGGACGCCGGCATTGTGCAGGTCGATGAGATCCTTGCGGATGAAGCGCTTGAGCAGGCCCATCAGGTCCTGCACCTCGTCGAAGGGCCGGCTCCAGTTCTCGGCGGAGAAGCTGTACACGGTGAGATAGCCGACGGAAAGGTCGATGGCGGTGCGAACGGCGCCGCGCAGCGCTTCCAGCCCGCGGCGATGGCCTTCGAGCCGTGGCAGGCCGCGCTTGGCCGCCCAGCGCCCGTTGCCGTCCATGATCAGGCCGACGTGCAACGGCGTTTCGCACGTGCCGGCGTCCGATCTTCCCCCGTCTCGAACCGGCATGGACCTTCCCGTTGCGGCAGCGCCTCGGATCGCAGCACCGATGGCATGGCGCGCTCCCGGCGCCTCGACGACACAACGGGAGCGGAAATACGCGTCGCGCAGCTATGACATGAAAGCGCGTGCGCGTCCCCTGCGGATCAAACCTGCATGATCTCCTTTTCCTTGGAGGCCAGCGTTTGATCGATCTCGTTGACCATCTGGTCCGTGGCCTTCTGCACGTCGAGTTCGAGCCGCTTCTCGTCGTCTTCGCTGATGTCCTTGTCCTTGAGGAGTTTCTTCAGCATGTCGATGCCGTCGCGGCGGACGTGGCGGACGGAGATCCTCGCCTCCTCCGTGTAGCGATGAGCCACCTTCACCATCTCGCGGCGCCGCTGCTCGTTGAGCTCGGGGATGCGGATGCGCAGCGTGGTGCCTTCAGTGGTCGGCGACAAGCCAAGGTTCGAGTCGCGGATCGCCTTCTCGACGGCGTTCACCATCCCGCGGTCCCAAACCTGAACCGAGAGCATGCGCGATTCCGGCACCGCCAGCGTCGCGACCTGGTTGATCGGCATCTTCTGCCCGTAGGCGACCACCTCGATGGGTTCGAGCAGGCTCGTCGTCGCCCGCCCGGTGCGCAGGCCGCCAAGTTCCTGCCGCAGGCTCTGCACCGCGCCCTGCATGCGACGCTTGAGGTCGGGCAGGTCGAACTTGTCGCTCATGGCTTCCTCGTCCCGGCATCCCCGTTCCGGCATCGATCGGCGCGCGTCCGGGGGGTCGCGCCGAGCGGCAACGACGCGTCCGGCGCCGCCGTCACGGTGTCACCAGCGTCGCGGTCGCCCGTCCGCTCAGCGCGTCGCAAATGGCGCCCTCCCGCTGGATGGAGAAGACGAGTATCGGTATTCTGTTCTCGCGGGCAAGGGCGAAGGCGGCCGTGTCCATCACCGCGAGCTGCCTCGCGATCGCCTCGTCATGGGTCAAGGTGTCGTAGCGGGTCGCGGTGGGGTCGCGCTTCGGGTCGCCGGAATACACGCCGTCGACCTGCGTCGCCTTGAGGATGGCGTCGCAGGACAGTTCCGCGCCGCGCAGCACGGCGCCGGTGTCGGTGGTGAAGAACGGGTTGCCCGTACCGCCCGCGAGGATGACGATGCGACGCTTGTCGAGGTGGTGCAGCGCCGCCTGGCGCGAATAGGGTTCGCACAGCGAGGGCATCGGCACCGCCGACAGCACGCGAGCCGACTTTCCGGCCTTTTCCACCGCGAACTCGATGGCGAGCGCGTTCATCACCGTCGCCAGCATGCCGATCGAATCGGCGCGGGCGCGCTCGATCCCCGACTCGGCGCCGGCGATGCCACGGAAGAAGTTGCCGCCGCCGACGACCACCGCCACCTCCGTGCCGAGCGCGGCGGCGTTGGCGAGGTCGGCCGCGATGCTGCCGAGCACGGCCTGGTCGAGGCCGTGGCTCAGGCCGCCCTGCAGGGCTTCGCCGGACAATTTGACGACGACGCGTCGCCATCGCGTGCCCATTTCGCCCTCGACCATGGTCACCCCTCCGTCGCGGCACCGGCTTAGGCGCTTCGTTCGCGGCTTTCAACCGGCCGCGGCAGCCGCGCCGCGCTCACCATGCCGTGCGCCCGGCATTGATCGGACCGACCGACGCGCTTAGATGCCGCCCCACGCATTTCCTGCCTTCCTCGGCGGCTTCCGCGAGCACGGCCTCACACGCAAGGATCCCCGATGAGCACGCCGCGCAAGGCCGGACGCCACTTCCTTCAGATACCCGGGCCGACGCCCATCCCCGACCGCGTGCTCCGCGCCATGGACGCGCAGGTCGTCGACCATCGCGGCCCTCGGTTCCAGGAGTTGGGGCTACGCGTGCTGGACAAGATCAGGACGGTGTTCAAGACCACGAACCCGGTGCTGATCTTCCCGGCCTCGGGCACCGGCGCCTGGGAGGCGGCGCTCGGCAACCTGCTCAATGCCGGCGACAAGGTGCTGATGTACGAGACCGGGCAGTTCGCGACGCTGTGGAACCAGCTGGCGCAGCGCAACGGCTTGCGCACCGAGTTCATCCCGTCGGACTGGCGTTCCGGCGTCGACCCCGCCCGCATCGCCGACCGGCTCGCCGCCGACAAGGCGCACGAGATCAAGGCGGTGTGCGTCGTCCACCACGAAACCTCGGGCGGCCTGCTCAGCGACCTCGCCGCGATCCGCGCGGCGATCGACGGCGCCGGCCACCCCGCCCTGTTCCTCGTCGACAGCGTGTCGGGGCTTGGCGCGGTCGACCTGCGCCACGACGAATGGGGCATCGACGTCACCGTGGCCGGCTCGCAGAAGGGCCTGATGATGCCGCCGGGACTGTCCTTCAACGCGCTGAGCGCCAAGGCGATCGAGGCGTCCAGGACGGCGACGCTGGCGCGCAGCTACTTCAACTGGGCCGACATGCTGGCCAGCAACCGCAACGGCTTCTTTCCCTACACGCCGGCGACGCAGCTGCTGTTCGGCCTCGACGTCGCGGTCGACCTGCTCCACGAGGAGGGCTTCGACAACGTGCTCGCCCGCCACCGCCGTTTGGGCGAGGCGACCCGCGCCGCCGTCAGCGCCTGGGGCTTCGAGAACCTCGCCCGCCCGGCCTTCGTGTCGCCGGTGATGACGGCGGTGCTCATGCCGAACGCCAAGGGCGCCGACGCCTTCCGCAAGCTGGTGCTCGACACCTTCGACATGTCGCTCGGCGCCGGCCTCAACAAGGTCGCCGACAAGATCTTCCGCATCGGCCACCTCGGCGACACCAACGACCTCACGCTGATGGGGGCGCTCGCCGGCGTCGAGATGAGCCTGGAGGTTGCGGGCGTCCCGCACCGCAAGGGCGGCGCGCAGGCGGCGATGGACGTCATCGCCGCGCACCACGCCCGCGGCGGCGAGCGTTTCGCCCAGGCGGCGGAATAAGGCGAAAGCTAGGATGGCCCAGCGGCGGCGAGCCGCGCCAGCGCCTCCTCGTGGAGGCGGCGGTCGCCGCAGGCGATGACGTCGCCGCCCTTGGCGGCGTCGCCCCCGCGCCAGTCCGTCATCACGCCGCCCGCGCCCTCGACGATCGGGATCAGCGCGACGACGTCGTGGGGCTTGACGCCGCTTTCCACAACGCAGTCCACGTGGCCGGCGGCCAGCATGGCGAAGGCGTAGCAATCGACGCCGTAGCGCGTCAGCCGAGCCTGCGACTCCAGGCGGCGCAGCGCGTCGAGCTTGTCGCCCTCGTAGAGCAGCGGCGAGGTCGTCATCAGCGTCGCCTCCTTGAGCACGGCGCAGCGCCGCGTCGCGAGACGGCGGGCGTTGCGCATCGCGCCGAGGCCGGTGCCGCGCCATTGCGCCTTGGTGCCATCGCCGACGAAACGCTCCTGGGTGAAGGGCTGCACCATCATGCCGTAGCAGGGGCGCCCGCCGTGGAGCAGGCCGATCAGCACGCCCCAGGTCGGCAGGCCGGAGATGAAGGCCTTGGTGCCGTCGATGGGGTCGAGGACCCACACGTAGTCCGCGCCCTCGCGCGTGGCGCCGAACTCCTCGCCGATGATGCCGTGGCTGGGGAACTGCGCCTCGATGAGGCGCCGCATCGCGACCTCCGCCGCCCGGTCCGCCTCCGTGACGGGGTCGAAGCGCCCGCCCCGGCTCTTGTCCTCCGTGCCGACGGCGGTGCGGAAGAAGGGCAGGATGGTGTCGCTCGCCACGTCGCCGAGCCGCTCCACGAACGCGGCGAAGTCAACGGCGCCCATGTCGATCCTTTCTCGCCACCCTGCGAAAGGTCCGCCTCGCGGCGACCACGGCTGGTGGCGACCCTTGCCCAATGGCGCGAGCCGGCGCGCCCGTCCGCTAGCGCGAACCGGCCACGCCTTCCTGCCACAGGCGATGATTTCGAGCAAAGCGCGTCCGGCGCGCGCCAGACGGCGTTATTCCGCCGCAGCGCTGCGCGGCTGCCCGAAGCTCGCCGCCGCCGCCGCGAACCATGCCAGGATCGCGGTGACGTCGTTCTTCACCCGCTCGAAGCGGTCGTTGCGGCGCAGGCCGCGCTCGTCCATGTACAGGGCGCGACGCACCTCGATCTGGATCGCGTGGACGCCGCGCTGCGGGGTCCCGTAATGCTCGGTGATGAAGCCGCCGGCATAGGGCTTGTTGCGCTGCACGACGTAGCCGGCGTCGCGGATCGCCTGTTCAAGCGCTTGCACCAGCGAGGGGTCGCTGCTCGTGCCGTAGCGGTCGCCGACCACGAAGTCGGTCGCCACGCGCCGCTCGCCCGATACGGCGGTGCTCGGCAGCGACGGCATCGAGTGGCAATCGATCAGCACGGCGAAGCCGCAGCGTCGATGGGCACGGTCGAGCAGTTGCCGCAGGGTCGCGTGATAGGGTTTGTACAGCCGCTCGATGCGATCCATCGCTTCCTCGACGCTGAGGCGGCCGGCGTAGATCTCCTGCGCTTCGCCGACGACGCGCGCGATCGTGCCGAGGCCGCCGGCGACCCGCACGGAGCGCGTGTTGACGAAGGACGGCAGCTTGCCGTCGAACATGCGGGGGTCGAGTTCGTAGGGCTCGCGGTTGAGGTCGAGGTAGGCGCGGGGAAAGCGCGCGCGCAGCAGCGGCGCGCCGCACGCCGCCGCGCCGGCGAAAAGGTCGTCGACGAAGGCGTCCTCGGAGCGACGCAGGGCGACCGCGTCGAGCCGCGCGCTGGCGAGGAAGCCGCGGGGATAGATCGATCCCGAATGGGGCGAGGACAGCACGAGGGGACAGGCGGAACCCTCCGCTTCGACCACGTCGAAGGGCGGATCGAGCTCCGGGTCGCGTTGGGCGCCGCCGGCGACCGGCTCCTCAGCTGTCATCTCGAATCCCTAGTCCCCCGGGCACGCGGCTGGCAAGGATGCTTTTTTGCCGCCCTCCGATGCGCCGACGCACTGTCCAAGGCGCGTGGTTCGTGGCATCAAGCGTCGCCTGTCCGCTTCGCCGCACAAGGCCGTGTCGGGCGCCTCCTCAGCCAGACGCACCACGACGTGAACCGACCTGGACGTGGAACCGACATGACCGACGACGAAAGCATGGCACCGGGGAAGATCCTGCTGGCGGAAGACGACAACGACATGCGGCGGTTCCTCGCCAAGGCGCTGCAGAACGCCGGCTACGACGTGTCGTCGTTCGACAACGGGCTGTCGGCCTACAACCGGCTGCGCGAGGAGCCCTTCGAGCTGCTGTTGACCGATATCGTGATGCCGGAAATGGACGGCATCGAACTGGCGCGTCGGGCGACGGAACTCGATCCCGACATCAAGGTGATGTTCATTACCGGTTTCGCCGCCGTGGCCCTCAACCCCGACAACAACGCCCCCAAGCAGGCGAAAATCTTGTCCAAGCCGTTCCACCTCAAGGATCTCGTCAACGAGGTGAACCGGCTCCTCGCCGCCTGAGACTGCCGGGACCTGAGGCGGCCGCGGCCGGGCACCCCGTTCTAACGCCATCGTAAGGTCGCCGCGCGACCATGCCGCCTCGTTCGGAGACCGGCAAGGTGGCACTTTCCTCAATCGGGTCGCGCGGCGGGAAAGCGGCCCTCGCCGCCTCCCGCGCACCGGCGGCCGTCGCGCCGCGGCGTGCGCCGCTCGTCGCCTTCGCCGTTCTCGCCGCGCTCGCCAGCTTCGCCACCATGCACGAGCATCTCGTCGCGACGTGGCGCGACGGCGCGTTCGTCGATACGGACGACACCATGCACATCGTGCAGGTGCGCGCGCTGCTCGCCGGCCAGAACTGGTTCGACATGACCGTGCCCGGCATGAACCCGCCCGTCGGCACGCCGATGCACTGGTCGCGGATGGTCGACCTGCCGCTCGCCGCGCTCATCAAGCTGTTCGGCCTCGCGGTCGACGCCGTCACGGCCGAGCGGCTGACGCGGCTCGCCTTCCCCTTCCTGCTCCTCGTCGGCCTGTACCTTGCCATCGCGCGGCTCGCCGGCCTGCTGACCGGCCGGGACGCCCGCCTGCCGGCCATGCTCGCGACCTTGATCAGCGGAGCGGCGGTGAACGAGTTCATGCCGGGGCGCGTCGACCACCACGCGCCGCAAATCCTGATCCTGGTCGCGATGCTGGGATGCGCGGTCGCGGCGCTCGATGCCCGGCGCGCCGGCCAAGCCGTCCTGGTCGGGGTTCTCAGCGCGCTGTCGCTGTCGATCAACCTCGAGAACCTGCCCTTCATCGCCGTCCTCGGCGGCTGGTTCTTGGTGCTCTGGGTATGGCGGGGCGCGATGATGCGACGGGCGCTCGGCGCCTACGCGGGCGGCCTGGCCCTCGGCCTCCCCGCCTTCTTCGCCGCGACGGTGGCGCCCAAGCTCTACGCGGCGCCGGTGTGCGACGCCTTCGGCGCCGCCCATCTCGGCGCCGGCCTCGTCGCGGCGGCCGGGTGCGGCTGCGCGGCGCTCGCCGGCACCCGGCCGCGCACGGTCGCGGTCCGTGGCGCCGCCGTCGTCGCGCTCGGCGCCACGATGCTAGGGTTCGTCGCCCTGCTTTACCCGTCCTGCCTGCACGGTCCCTTCGCCGGTGTCGACCCGCTGGTGCGCGAACTGTGGCTTTCGCGCGTCGACGAATCGCTGCCTTTCATGACGCTGTTCCGGCTCGAACCGTCGGAGGCCCTGTGCGCGATGGTGCCGGTGCTCCTCGGCTTCTGCGCGTGCCTCGCCGCGACCCGGCGCCTGGCGCCGCAGCGCGCCGGCTTCGGTCTCCTGGCCGCGATCGTCGGCACCGGCCTGCTGCTGACGTTCTGGCAGGTTCGGGTGTTCGCCACCATCACCGCCATCGCGTGCTGCGGCGGCGTCGACGCGGTGGTGGCGGTGCGCCGCCGCTGGCAGGGGCCGCGCCCCACGCTGGCGAGCCTTTCGCTCGCCCTGCTGTTTCCGTTCACCGCGACGGCGGTCGCCCTGGTCGTGCCCGCCGGCGCGGCGCCATCGCCGACCGCCGACCGCCACGGCGCGACACCCGGCGCCTGTCTCGCGCCCGCCGCGTTTCGACCGCTCGCCAGGTTGAAGGGCGCGGTGATCGCGCCGGTCGACATCGGCTCCTTCCTGCTGGTCCACACCGACCTCACGGTCTTCGCCGCCGCATTCCATCGCAACAACGACGGCAACCGTTTCATGCTGGACACCATGCTGGCGTCGCCCGAAGCGGCCGCCGCGCTGGCGGCGCGGCGCGGCGCGGCCTTCCTGCTGGTGTGCGACGACCTGTTGGAAACACGCAACCTCGCCGCGCGCGCCCCCGGAAGCCTCGCCGCCGCCGTGCTCGGCGGCAGGGAACCGGCCTGGCTGGAAAGGGTGGCGCTGGCGCCGACGCCGCTGCGGCTTTACCGGGTCACGCCGGCGCCGCACTGAACCGGTTGCGCGATGGCGGCGCGCGCACAGGTGTTGCGCGCCCGCGGCCTTGCCGCTATATCGCGCCGGTCCCCGGGCCGTGGCGCGGAGACGACGGACCGGGCGCGTAGCTCAGCGGGAGAGCACTACCTTGACATGGTAGGGGTCACAGGTT
>CAXTFM010000040.1:0-26702 GCA_964243435.1 uncultured Beijerinckiaceae bacterium
TCCACCGTGCGCGACACCGGCGACTACGCCGTGCGCGGCGGCATCGTCGACCTGTTCCCGCCCGCCCTCACCGAACCGATCCGCCTCGACTTCTTCGGCGACACGCTGGAGTCGATCCGCACCTTCGATCCCGAAACGCAGCGCACCTCCGGCCAGCTCAAGGCGCTCGACCTCGTGCCGATGAGCGAGGTGCAGCTGACGAGCGAAGCGATCCGACGGTTCCGCAACAGCTACACCGCGCAGTTCGGTGGGCAGACGCGGGGCGACGCGCTCTACGAGGCGATCAGCGAAGGGCGGCGTACGCCCGGTCTGGAGCATTGGCTGCCACTGTTCTACGACCACCTCGACCCGCTTTCCGCCTACACCGGCGGCGCGCCGCTCATCCTCGACCAGGCGGTGCGCGAGGCGGCCTTGGAGCGTTTGAAGCAGGTCGACGACTATTACGATGCCCGCCGCACCGCCTACGAGGCGACGCCTGCGACGTCGACCTACAAGCCGTTGCATCCGAGCGCGCTCTACCTCGATGAACAGGGCTGGTCGAAGCGCCTCGCCGGCTCGTCGGTCGTGCAGGTCACCTCCCACGCGCAGCCGGAAGGACGCGGGCTCGTCATCGACCTCGGCGGCCGCACCGGACGCAACTTCGCCCCGGAGCGCGCCGACGAGGGCCGCAACGTCTTCGAGGCCACCGCCGCCCACGTCCGTGACCTTCAGGCGCGCAGTCGCCACGTCATCGTCGCCGCCTGGTCGGACGGCTCGCGCGAGCGCCTCGCCGGCGTGCTCGCCGACCACGGGCTGACCGCGACCGTCACCGTCGCCGCGCTGACCCACGCGCTCCACCACAAGGGGCGTAAGGCGGCGCTCGCCGTGTTCGGCCTGGAGCAGGGCTTCGAGGCCGGCGACATCGCCGTGATCTCCGAGCAGGACATCCTCGGCGACCGCCTGGTGCGCAAGCGCAAGAACGCCAAGCGCGCGCAGAACTTCCTGACCGAGATCGGCGCGATCAACGCCGGCGACATCGTGGTCCACGCCGATCACGGTATCGCCCGCTTCCATGGGCTGATGCCGATCGAGGCGGCCGGGGTGCGCCACGACTGCCTGGAGCTGCACTACGCCGACAGCGTCAAGCTGTACCTCCCCGTCGAGAACCTCGAACTGCTGTCGCGCTACGGTTCCGAGGACACGGAGGTGCAGCTCGACCGTCTCGGCGGCGGCGCTTGGCAGAAGCGCAAGGCGCGCATGCGCAAGCGCGTGCTGGAGATGGCGGCCGGCCTCATCAAGATCGCCGCCGCCCGCGCCACGAAACCGGCACCGAAGCTGGTGCCGCCGGACGGGCTCTACGCCGAGTTCTGCGCCGGGTTCCCCTATGACGAGACGGAGGACCAGAGCGGCGCCATCGACGCGGCGCTGGACGACCTCGCCTCGGGTCACCCGATGGACCGGCTGGTGTGCGGCGACGTCGGCTTCGGCAAGACGGAGGTGGCGATGCGCGCCGCCTTCGCCACCGCGATAAACGGCAAGCAGGTGGCGGTGGTCGTGCCGACCACGCTGCTCGCCCGCCAGCACTACCGCAACTTCGCCGAACGCTTCGCCCACCTCCCGATCAAGGTGGCGCAGCTGAGCCGCATGGTCGGCGCCGGCGACCTCAGGACCAACAAGGCCGGTCTCGCCTCGGGCGACATCGATATCGTCGTCGGCACCCATGCCGTGCTCGGCCGCGGCGTCGACTTCAGGGATCTCGGCCTGGTGATCGTCGACGAGGAGCAGCACTTCGGCGTCAAGCACAAGGAGCGCTTGAAGGACCTGCGCGCCGAGATCCACGTGCTGACGCTGTCCGCGACGCCGATCCCGCGCACGCTGCAGCTTGCGATGACGGGGGTGCGCGACCTCAGCATCATCGCGACGCCGCCGGTCGACCGCCTGGCGGTGCGCACCTTCGTGTCGCCCTTCGACGAGCTGCTGGTGCGCGAGGCCCTCCTGCGCGAGCGCTATCGCGGCGGCCAGAGTTTCTACGTGTGCCCACGCATCGAGCACCTGGACGAGGCGCAGGCCTTCCTGCGCCAGGCGGTGCCGGAGGCTAAGGTGGTGGTGGCGCACGGGCAGATGCCGCCGACCGAGCTGGAGGACAGGATGGCGGCCTTCTACGAGGGCCGCTACGACATCCTGCTGTCGACCTCGATCGTCGAGTCGGGCCTCGACATCCCGCGCGCCAACACGCTGATCGTGCATCGCGCCGACATGTTCGGGCTGGCGCAGCTTTACCAGCTGCGCGGGCGCGTCGGCCGTTCGAAGACGCGCGCCTACGCCCTGCTCACCCTGCCGGCCAACAAGGCGGTCACCGCGCAGGCGGAGAAGCGCCTCAAGGTGCTCGACAGCCTCGACACGCTCGGCGCCGGCTTCCAGCTCGCGAGCCACGACCTCGACATCCGCGGCGCCGGCAACCTGCTCGGCGACGAACAGTCCGGCCACATCAAGGAGGTCGGCTATGAACTCTACCAGGAGATGCTGCAGGAGGCGATCGAGGCACTGAAGCTCGGCATCGCCGACGAGCCGCCGCAGGAAAGCTGGTCGCCGCAGATCCAGACCGGCACGCCCGTCACCATCCCCGAAACCTACATCGACGACGCGCAGCTTCGCGTGCAGCTTTACCGACGCATGGCAACCCTTGAAACCGACGAGGAGATCGAGGGTTTCGCGGCCGAGCTGATCGACCGCTTCGGTGCCTTGCCCGACGAGGTCGACATGCTGATGAAGCTCGCCGCCATCAAGGCGCTGTGCCGGCGCGCTCACATCGAGAAGGTGGATGCCGGGCCGAAGGGCGTCATCGTCGCGTTCCGCGACAACGCGTTCGCCAACCCGCAGGGCCTGGTCCGCTTCGTCGCCGAGCAGGGGGCGGATGCCAGGGTGCGCCCCGACATGAGGCTCGTTTTCATCCGCGACTTCGCCAGCCCCAAGGTGCGGCTGGAAGGCACGCGCACCATCCTGCGCACGCTCGCCGCGATCGCCACGAAGAAGGCGGCGTGAGCGGGACGGCAGGCTGGGAGATCCGGCGGGCCGGCATCGCCGACGCGGCGCTCGTCCGCGACCTGACCGCCGCCGCCTACGCGAGATGGCGCGAGGTGCTGGACACCCCGCCGCTACCGCTGCTCGCCGACTATGACGAAGCGGTGGTGCGCCATGAGATCGATCTGCTCAGCGTGCGCGGCTCCCTCGTCGCGCTGATCGAGACGGTGCGGGAGGGCGACGCCCTGCTCATCGTCAACGTCGCCGTCGCGCCAGCCATGCGCAAGCGCGGCTATGGCCGGGCGATGCTGACCCATGCCGAAACCAAGGCCCGAAGCCTCGGGCTCGCGCGAGTTCGGCTCTACACCAACGCGCTGATGACGGAGAACATCGCGCTCTACCGCGCCCTGTCATACGCGATCGACGGCGAGGACATGGTGGGCGGCCGGAGGCGGGTCACAATGAGCAAGCAGGTTTGACCAAGCGTCGGAGTCCCGCGCGGCATGCGTCATCATTCAAAACGCGACGCCGCGCTCAGGGACCGCCGTGGCGCTGCCGGCGTCGACCGAGCGGATGTCGAGCGCGGTCACGGTGGCGCCCGATGGTCCCTGCCGCAGCCGGGCCACGAGGTCGCCCAGTGCCGCGCCATCGCCGTAGGCCACCGCTTCCACCGCACCGTCGTCGCGGTTGACCACCCAGCCTTTGAGACCCAGGCGCCGCGCCTCGGCGCAGGCGAAGGCGCGGTAGCCGACGCCCTGCACGTGGCCTTCGGCGCGCATGAACAAGGTCCGCGCGCTCATTCCGCCGGCTCCGGCGCGTCCGTGCCTGTGAACACGACGTCGCGCACGTCCGGCCCGAAATAGGCGAAGACCGCCACCGCCACCGCGACCACGCCGATCACCACGGCGAGGGCGAAGGAATAGTCGCCACCCCGCGCCTCCGCGAGGTAGGCCTGGATCTGGCTGTTCGAGGCGGCGATGAGGTTGCCGATCTGGTAGGCGAAGCCGGGGAAGCTGCCGCGCACCTCGTCGGGGGACAGCTCGTTGAGGTAGGCCGGCACGATGCCCCAGGCGCCCTGAACGGCGAACTGCAGGCAGAAGGCCGCCACCGCCAGGCTCGCGGGCGTCGCCCCATAGGCCCAGAACGGCAGCGCCGGCAGTGCGAGGAGCGCGGCCAGCGTGATGGTGCGCCCGCGCCCCAGGCGCTGCGACAGCATGCCGAAGAACAGGCCGCCGAGCATGGCGCCGATGTTGAACACCACCGTGATGATGAACACGGTGTGGACGTCGAACTTCATCTGCTTCTGCAGGAAGGTCGGGTAAAGGTCCTGCGAGCCGTGGCTGAAGAAGTTGAAGCAGGTCATCAGCCCGATGGCGAAGGCGAAGCGGCCGGCATTGGCGCGAAGCACCGTGAACAGCGAGGGTTGCGCGGCCGACTTCATCCGCGCCACAAACACCGGCGACTCGTCGACGTGGCTGCGTATATAAAGGGTGAGCAGCGCCGGCACCGCGCCGACCATGAACATGCCGCGCCAGCCGATGTGTGCGTAAAGCAGGCCGTAGACGAGCGAGGCGAGCAGGAAGCCGCTGGGGTAACCGGCCTGGAGCAGGCCCGAGACGATGCCGCGCGTGCGCGGCGGGATCGACTCCATGGTGAGCGAGGCGCCGACCCCCCATTCGCCGCCCATCGCCACGCCGAACAGCAGGCGCAGCACGAAGAAGAGGGCGAGGCTCGGGGCGAAGCCGGTGGCGAACTCCAGCACCGAATAGATCAGCACGTCGGCCATCAGCGTCGGGCGCCGCCCGTACCTGTCGGCCGCGCGTCCAAAGAGGAGCGCACCGACCGGACGGGCCGCCAGGGTGAGGAACACCGCCCAGGCGACCGTGGGGATGGTGGTGCCGAACTCGCCCGCGACGTCCTTGAGGACGAAGACGAGGATGAAGAAATCGAAGGCGTCCAGCGTCCAGCCAAGGAAGCTCGCGGTGATCGCGCTGCGCTGCTTGGGGGTGAGCTGGCGCATGTCGTGAACAAGGTCGTTCAGCATGCAAATCTCCTTGCCGGCGCCGGCGTCGTCGCACCCCGCCGCATCCTTGCCGCCGCGGTTAACCCCGATCCCCGGCAAAGTCCACGTCGCCGACATTCACGTTGTCGATCAAGCGGGTGCGCCCGAGATGGGCTGCGGCGAGGAGGCGCCGCGGCGCGGACGGCACGGTGTGGTCGAGGGGTGCGAGGTCGTGGGCCTGACGCGCTTCGAGGTAATCGACGGCGAAGCCGGCCTCGCTCAGGCTGGCGCGGGCGGCGTCGAGGCTGGCCGTGAGCGAGGCGCCGACCCGGATGTCGCCGGCGCAGGCGGCGAGCACGCGGTGCAGCACCGGCGCGCGGGCGCGTTCCGCCGCGTCGAGGTAAACGTTGCGCGAGGAAAGGGCGAGGCCGTCGACCTCGCGAACGGTGGGCACGCCGCGCACGGCGACGGGCATGTCGAGGTCGCGCACCAAGCGCCCGATCACGCGAAGTTGCTGGAAGTCCTTCTCGCCAAACAGCGCGACGTCGGGTTGCGCCTGGCCCAGCAGCTTGGCGACGACCGTGGCGACGCCGCCGAAATGCGCCGGGCGGAAACGGTCTTCAAGCCCGGCGTGGGCGGGGCCGCCGACGGTGACTGTGGTGGCGAAGCCGTCGGGGTACATCGCCGCAACATCGGGCGCGAAGACGAGGTCGGCACCGGCCGCAGCGACCTTGGCGCAGTCCGCGTCGAGGTCGCGGGGGTAGCCGCGGAAATCCTCGCCGGGAGCGAACTGCGTCGGGTTGACGAAGACGGTGACCACCGTGCGGTCGGCGACCTCCCGGCCCGCCGTCACCAGCGCGACGTGGCCGGCGTGGAGCGCCCCCATGGTCGGCACCAGGGCGACACGCTCGCCCCGCGCGCGCCACGAGGCGACGCGGCGGCGCAACTCCGCCACCTCCCGACAAAGCGCCACGTTCACCGGACCACCCGCCTGAGCGCCCCTTGCGCCAGCCGCGGCACGAAGGTCGCGAGGTGGCCGACATAGGCCGGCGGCAGCGCCGCCGCGCGGGCGGCTGCCACCACGCCCTCCATGTAGCCCGGCGGCGGCGCACAACCCTCGCTCGTTTCGTTGCCGAGATAGCTCAACGCCCGGCGCGCCCCGCCCGCGGCGGGCAGCACCGGCAGCACCGCCTTGCGGTAAAGCCCGTGGGCGACGTCCTCGTAGCGGTCGAGCGCGGCCACGTCGGCGGCGGCGAGGTCGAACAGCAAGCCATGGACGACGGCCGCCGGGTCGGGCGACACGGTGGCGTAGCCGCTCTGCCCCATCAGCGCGAAGCGGTGGCGCATCAAACGCGCGGCGCCGAGCAGGCGCGAGCGGGGGCAGCGTCCGCGCATCCCGCCCAAGTCCATGTTGGAGCCGTAGGCGAAGTACAGCGGCATGGGATGTCAGGCGAAGGTCATGATGGGCGCGTCGACGGCGAGCGACTCGCCTTCCTTGCATTCAATGGTCTTGACGGTGGCGTCGCGCTCGGCGCGCAGCACGTTCTCCATCTTCATCGCCTCGACGAGGCACAGCGCCTCGCCGGTCTTCACCGCCTGCCCCTCCCTGACGTGGATGGCCTTGACGAGCCCCGGCATCGGGCACAGCAGCACCTTGGCCTCGCCGACCGCGACGCGCTCCAGCATCAGGGCAGCGAGGTCCGCCTGCCGGCGGGTAAGCACGCGGACCTCGGCCGCAAAGCCGCCATGGGCGAGGGCGTAGCCGTTGAGGATGGCGCGCGCCGCGACGGCGAGCGGGCGCCCGTCGACGGTGCCGGTCCACACCGCCGCGCCGGGGGTCCAGCCGCTTTCGACGCGCAGCGGCTCTCCCTCGGGGAAGCGCACCTCCAAGGCCGCGCCGGCGTCGACCTCGACGTCGTGGCGGCTTTTGCCGAGCAGCACGGCGTGGGCGCCACCGTAGGGCGGATGCGGCCGCGTCGCGCCAACGATGGCCGCGCGACGCGCGTCGAGGGCGCGGTCGATCGCCAGCGCCACGCCGACGAAGGCGCGCGCCATTGCGCCTTCCGGCGCGGCCGGAGCGAAGCCCTGCGGGAACTCCTCCGCGATGAAGCGCGTCGACAGCCGCCCCTCGCGCCAGCGCTGCTTTTCCATCAGCGAGGCGAGGAACGGGATGTTGTGGCGGATGCCCTCGATCACGAAGCGGTCGAGGGCGTCGGCCTGGGCGGCGACCGCCGCCGCGCGATCCGGCCCCCAGGTGACGAGCTTGGCGATCATCGGGTCGTAATGGATGGAAATCTCGCCGCCCTCGACGACGCCGGAGTCGACGCGCACGGCGCGGTCGCCGTGCCGCCCGGTCGGTGGCGGGCGATAGGTCACGAGGCGCCCGGTCGAGGGCACGAAGTCGCGCACCGGGTCTTCGGCGTAGATCCGCGTTTCCACCGCCCAGCCGTTGAGGCGGATGCGGTCCTGGCGCATGTCGAGCGGTTCGCCGGCGGCGACGCAGATCATCTGCTCCACGAGGTCGATGCCGGTGATGAACTCCGTCACCGGGTGCTCAACCTGGAGGCGGGTGTTCATTTCCAGGAAGTAGAAGCTGCGGTCCTGCCCGGCGACGAATTCCACCGTGCCGGCGGAGTCGTAGCCGACCGCCTTGGCGAGCGCGACCGACTGCTCGCCCATCGCGCGGCGCGTCGCCTCGTCGAGGAGGGGGGACGGCGCCTCTTCCACCACCTTCTGATTGCGGCGCTGGATCGAGCACTCGCGCTCGCCGAGATAGAGCACGTTGCCGTGCTTGTCGCCGAGCACCTGGATCTCGATGTGGCGCGGGTTCTCGATGAACTTCTCGATGAGGATCCGGTCGTCGCCGAACGAGGATTTGGCTTCCGAACGCGAGCGCTCGTAGCCTTCGCGCACCTCCTCCGTCCGGTGGGCGATGCGCATGCCCTTGCCCCCGCCCCCGGCGGAAGCCTTGATCATCACGGGAAAGCCGATCTCCCCGGAGATGCGGACCGCGTCCTCCGCCGACTCGACGAGGCCGATGTGGCCGGGGACGGTGGACACGCCGGCGGCGGCGGCGAGGCGCTTCGATTCGAGCTTGTCGCCCATCGCCTCGATGGCGCCCGGGTTCGGTCCGATGAAGGTGATGCCGGCCGCGGCGAGAGCGGTCGGGAAGCCCGCCCGTTCCGACAGAAACCCGTAGCCGGGGTGGACCGCCTCGGCCCCGCTCACGCGGCAGGCGTCGACGATGCGGGCGATGTCGAGGTAGGACTGCGCGGCCGCCGCCGGCCCGATGGCGACCGACTCGTCCGCCATCGCGACGTGCAGCGCGTCGCGGTCGGCGTCGGAATAAACCGCCACGGTCGCGATTCCCATGCGCTTGGCGGTCTTGATGATGCGACAGGCGATCTCGCCCCTGTTCGCGATGAGGATCTTTGAGAACATGTTGCTTACCGGCCCGGCCCGCTCCTTAGGCGCTGGGCCGGGGCGAAACAAGCGCGGCGATCGATCAAGGCCTCAGAGCGTCGGACGCCCGGTGAAAACGCGGCGGATCGCATCCACGAAACGGCCGAAGCCGGCCTGGGCGCCGCCGGCGGCCCGGTCGGCCGCACCTTCCGTTTGCAGCCGCGGGTCGCCGGTCGCGTTGCCGACCGACTCCTTGAGCGATCCCTTGATCTTCGTCGCCGTGCCGTCGATGCGATTCTTGTCCAAGGAAGCCTCCCGCGTGTCGCGTAACGCGACCACCCGAACAAAACGTCGCGTCGCGGCATTCGATCCGTGCCCCACCGACGATCGCGCCGGCGCCGAACGCGGCGCGCCGATGCGCATTGCCTGTCTGGCGCCTTCGCCCGGAGCGGTCATGTTTCACAAGCAAAAGCGCATTCGCGACCAGGTGATTGTCATCACGGGCGCGACGAGCGGCATCGGGCTCGCCACCGCGCGCGCCGCCGCCAAGCGCCACGCGCGCCTCGTCCTCGCCGCGCGCAACGGCGACGACCTCGCCCGCATCCGGCGCGAACTCGAGCCGCGCTCCAGCGGCGTCGCCTACCTCGCGACCGACGTCGCCAAGCGCGGCGACGTCGAGGCGCTGGCCGCGATGGCGAAGACGTCGTTCGGCGGCTTCGACACCTGGGTCAACAATGCGGGGCAGTCCATCTTCGGGCGCCTCGACGCTGTCAGCGACGAGGACCACGAGCGGCTGTTCCAGGTGAACTTCTGGGGCACGGTGTACGGCTCGCTGGCGGCCGTCGCCCACCTCAGGGAGCGCGGCGGCACGCTGGTCAACGTCGGCAGCATCGCCTCCGACTTCGCGATCCCCATGCAGGGCATGTACAGCGCGAGCAAGCACGCCATCCGCGGCTTCACCGACGCGCTGCGCATGGAGTTGCAGGCGGAAAACGCGCCGGTCAACGTGACGCTGGTGAAGCCGGCCTCGATCGACACGCCGCTGCCGGCGCGTGCCCGCAACTACATGGACCACGAGCCGACCCTGCCGCCGCCGGCCTACCGACCGCACGAGGTGGCGCTGGCCATCCTGTCCGCCGCAACGGAGGTGCGCCGCGACGTGTATGTCGGCGGCGTCGGCCGCGCGCTGAGCCTCGCCGCCTCGGCCTCGCCGCACCTGTTCGACGCCTTCGGCGGCCCGGCGATGATCGCCTCCTCGCAGCAGGCGGCGGCGCCGGCGAACCCGGCCGGGCGGCTCCACGCCACCGGCGAGGACGCGGTCGAGCGCGGCCACCGCGCGAGCTTCACCCTGCCCTTCAGCCCCTACACGCGCTTCACCCGCAACCCGGCCGACGTGATCGCGACGCTGTTCGCGCGCGCCAGGGCCGCGCGACGGCAAGGCTAGCGACCCGGCGACAAGCTACAGCGCACCACGAACCACAGGACGGTCATGGACACGCGCACGGATGGGGCGGTCGACGCGCCCTTGGACGCCAAGGCGGTCGCCGCCGTCGTGCTCGGCAACGCGCTCGAGTTCTACGACTTCATCGCCTACTCCCTTCTCGCAAAGCAGATCGGCGATGCGTACTTCCCCTCGTCCAATCCGACCGCCAGCCTGCTGTCCTCGCTGCTGGTGTTCTGGGTCGGGTTCTTCACCCGGCCGCTCGGCGCGGTGGTCATCGGCGCCTATGCCGACCGTGCCGGGCGCAAGCCCGCCATGCTGCTCACCATCGCGCTGATGGCGCTCGGCATGCTGATGCTCGCCGCGACACCCGGCTTCGCCACCATCGGCTGGGCGGCGCCGGTCATCGTCGTCGTCGGCCGGCTGGTGCAGGGCTTCGCGCTCGGCGGCGAGGTCGGCCCGTCCACCGCCTACCTGCTGGAAGCGGCGCCCGCCCCGCGACGCGGCCTCTTCGCCAGCTGGCAGCTGGCGAGCCAGGGACTGGCGCAGCTCCTCGCCGGGCTGATCGGCTACGCGCTGGCGGTGACGCTCGGCGAGCGGGCGATGGCGGCGTGGGGCTGGCGCGTCCCCTTCTTCATCGGCGTCGCCATCGTGCCCGTCGGCCTGTTCATCCGCAACGCGTTGCCGGAAACGGCCGGCGCGGGGCGCGGCACGCAGGCGCCCGCCTCGCTCGGCGACGTGCTGCGCCAGCTCGGCACCGGCCACCTGCGCACCCTGGTGCTCGGCGTGCTGATGATCATGGCCTCCACCATCGCGACCTATGTGCTGATGAACATGGCGACCTATGCCAGCGTCACGCTCGGCCTGTCCTTCGAAGTGTCCACGGGAGCGACGATCGTGCTCGGCGTCACGGGTGTCGTGTTCAGCGTCGTCGGCGGCTGGCTTGCCGACCGCGTCGGGCGCCGGCCGCTGATGCTGTGGTCGCGCGCCCTCGTCGCGCTCGCCGCCGTGCCGGCCTTCCTGTGGGTCGTGCATGCGCCGTCGGCGCTGAGCGTGCTCGCCGTCACGACCCTCATCTCCATCCTCACCGCCTTTGCCGGCGCCGGTTCCATCGCCGGCATCCCCGAGGCTCTGCCGCGCGCGGTGCGCAGCGCCGGCCTCGCCATCGCCTACGCGCTCAGCGTGACGCTGTTCGGCGGCTCGACGCAGTGGGTGGTCAACAAGCTCATCGCGGTCACCGGCAACCCCCTCGCGCCGGCCTATTACCTCGCCGCGGTGAGCTGCGTCGGCGCCGCCGCCGCCTTCCTCATGCCGGAAACGCGCGGGCGCAGCCTCGACTGAGGATGCCTCAGAGCGGAATGTTGCCGTGCTTCTTCCACGGGTTCTCCAGAGTCTTGCCGCGCAGCATGGCGAGGCCGCGTGCCACCCGGCGCCGGGTCGAATGCGGCATGATCACCTCGTCGATGTAGCCGCGCTCGGCCGCCGCGAAGGGCGACAGGAAACGCTCCTCGTATTCCCTGGTGCGCGCGGCGATCTTCTCCGCGTCCTTGACGTCGGCGCGGAAGATGATCTCCACAGCGCCCTTGGCGCCCATCACCGCGATCTGCGCGGTCGGCCAAGCGAAGTTGAGGTCGCCGCGCAGGTGCTTCGAGGCCATCACGTCGTAGGCGCCGCCGAAGGCCTTGCGGGTGATGACGGTGAGCTTGGGCACGGTGGCCTCCGCATAGGCGAAGAGCAGCTTGGCCCCGTGCTTGATGAGGCCGCCATATTCCTGGCTGACGCCCGGCAGGAAGCCCGGCACGTCGACGAAGGTCACGATGGGAATGTTGAAGCAGTCGCAAAAGCTGACGAAGCGCGCCGCCTTGCGCGAGGCGTCGGCGTCGAGCACGCCGGCGAGCACGATGGGCTGATTGGCAACGAAGCCCACCGTGCGCCCCTCCACCCGCCCGAAGCCGACCACGATGTTGCGGGCGAAGGCCTCCTGGATCTCGAAGAAGTCGCCGTCGTCGGCGACCTTCCGCACCAGCTCCTTGATGTCGTAGGGCTTGTTGGGGCTGTCGGGGATCAGCGTATCGAGCGATGCGTCGTCGGCCTCGGCGGGTTCCGCCGGCCATTGCGGCGCCGGCGCCACGTTGGACGCGGGAAGGAAGTCGACGAGCCGGCGCATTTGCAGCAGGCACTCGACGTCGTTGGCGTAGGCGTGGTCGGCGACCGAACTCTTGGTGGTATGAACCATGGCGCCGCCGAGCTCCTCGGCGGTGACCGTCTCGTTGGTGACCGTCTTCACCACCTCCGGCCCGGTGACGAACATGTAGCTCGTGTCGCGCACCATGAAGATGAAGTCGGTCATCGCGGGGGAATACACGTCTCCCCCCGCGCAGGGTCCCATGATGACGGAAATCTGCGGGATCACCCCCGAGGCGAGCACGTTGCGCTGGAACACCTCGCCGTAGCCGCCGAGCGCGGCGACCCCCTCCTGGATGCGGGCGCCGCCGGCATCGAAGAGGCCGATGATGGGCGCGCGGTTGCGCAGCGCCATGTCCTGGATCTTGGTGATCTTGCCGGCATGCGCCTCCGACAGCGAGCCGCCGAACACGGTGAAATCCTTGGCGAACACGAACACGGTGCGCCCGGAGATGGTGCCCCAACCCGTGACCACCCCGTCGCCGGGGATCTTCTGCGCGTCCATGCCGAAGTCGATGGCGCGGTGCTGAACGAAGGTGTCGAACTCTTCGAAGGAACCCTCGTCGAGGAGCATCTCGATGCGTTCGCGCGCGGTGAGCTTGCCCTTGGCGTGCTGCGCGTCGGTGCGGCGCGGGCCGCCGCCGGCATAGGCTTCGGCGCGCCGCTCGGCGAGGCTGTTCAGGATCGTCTTCAACGCTTCAGGCTCCCAGCGCGGCCGGTGTCGCGGCGGCGTAGCACGGCCGCCGCCACGGCGTCACCGGCCCTTCCACGGGGCTGGCCGCCGGGTGCCGGGGCTGGCATGTTTCTCGCCGCGCCCACGCGACCTCGACACCGGGACACCCATGACGACCATGGCAAACCTCGCCCCGTCCGACGCCGACAAGGACGCGCCGCTGCGCGACGACATCAGGCTGCTCGGGACCGTGCTTGGCGACACCATCCGCGACCAGCAGGGCGCCGTCATCTTCGATACGGTCGAGAAGATCCGGCAGCTGTCCGTCGGCTTCCACCGCAGCGGCGACCCGGCCGACCGGGCGGTTCTCGCCAGCCTGTTGGAGTCGCTGTCGGCCAAGCAGGCCATCCTGGTGGTGCGCTCGTTCTCCTACTTCTCGCACCTCGCCAACATCGCGGAAGACGCCCACCACCGCCGGCGCACCCGCGCCCACCAGCTTGCCGGCTCCAGCCCGCACGTCGGCACAATGCAGCGCGCCCTCGACGATGCCAGGGCGGCCGGCGTCACCGCCGACGAGCTGCACGGCTTCTTCGCGCGCGCCTTCATCAGCCCGGTCCTTACCGCGCATCCGACGGAGGTGCGGCGCCGCTCGACCATGGACTGGGAAATGGCGCTGGCGCGCCGGCTCGATGCCTTCAACGACACCGACCTGCCGGTTGAGGAGGCCGACGAGCTGCGCGAGTCGATCCATGAGGCCGTGCTCTCGCTGTGGCAAACCAGCCTGCTGCGCCGGCGCAGGCTCACGGTTCGCGACGAGGTGGCCAATGGCCTGTCGTACTACGACTATTCGCTGCTGAGCGAGCTGCCGGCGCTTTACGGCAAGCTGGAAGCGCAGATGGCGGCCTATGCGCCGGGCGGCGAGGGCGCGGTGCGGCCGATCCCCTCCTTCCTGCGCTTCGGGAGCTGGATCGGCGGCGACCGCGACGGCAATCCCTACGTCACCGCCGACGTGCTGGCCGAAACCGCGCGCATGCACGGCACCAAGATCCTCCGGCACTACGTCGAGGAGCTCACGGTGCTGCGCCGCGAGCTGCCCTTGAGCGAGCACATCGTCGCCGTGACGCCGGAGCTGAGGCGGCTCGCCGACGCCGGCGACGACGGGCGCGACCAGCAGGCGAACGAGCCCTACCGCCGCGCGCTGAACGGCATGATCCGCCGCGTTGGTGCGACGCTCGGCGCGGGCGAGAACCGGCCGGCCGGCGACGCCGCACCCTATGCCGCGGCGCGCGACCTCGCCGCCGACCTCGACGTGATCCGGCACTCGCTCGTCGCCAACGGCGCCGCCATCCTCGCCCGCGGCCGGCTGCACCGCTTGATGCGCGCGGTGGACTGCTTCGGTTTCCACCTCGCCTCCATCGACCTCCGGCAAAACTCGGCCGTTCACGAACGCACGGTCGCCGAACTGCTCGAGGCGGTCGCGCCGGGAACGAACTACCTCGCGCTCGACGAAGCCGGGCGCGTCGCCCTGCTGCGGCGCGAGCTGGACACGCCGCGCCCCCTCGCCTCCCCCTTCCTCGATTATTCCGACGAGACGCACGGCGAACTCGCGGTGTTCCGAATGGCGGTGGAGGTCAAGGCGCGATACGGCGAAGAGATCGTCCACACCGCCATCATCTCCATGGCGGAATCGGTGTCGGACCTGCTCGAACTCGCCGTGCTGCTCAAGGAGGTCGGGCTGATCGACCGCTCACTGCGCGCGCGCGTGACCCTGGTGCCGCTGTTTGAAACCATCGGCGACCTGCGCAGCTGCGGCGCCATCATGGACGCCGTCCTCGCCGACCCCGCGCTGTCGCGCATCGTCGCCTCACGCGGGGGCGTGACGGAGGTGATGCTCGGCTATTCCGACAGCAACAAGGACGGCGGCTTCGTCACCTCGGGATGGGAACTCTACAAGGCCGAGATCGCGCTGGTGGAGGTGTTCGAGCGCCATGGCGTGCGGCTGCGGCTGTTCCACGGGCGCGGCGGGTCGGTCGGGCGCGGCGGCGGCCCGAGCTACGAGGCCATCGTCGCCCAACCCTCCGGCGCGGTCGACGGGCAGATCCGCATCACCGAGCAGGGCGAGATCATCTCGTCGAAATACGCCAACGCGGCGACGTGCCGGCGCAACCTCAACATCGCCGTGGCGGCGACATTGGACGCGACGCTGGTCGAGGTGAAGCGCCCGGCCCCGCCCCGGAGCTTCGACGCGGCGATGACGCGTATTTCCGACCTCGCCTACGCCGCCTACCGCAAGCTCGTCTACGAGACGCCGGGCTTCACCGACTATTTCTGGGGATCGACGGTGGTCAACGAGATCGCCACGCTGAACCTCGGCAGCCGTCCAGCCTCGCGCAAGAAGACGCGCGCGATCGAGGACCTGCGGGCGATCCCCTGGGTGTTCTCCTGGGCGCAGTGCCGCGTCATGCTGCCGGGCTGGTACGGCTTCGGCTCGGCGATCGAGGCGTGGCTCGGCGAGAACGGCGACATGGCGCTGCTGCGCCGCATGCACCGGGACTGGCCGTTCTTCCGCACGCAGCTCAGCAACATGGACATGGTGCTGGCGAAGAGCAGCCTCGCCGTCGCGTCGCGCTATGCCGACCTCGTCGACGACGCCGCCCTGCGCACCCGCATCTTCGCCGCCATCAAGGCGGAGCACGGCTTGGCCACGCGCCACGTGTCGGCCATCATGGAGCAGGACCGGCTGCTCGCCTCGAACCCGTTGCTGGAACGCTCGATCAACAACCGCTTTCCCTACCTCGACCCGATGAACCACGTGCAGGTCGAGCTGTTGAAGATGCTTCGTGCTGACGCCGACAACGAGGAGATCCGCCGCGGCGTGCATCTTTCGATCAACGGCATCGCCGCCGGCCTGCGCAACAGCGGCTGAACACCGCGGCACTGCGAGCGCGGGAACGGCGGCGGCCCCTCGAACGCCGCGCTCGGCAACATAGGTTAGCAATGTCCGGTGTCCGCCGGTCTGCTGTCATGAGGCGATATGGGCGACCAGCCGAGCGGCGTACGGTTCGACACGCTGCTGCTGCACGCCGGCGGCGGGCCGGCGCAGGACGGCGCGGTCGATATGCCGTCGGCTCTCGACCGCCTGCTGCGGCCCGACCGCGACCCATGCGTCGCCTTGCTGGAGGAGCGCATCGCCGCCCTGGAGGGTGGCAGCGCGGCGGTGGCGACCGTGTCGGCCGGGGCGGCACGCTTCACCGCCTTCCAGGCCCTACTGCAACCGGGCGACGATATCGTCGCCGCGCGCGGTGATGCGGCCGACGCACTCGCCGACGCCTTCCGCGCCAGCGGCTGGGGCATGAAGCTGGCCGACCCCGACCGATCCGACAGTTTCGTCGAGGCCCTTTCTGACCGCACCAAGGCGATCTTCATCGAATCGGTCGCCGGGCGCGACGGGGCCGTGGCCGACATCGAGGCCATCGCCCGCATCGCGCGACGCGCCCGCATCCCGCTCGTCGTCGACAACAGCCTCGCGACCCCCTATCTGCTGCGCCCCTTCGAGCACGGCGCCGACATCGTGCTCCACGACGCGCGCGCCTATCTCGGCGGCCACGGCGGCGCGGCCGCCGGCTTCATCGTCGACGGCGGCAGCTTCGACTGGACGGGCGATGTGCGTTACGCCGCGATCACCGCACCGTGCCGGTCGGGCGCGGCGATCAGCGAATTGGTCGGCAACTTCGCCTACGCCGCCGCGTGCCGGATGCTCGGCACCCGGACGCTCGGCACGGCGCCGACGCCCGACAGCGCCGTTCTCGTGCTGCACGGCATCGAAACGCTGGCGTTGCGCATGCAGCGCCACGCCGACAATGCGCTTGCCGTGGCGCGCTACCTCGAACGGCAGCCGGCGGTGAACTGGGTCCATCACCCCGGACTCGACGGCGATCCTCGCCAAGCACTGGCGCGACGGTATTGCGCGCGCGGCACCGGCGCGGTGTTCACCTTCGCTGTCGCACCCGGCCGGGCGTCCGGCGACGTCCTCGACAGGCTGAGGCTCTTCACCCGTTCACCTGCGATCGGCGGTTCGCGCTCGCTCGTGGCGCACCGCGCCGAGGACGGCCCCGCCGACGCCCACGCTATCCGTTTGGCCGTCGGTCTGGAGGACAGGGACGACCTGATCGCCGACCTCGCTCAAGCGCTGGCGAGCTGACCCTCGAGCGCGGCGACACGGGCGCTGGCGCCGAGGCGCTGGCGATGCACCACCGCCATGGCGAGCACCACCATGGCGAAGAGCTGGTGCAGCAGCCCGGCCCACAACGGCACCGCGAGGACAAGGGTGACGATGCCGATCGCCGCCTGCGCGGCGACGAGCCCGGCGAGCGCCACCGCCCGACGAGCGGCCCCCGTTCCCGGCACGGCGCGCGACGTCGCCCACGCCTGGACAGCCGCGACGGCGAGCAGCAGGTAGGCGGTCATCCTGTGTTGGAACTGCACGGTGGCGAGATTGTCGACGAGGTTGCGCCACAGCGGATCGAAGGCGCCGAGCACCTCGGCAGGGGGGACGAAGCGCCCGTCCATCAGCGGCCAGCTGTTATAAACCGTGCCGGCGCGGAGCCCGGCGACCAGGGCACCGAAGCCGATCTGCGCCAGGACCAGCGCGACTACCGCCGTCGCCAGGTGGCGCAATCCATGCGAAGCGCTCTCCTCGCCGGCGGCGCCGGATTTCTGCTCCGCCGCGACCCACACCAGCGCGGCAAGGGTGATGGAGGCGAGCAGCAGGTGGACGGCGAGACGCTCCTGCGCGACCTCCACCCGCCCGATAAGGCCCGACGACACCATCCACCAGCCGACGACCCCTTGCAGGCCACCGAGCGTGAAGATGCCGCCGAGCTGCAGCGTCAGCCGCCGCGTCAGCGCGCCATGGAACCAGAACAGGGCGAACGGCACGACCAGCGCCACGCCGACGAACCGCCCGACGAGGCGGTGCAGCCATTCCATCGAATAGATGAACTGAAAGTGGCCGAGCGTCATGTCGGGAAAGAGCGCGGCGTATTGCGGGATTTCCTTGTAGCGCGCGAAGGCGTCGAGCCACGCCGCGCGGGTGAGCGGCGGCACCACGCCCGTCACCGGCTGCCATTGCGTGATGGACAGGCCCGACTCGGTCATCCGCGTCGCGCCGCCCAGGAACACCATCGCGACGACGAGTGCCGCGACGCCCCACAGCCAGAGCGACACGGACCCCGTCCGACCCTGCGCATGGGCGGCAAGGAGACGGCTTGCCCGGGACGCGGCCGGCGCGCGGACGGGGTGGATGCTGAATGTCATGACGTCGCTGTTCGGTTGTTGAGAAGGCCTGCCTTCGCGAGATAGGGTCGCAGCGAGATCGAGTCCAGCGGTTCGGCGCGGTCGCAGTGGCGCAGCACCATCGGCGACGCCAGGGGAGGAGCACCATCGATGCGGCGGCGACAGCGCAAATTCCTCGGCGTGATGGTGACGCTCGGCTTCGTCATCGTCTACGCGCTGGTCGCGATGGCGCTGGCGCAGGCGCGCTTCGTCCAAGGGGCGCCCGACCTGCTGCAGTGGACCTACTACGCGGTGATCGGCACGGCCTGGGTGCTGCCGATGATGCCCCTCATCCGCTGGATGGAGCGGCCCGACGCGCCATCCGCGGCGGAGGGCTGAGGACGCGTGCTCACGCCGACGCCTCAGGCCACCTTGCGGCCGCGGTTCCACAGCGCGAAGGGCACGCCCGACAGCAGGATCTCCAGGCTGTCGAGGCTTTGCCAATGGCCGTTGAGGGAAAGGCGCGGCAGGGCGTGCGCCGGGCTGTCGGCGAACACCATGCCGGGACGCGTGGTCACCGCGCTGGTGAAGCCGAGGTCGGCGGCGGCGGCGAACTCGCGCGCGCCGGCGGAGGTCGGGTCGCCGACGGGATAGCTGAAGTGCCGCACCGGTAGGCCGATCTTGATCTCGATGCGCCGCCGGCCTTCCTCCATCTCGCGGCGGACGACGTCCGCGGGATGCTTGGCGAGCATGGGATGGGTGAGCGTGTGTGCTCCCACCGTGCAAAGGGGGTGCTGGGCCAGCGCGCGCACGCCGTCCCAATCGAGGCACAGGCGGCGCACCAGCGCCCGGCAATCGATGCCGGCTCGCTCAGCCAGTCGCGCCACGACCTCACGCAGCCGTTCCTCGGAACCACCGCGCAGGTGCCAGTACAGGGTGCGGAAGGCTACGGCCTTTTCGTCGGGCGACGCCGCCGGCAGCACCAGGCCAGCCGCCTCGATGCGCGTGCCGGCCCGCACCGCTTCCTCCAGTTCGAGCCACCACAGCCGGGCCGTGCGCTCGGCGAAGCCGCTCGTCACGAAGGCGACGAAGGGCGCGCGGTGGCGTTCGAGGATCGGCACGGCGTGTTCCACCAGGTCGCGGTAGCCGTCGTCGAAGGTCAGCGCCACGAATGGCGGGGCGTCGGCGCGCCCCATGCGCTGCACCGCCTCGTCCATGGTGACGATGTCGAAGCCGAGGGCGCGCACCCGTCCGAGCGCGGCGTCGAGGAAACCCGGCTCGATCTCCAGGAGCCGGTTCGGCGCGAAGCCGTCGCTACCGACGAAGGGGCGCACGTGGTGCAGCGTGAGGATCGCGCCGCGTCCGCGCGTCAACGGCGCCAGACCGCGATGGAGCCGCGTCGCCCTGAAGAAGGCGAAGCCGGCACCGATGATCTGCTCCCTGACCGTGCGCATGCCCTCTCCCCCGCGAGAGCCTCGCCAACGACTCCTTGACCAAGTCTCGCAAGGGCACGTTGAGGTTTCGTTGCCAGCCTCGCCGACATGACATTCGACACGATCGCCGCCCGCCGCCCGGCCCAGGCCGCCGCCCCGCCCTGCCCGGCCTTTGCCGGCGTCGAGGTGTACGCCGATGCGAGGCCGGTGCTCGATGCCTGGGCGGAGCTGGAAGCCGCCGCGCCCTGCTCGATCTATCAAACGCGCGCCTTCGTCCTGCCCTGGGTCGAGACGATGGGCCGCCGGGCGGAACTGGAGCCGCGCTTCGCCGTGGCGCACGACGGCGACGGCCGCCCCTGCGCCCTGCTTTGCCTGGGGCTGCAACGGCGCGGCCCGCTGCGCGTCGCGACGCTGCTCGGCGGGCGCGACGCCAACTTCCACCTGCCGCTGCTGCGCCGTCCGGCGAGCTGGACGGCGGCCGAGCTGCGCCGCCTGCTGCGCGAGGTGGCGGCGGGATGCGACGCCGCCCGCCCCGACCTGTTCGCCTTCGCCAACCAGCCGCTGAGCTGGGCGGGGCTCGCCAACCCGCTGGCGCTGCTGCCGCACGCGCCGAGCCCCAGCTCGGCCTACGGCACGGTTCTGCCGCGCACGGGCGAGGAGTTGTTCGCCGCCAGGCTTTCCAAGGACACGCGCAAGAAGCTCCGCAAGAAGGAACAGAGGCTCGGTGCACTCGTCCACCGCGTCGCGCACACGGAAACCGAGCAACGGGACGTGATCGCCACGTTCCTGGCGCAGAAAACGGCGCGGTTCCGTACGCAGGGCATCGCGTCCGACTTCGCGGCGCCGGAAATGCAGGCCTTCATCGAGGCGGCGAGCGCCCCCGACGGCGGCGCCATCGAGCTGCACGCGCTTCATGCCGGGGGGCGCATCATCGCGGTGTATGGCGGTGGCGCCCACGCCGGACGGTGGAGCGGCATGTTCAGCTCCTTCGACGGCGACGCGGAGGTCGCCAAGTCGAGCCCCGGCGACCTGCTGCTGATGCGCGTGATCGCCACGTGCTGCGCCGCCGGCCTGACCGGGTTCGACCTCGGGGTCGGCGAGGCGCGCTACAAGGACACCCTGTGCGGCGAGGAGATCGTCCTGTTCGACAGCTTCGTGCCCCTGACGCTGCGCGGCGCCGCCTATGCCGCCGCCGCCCGCGCCCGGCAGGCGGTGAAGCGCCGCATCAAGCGCGACCCGCGCCTGATGCGTTGGTTCGCCCGCGCCAGGACGTGGCGCGCGGCCCGGGCGGGTTGATCGCGCGGGTACCGCATCAGGCGACCTGCGGCACGGCGTCGTCCGCGAACCCGGTCCACGTCTCGGCGACGAGCACGTCGCGGGCACCGGCCTCCAGCATCTCGGCCTTCACCCCGTTCAGTTGATCCCGGTCCGGCGTCACCGCCGCCGTCAGCACCACGAAGTCGGCGTAGGGTGCCATCACCTTTGCGATCTCGCTCTGCGGGAAGGCGGGGGTCAGCATCAGAATAAAATCGTAGGTTTCCGACAGCGCGTCGAGGATGAGATCGAAGTCGCGGAAGTCGGCGTCGAGCAACCCTGTCGGGATGAAATGCAGCCGCGACGCGCAATCGCGGTGGATCACCTCGGCGAAGCTGCTGTTGCCGGCGAGCAGCTCGGACAGGCCGGCGAGCCCCATGATGCGGCCGTGCCCGTCCTCGCTGTCGGCCAGAGCCGCGAGCTTGAGCGGCGTGGTGCCGAGGTCGACGACGAGCGAGCGGCCCTTCTCGGCGAGGGCGCGGCCAAGCGCGATCAGCCGTTCCGTCGAAGCGGCATCGCCCCCGATGCTGGTGCCGACGATGTGGAGACCGCGGCCGGGCACGTGCGCGGCGACGATGCGCTCCGCGATGAGGGCGACGTTGTCGCGCGGCGGCGCAACGACGGACGGCCCCTTGCCCGCCGGCTGCGACGGCAGCAGGTCCCAGCCGATCCCGCCGTCGATGCGGTGGGCGTCGTGCCGCGCCGTGTCCGCCGCCGAGCGCCCGAACTCCTTCAAAGAGGCGACGACCGACGCCGCACGCCCGGCGGCGGCGGCCAGCAGCCGGCGCGGCGCGGCGAACGCCGTCCGGAAAGCGGCCGAAGGTACGGCGGGCGAGGCCGGCAGCGGCACGGCCGCGGGCTCGATCTCGACGACGTCCACGGAGCGCGCCGAGGCGGCGCGCAGCAGCCGGCGCCGCAGGAGCGAGACACGCGGCGCTTCCTCGTTTCGAATTGGGACGGGCGCCTCGGCCGGTGTCGGCGCCTTGCTGGGCGGCGGCGCTTCAGCAGGCAGCGGCGCTTCGACCACGCCGGGCTGGGCGCGGCCGGACATGAGTTCGGAGGCCACCACGTAGCCGAACGCGAACACGAAGGTGGCCACCGTTCCGAACACGGTGAAGGGCACCTTCTTCGGGTAGGAGGGTTGCTGCGGCTCCACCGCGCGCGAGATGACGCGGGCATCCGCCGGCGTCGCCGTCGAGGACTGGCGGGCCATGGCCTCCTCGTACTTCGTGGTGGAGGATTCGAGCTGGTCCTTAAGGCTTTGCGCGACGCGCTCCAAGGCGCGCAGGTGGACCTCGTCGCCGTTGGCGACGCCGACCGCCTTCTTCTGCTGCCCGAGCACTGTTTCGAGGTTGGCCACGCGTTGGCCGGCGATGGTCGCCTCGTTCTCCAGCGTCGTCGCCGCCTGCCGCGCGGCGTTCTTCAGCGCCGCGTCGTACTGCGCGACCTGCGCCGTGAGCTCCTTGATGCGGGGATGGGCCGGCAGCAGGGTGCGCGCCTCCAGCGCGAGCTGCGCCTGCGCCGTGGTGCGCTGGTCCCAGGTGCGGCGCACGATGTCGTTGTTGGTCACCTCCGTGACCTCCGTCGCCCTCCCCGTGCGCAGCAGCTCGCGAATCAGGGTCGCCTTGGCCTGCGCGTCGGCCTGGACGGCGCGCGCCCGCGACAGGTCGCCGTTGATGTCGGCGAGCTGCTGTCCGCTGATCGTCAGGTTGTTGTTGCCGGCGAGCAGCCCCGAGCTGGCGCGGTAGCTTTCGCGCTCGGCGTCGGCGTGGGCGAGCTTGCCGCGCAGTTGCGCGATCTGCGCCGCCAGCGCCTCAGCCGCCGCCTGCGCCTGGGCGCGCTTGGCCGCCGACTGTTCCTTGATGTAAAGCTCCGCGACCGTGTTCGCCCCGCGTGCGGCGAGCGCCGGGTCGCGACTGGTGAACTCGATCGTCACGACGCGGGTCTTCGGTGGCGAGAACACGGTGAGCCTCTGCGCGAAGGTCTCCGCCATGCGCGCCTCCGCGCCGTCGCGCGAGGGATCGGCCACCAGGCCGGCAAGCAGCAGGGCGCGGAGCAGCGGGTTCGGGTGCGCGTTCGGGTCGAACTCGTCGTTGCCGGCGAGCCTGAGCTGCCGGATCGCGCGCCGCGCGATGTCGGGCGACCCGATCAGCTGCACCTGGCTCGCCACCGCCGCCTCGTCGAGCTGGGACGCGGTCTCGGCCGGCAGGCTCACCCGGTCGGGGCGGGTAAAGAAGGTTTCCTGGTTCTCCAGCAGGATCTGGGTCTGCGCCGTGTACCTCCTGGTGGCGACGTTGACGTACAGGCCGACCGCGACGAAGGCGACGATGGTCGGTACGACATAGGTGCGCCGCCGCCGCCGCAGCGCCGCGCCGATCGCGCGCAGGTCAATCTCGCTCGACGGTTCGTCAAGCGAAAGGTCCGGGCCGGACATGCGGGGATCGCGAGCGCCCCCGGCGGTTTCGTCCAAACGCGACATCGACCATCCCGCAATTCATCAAGCCACGCCATCAAAGCCGTTTCTTGGTTGAGGCGGGGTAAACGGCGGGCGCGAAATCCCCGCGAAGCCTTTGTTAACCATGCCGCCATAAAGCTGCGCCGAGGTTCATAGGGCGGCACGGGCGTCGCCGGATCGATCAACGGCGTGCTTCATGCGACAACCGCTCGGCGTCCTTTGCCTGCTAGCCTCCCTCGTTCTCGCCGGCTGCGCGCCGCGCCCGAACGGCTATGCCGACTTCAACGCGGACATGCCCTACACGCTTGCGAGCGGCGACCGGCTGCGCGTCATCGTGTTCGGCCAGGACGGTCTGAGCAACGCCTATGCGGTGAGCAGCGCCGGCAACATCTCCATGCCGCTCATCGGCCCGGTGAGGGCACAGGGGCTGACCTCGGCGGCGCTGGAGCGCGCGGTGGAGGCCAAGCTTCGCAACGGCTACATCCGCGAGCCCAAGGTGTCGATCGAGGTCGACGCCTACCGCCCCTTCTTCGTGCTCGGCGAGGTCACCACCGCCGGGCAGTACCCCTTCATCGCGGGCATGACGGCGGAAACCGCGGTGGCGGTTGCCGGCGGCTACACGCCCCGCGCCAACAAGACGGAGATCGATCTCACCCGCGTCGTCGACGGCCATCCCGTGACGGCCAGCGTTCCCGTCGATCAGCCGGTGAAGCCGGGCGACACAATCTTCGTCCGGGAACGGTTTTTTTAAGATGTGGCCGCAATCATCGCGGCCCATGACAATGCCGTTTGATCACCAGGCCCGCGCACTGCGCATCCTCCACGTGCTGCGCGCCCCGCTCGGCGGGCTGTTCCGCCACGTCCTCGACCTGACGCGCGAGCAGGTCGCCCGCGGACACGCGGTCGGCCTCGTCGTCGACAGCATCACCGGCGGACCGCGCGCCACCGAGGCGCTGGCGGAGCTGGAGCCGATGCTGGCGCTCGGCGTCAAGCGCCTGCCGATGCTGCGCCACCCTCATCCCACCGACGCGCTCAACGCCGCGACCATCGAGGCGCATGCCCGCCGCCTCGCGGCGGACGTGGTGCACGGCCACGGCGCCAAGGGCGGCCTCTACGCCCGCCTGCCTGCCCTGCTGTCGCGCAAGCGCCCGGTGATCCGGGGCTACACGCCCCACGGCGGCAGCTTCAACCACATCGCCACGCCGCTGGTGCAGGCGACCTACATGGGAATGGAAAAGCTGCTTGCCGCCTGCACGGACACGCTGCTCTTCGAGAGCATCTACATCGCCAACCGCTTTCACGAGCGCGTCGGCGACGTGCCCGCGCTGCTGCGCATCGTCCAGAACGGGATCAGCGAGGCCGAGTTCGTGCCGGTGACGCCCGACGCCGCTGCGGCAGACCTGCTTTACGTCGGCGAACTGCGCGCGGCCAAGGGGATCGACACGCTGATCGACGCGACGGCGGTGCTGACGCGTCGCAAGGGGCGCGCGCTGCGCCTCGTGCTGGTCGGGTCGGGGCCGGACCAGGAGCGGCTGGAAGCGCAGGCCGAGGCCCGCGGCCTCGCCGGCCAGGTGTCCTTCGCCGGCGCCCTGCCGGCACGGCGCGCCTTCTCGCTCGGGCGCATGCTCGTGGTGCCGAGCCGGGCGGAGTCCCTGCCCTACATCGTGCTCGAAGCAGCCGGCGCGCAGATTCCGATGGTGGCGACCGACGTCGGCGGTATCGGCGAGATCTTCGGACCCTACCGCGACCGCCTGATCGCCTGCGACGATGCCGGCGTGCTCGCCGACACGATGGAGAAGATGCTCGATTCCGACCCGGCACAGGTGAAGCGGGAGGCGGCCGACCTCGCCGCCTTCGTGGCGACGCGCTTCTCCATCTCGCTGATGGCGGACAGCGTCATCGCCGGCTACCGCGACGCCTTCGCCCGGCGCGACATGCCCGCCGGCACCTTTGAACGCCTTTCCATCCTTCCCCAGTAGAATCGGTCCGTCGCCGCCCGACGGCTCCTTCCAGCACGCAGGCTGCGAGTCCCACCATGGCTGCCTTCTCAGCACATGACCTTCGCGCCGTCGAAACGCCGCGCGCGCCGGGCGCACGGGTCAACCCGCACGCCGACGCGCTCGACCGGCTCGCCCGCAGCGTCACCGCCGGGGGCAGGCGCCGCATCATCTCCGCCACCATCCTCGAGGGCCTGGTGCGGCTCGGCGAGCTCGCCCTCGCGACGACGATCGGCTTGGCCACCTATGCCGCCAGCGCCGCGCCGGGACAGGAACCGGTGCTGCCGCTTCTGGCGACGCCGCTCCTCGCCATGCTCCTCGTGGTCGTGCTGCAATCGCTGGGCAGCTACCGCGTCGCGGCGCTGCGCGCGCCGACCCGCTTCGCCCTGCGCATCGGCGCGTCCTGGTTCGGCGTATTTGCCCTTGCCGCCGCCGTTTGCCACCTCGCCCGCGTCGACGCCAGCCTCGGCAGGGTGTGGCTCGGGCGATGGGCCTGCTTCGGCTTCGGCATCCTCGGCGTCGGGCGTTTCGCCGTCGCCATGCTGACAGGTCATTTCACCCGCACGGGCAAGCTGTCGCGGCGCACGGTTCTCGTCGGCGGCGGTTCGGCGGCCAAGCAGCTGCTCCACGAGTTCACCGAGCAGGGCAGCGAAGACCTCCACGTTTTCGGCATCTTCGACGACCGCACGGACGAGCGCTCGCCCGACGTCGTCATGGGCTATCCCAAGCTCGGCAACGTCGACGACCTCGTCGAATTCGCCCGCAACACGCCGCTCGACCTCGTCATCTTCACCCTGCCGATCTCTGCCGAGCAGCGCCTGCTCACCATGCTGCGCAAGCTGTGGGTTCTGCCCGTCGACATCCGCCTCGCCGCCCACATGAACAAGCTGCGATTCCGTCCGCGCGCCTATTCCTACATCGGCAAGGTGCCGGTGATCGACCTGTTCGACAAGCCGCTCGCGGAATGGGACGTGGTCCTGAAGTCGGTGTTCGACCGCATGGTCGGCGCCTTCTGCCTGATGGCGCTGTCGCCCTTGATGCTGCTGACCGCGCTCGCCGTGAGGCTCGACTCGAAGGGTCCGGTGCTGTTCCGTCAGAAGCGCTACGGCTTCAACAACGAGCTGATCGAGGTCTTCAAGTTCCGCTCCATGTACGTCGACCAGCTCGACGGACAGGCGGCGAAGCTCGTCACCAAGGACGACCCGCGCGTGACCCGCGTCGGTCGCTTCATCCGCAAAACCTCGCTCGACGAGCTGCCGCAGCTCATCAACGTGGTGGTGAAGGGCAACCTGTCGCTCGTCGGCCCTCGCCCTCACGCCGTTCATGCCAAGGCGGCCAACGCGCTCTACGACGAGGTCGTCGACGGCTACTTCGCCCGCCACCGCGTGCGCCCCGGCATCACCGGCTGGGCGCAGATCCACGGCTGGCGCGGCGAGACCGATACGTCGGAGAAGATCCAGAAGCGCGTGGAGTGCGACCTGTTCTACATCGAGAACTGGTCCATCTTCCTCGATTTCTACGTCCTGG
>CAXTFM010000041.1:0-1134 GCA_964243435.1 uncultured Beijerinckiaceae bacterium
GAGGTACCTTCGGTGCGGCGCCGGGCGGCGGCGTGTCGCTAGCCCCCTGCGCGCGGGCGGGCACGCCGGCCCTTGCGGCGGCGGCAAGGGCGGCGGCGGCCGTCGCCGAGGAGCGAAGCAGGGCACGACGTTCGATGGGCGGCATGGGAATCCTCCTGTGCGGGCAGTGGGCGCTTCTCGCGTGGCGACGCCCTTGAGATCCCACCATTGCGACCGGATGCGCCGCCGACGCAAGCGCCGCGTTCCCGCGTGCGTCCGGCGTCGACCGCCGAGGCGCGACGATGTCGCACGCCGCCGCGCCACCGGCACGCCTTGCGGTCGCCGCCGCATCTGCCGCACGACTCATCGCATGGCCAACTTCTTCACCGCCGACACGCACTTCGGCGATCCGCACATCCTGCGCCAGCGCGGCGCCACCTTCGCCACCCTCGACGCGCACGACGCGGCGCTGATCGCGGCCTGGAACGAGATGGTGACGCCAAACGACGACATTTGGCATGTCGGCGACTTCGCCGCCAACGCCGAGCGCGACTACTGCCACGATGTTTTCGCGCGGTTGAACGGGCGCAAGCACCTCGTGCGAGGCAATCATGACTCGAACCGCGTGCTGGAGCTGCCGTGGTGCGAGTCGCCTGTCGAAAGCGTCCGGCTCACGTTGTGCGACGCGGCGGGCACGGAATGGCGCTTCTTCCTGGCGCACTACGCGCACCGCGCCTGGCCCGGCCTGTGGCGCGGGGCGCGCCATGCCTATGGCCACACCCACGGACGCATCCTCGACAGCATGCAGTCCTGCGACGTCGGCGTGGACGCGTGGGGCTACCGCCCGGTTGCCATCGACGCGGTGATCGCGCGCCAGGACGCGGCCACCCTCGTTCCCGACGAGATCGCGTGGCGGGAGGCGCGCCGCGTCGCGCAGGCCGCGACCCCGCCGGATGGTGCAGGCGACCACGGATCGGTGCAGGGCCGACCCGCGGCCTGACGCAGCGGCACGCGCGACGGAGCAGGGTGCGGGAACGCGGGGCATCGTGCAGCCAGGGAGCGCGGAGGATTTCTTATAATTGGCTTTTACGATCGCAGGGACGAGGCGCCGTCGCTGCGGCGAGAGTCCGAGCCGCGTACCGGCCTCGGTCGCCC
>CAXTFM010000041.1:1234-26533 GCA_964243435.1 uncultured Beijerinckiaceae bacterium
CAGGGTGTGCCGTCAGCCCGCGTTCCGCGTCACCCACTCGCCCTTGAGCGACAGCGTCGCCCGATAGATCACCTCGCCGGCTTCGTTGCGAATAGCGACGACGAAGGTGCGCCGGTCGCCGTCCGGCAAATGTTCGCCCGTTATGCCGGGGAGGGCGGCCAGGGCCTGCTTGCGTGCGGCTTCGTCGCTCGTGAGCATCAAGCCTTCATCATCGCGGACGAGCCGGTCGTCGTCGTCGATGTCGAAGAAGTAGCGGTGCATGTGACGGGCGTAGCAAAGCGGCCGAGCTCGCGCACGCTCATATTTGAGGCCTCCGACCACCAAAGGGCGGAGTTTCGGCCCGGCCGCGCCGAGCTGCCACCGCTTGGGTCCGGCAGAGATCCGACTGCTCAGCTTGCTCGCGTCTTACCTAGTGCCGCCAGATCGAGCCGACGAGAAAAGCCGCACGCTCGGCGAGGGTCATCGGCGGGCTGAACAGGATGTGTGAATGCTTGATGTCGCGGGCGATGAATACCTGACCCGGGAAGAGCGTGTCGCTCTCGGCAGACGGTCTCCACCTCATCATCATTGCGGTGCCGCAGAGAAGCGCCAAGAACGTGGATGACTTGAGCCAGAGCATGGGCGGATCCCTCCGACCCATTTATCTCCGAGCTTGGTTAACGCTTGGCTAACGTGGTCGGCGGTCCAACGACATCTGCCTTGTGCTTGGGCACTTGTTTCTTGCCTTCCGCATTGATCGAAGCGGACTTGCTTCGGCAAAGCTGCGCGGTATCCGTGAACATGCCTCGCTCGTGAAAAGCCGGGACGCCTTTGCGAGAGACCGAGCCGCATGAGGCTGGCCGTCAGGAAGCGATCGCCGCCGCCCTGTCCGCATCCGCAGGAGAAGCCAATGCGGCCGGCGTTCGTCATGTCCTTTTGATCCTGCCCGCGGTCGAGACCGTCCCCGTTCGAGGTACCGTGGATCAAGGACCGGCGTGCCCGCTCCATCTCATCCGATCCGTGTTCGATGCAAGCTGCCCTTTGGCACGGGGCTATGTCTGCTCGGGCGTGAGCCGTGCCCAGCCCGGTCGCACGAGAAGGCTGCCGAGAGGCGTTTCGACGAGCAGACCGTATCGGGTGAGAGCGCCGCCGACGGCGGTCACGGTGATGAACACGGCACGTACGCTGCCGCTCCCGTCCGGAGAGAGCCTGACCAGCACGATGCGCGCGCCGGCCATGGGCAGGGAAAACGGCGGGTTTGCCGGGAGCGCGGTGCGACCGGTGACGCGCACGCAGGACCGGCGTACCGCGTCGACGGAAGTGCGGCTGTCGCCGGTGAAGGGCACGGGCCGACATCCAGGGCATCAACCGCGAAAAGTCGGGGAGGGACTGCCTCGGCAGTGTCGGGAGGGTCGGTGCGTGCAGGTGATACGCGCGACACGACGGCCGTTCGGCGCACGCTCTCGACAAGCGCGTACCCCAACCCAACATCGCAGTCGGGGCGTGCGAGAACGGCTAAGAACATCGCGCGCCGGGAATGAAAATGCATCAGTTCTGGTACGGCTACGCCGCAGGTTGGATCAGCTCGATCTTGCCATCGCTGATCGTCGTGGCGCTTCTGCTTCAGCGCGCACCGACCTGGTCCGATACCGCCGCGCCCGAAGGCCGTGCCTCGGCAGGCAGCGGCAGATAGGCCACTGCGCCCGATCAGCGCGAGGCAACGTCTGCATGCCGCTGCGCTGCGACGGAACCACATCCACCAGGAGTGCGCTGCACCCTGCTGGTTTGTGGGAGCTGGGCGGGTTTGCAACAGAATGAAACGACCGGCCCCGGCGCGGTGCGCATTCCCTACAGGGCTGCTTTCAAGACGGTGGTCCTGCTCCTCGCGGTCACGTCGGCCATTGCCGTCTACGCGGGCATGGGCTGGGTTGCGATCAACGTCTTCCACTGGGTGAAGGCATCGGTTTGGTCCTGATCGCGACGGTCTGGGTCCAGCCGCGCGGCACCGGTACGCCGATGGTTGCCGCATCGGGCCCGCCGCCGTAACAGCGCGTGCAGGGCCGTCGCGTTGCGCGGTGCAGCATCGCGGCGACTACCGAGTCTGACCACGTCTTTGACAACCTCGGTGCGGCGACGATCCGTTTGACTGCACGAGGACCGCGCGATCAGGATTGCCACCGACTCCCGTCGCACGACCTCGCACGCTCGCCATGGCCACCGCCGCGCGGGTGCAGGAGTGAAAGAACCTTGACGCGGCTTCGAACGGCATGGGATGCACCGGACGCGCCGACGGGGAGCGTGGCCGGTTTTTGGAGCCACTCTCTACGCCGGACCGAGAGAGGAGTTGCGGTTCTGTTTTTTTAACGGATCCGGCATGTCATGGCCGGGGCCGCTGAAACGGAAGCCAAGACGGCAGTTCGGATCGCTTCGGGGTATAGCGCAGTCTGGTAGCGCGGAAGTTTTGGGAACTTCAGGTCGCAGGTTCGAATCCTGCTGCCCCGACCAATATATTCGTGGTCCCGGCGACTCGTTGCATCCGCCCGGGGCAGGAGGTTCTATGAGCGCACGTATCTATAAGCCTTCGCCGTCTGCGACGCAGTCCGGCAAGGGAGCGACCAAGCTCTGGGTGCTGGTGTACGAGCCCGAGCAGGCCATGCAGCAGGAGCCGCTGATGGGCTGGTCGGGCTCGGGCGACATGCAGCGTCAGATCACGCTGCGCTTTGCCACCAGGGAGGAGGCGATCAGCTATTGCGAGCGCAACGGCGTGACCTACCGCGTCGACGAGCCGAAGCCGGTGGCCCGCAAGGTGTTCTCTTACGCCGACAACTTCAGAACGTCGCGCCACGGGCAGTGGACGCACTGATCCCGGCCCCGTAGCTCAGCTGGATAGAGCAGCCGCCTTCTAAGCGGCAGGTCGCAGGTTCGAGCCCTGCCGGGGTCGCCATTACCTCTGGTTCCCGCCCCCCATGACGGAAGACCGGCGGCCTTGCTGCCGGCCCCGCGAAGGTCGGATCGTACGGCCGGTGCTTCCGTACTCAGTCCGCCTCCAAGGCGGCGAGCACCTCGTCGGCATGGCCTTTGACCTTCACCTTGGGCCAGATGCGGGCCACGCGGCCGTCGGCGCCGACGAGCACGGTGGTGCGCTCCACGCCCATGTACCTGCGCCCGTACATGGATTTCTCGGTCCACACCCCGTACGCTTCCAGCATCGCCCTCGTTTCGTCCGAGGCGAGCGGGACGGCCAGATCGTGCTTGGTCCGGAACTTGACGTGGCTGCTGACGGGATCAGGCGACACGCCGAGCACCGCCGCGCCCGCCGCCGCGAAGCGCGCGAGCCGGGCGTTGAAGTCGAGCGCTTCCGCCGTGCAGCCGCTGGTGTCGTCCTTGGGGTAAAAGTACAGCACGAGCCTGCGGCCGGCGAAGGCGTTCAGCGTCAGCGTGGTTCCGTCGTGGTCGGGAAGTGAAAACGCCGGGGCCGGCTGACCCACTTCGACGGCACAGGCCATGTTGCCTTCCTTTCGACCCAAAAAACCGGACACTCCGCGTCCTCGGCGGAGCCGCGCCCTCGTTGCGGGAAGACGCGCAGAGCCGGCATTGTCCGACTCGCGCCTTCTATAAACGGGGCGCGTCGCATGACCAACCGGACCGGAGCGGCGCGCAGGGTGGCCATGTCAGGGGAGCGATGACGTTGCGGCGGGGGAACATCGACGGCTGCGTCGTGCGTCGGCGCGCGACCCGTCCGCGGCGTACCGCGCTGTTCTGCATGAAGCTCGCGGCGACGGTGATGCTGGTCGCCGTGGTCGCGGCCGGCGTGCTCGCCGTTCGCATCAATGCCGGCCCGATCCGCATCGACGGCTTCGGCCAGACCATCGCCCGCGCGCTGCACGACCGTTTCGGCAACGGATTGCGCTTCGCGCTCGGCGGGACCTCCATCGTCCAGCGCGGCCTCGGCACCAGCCTCTCGGTCGACCGGCTGTCGGTGACCTGGCCCGATGGCGAGCCGATCCTCACCGCGCCGCGGGCCGAACTCGCGGTGAGCACCTCCGCCCTGCTGTTCGGCAGCCTGGTGCCGAAGCGCCTCGAAGTGTTCGACGTCACCCTGCGCGCGGTGTTCCTCAAGAATGGCGACCTGGCGATCGCCGCCGCCGACGGGTCGCGCCCCTTCGTCGAGGTCGGGCGCAGCGTCGAGGGGCCGGGCGAGGCGTCGAAGCCGCTCGCCGAGGTCGACGCGTCCCAGCCCCGCGAACGCGCGGTGGTGATGCGGCAGGCGGCGGCGCTGCTGCGCCAGATCCTCGACGTGCTCACCGATCCGCGCAGCCCCATCGCCGCGGTGGACCGCCTCGGCATCGCCCATGGCACGCTGGTCATCCAGGACCAGGAAACGTCGGCGGAAACGGTGTATCGCGGCCTCGACCTGTCCTTCGACAAGCAGAACGGCAGCATGCGCTTCGCCGTCTCCGCCGAGGGCCCGACGCGACGCTGGTCGATCACCGCCACCGCGACAGGGACGCCGGGTGGCGAGCGGCGCTTCGCCCTCCAGGTCGAGGACCTCACAATCGACGAGATCAGGCTCGCCGCGGGCAGCCGCTCGCGCGACGTCGACACGGACGCGCCCGTCGCCTTCCACGTCGACCTCGGCCTCAAGCCGGACAACACCTTGTCGGAAGCGTCCGGCGGCTTCGCGATCGGCGCCGGTTACCTCCGCACGGACGATCCCGACTTCGAGCCGCTGTTCGTCACCACCATCGGCAGCGACTTCCGCTGGGACGGCGCGACGCGGCGCATCCTGCTTCAGCGGCTGCGCTACGTCGAAGGCGACACGCACTTCCTTGCCGAGGGCGATCTGATGACGCCGGCACGCGAAGGCGAGCCGTGGAAGGTCGCCCTGCACCTCACCGAGCCGGGCCTCTTCGCCCCCGACCGCAAGGGGCAGGCGCCGCTTCCCGTCGAGGCCGGGCAGTTCGACGGCCAACTCCTCCTCGACCGCAAGACCTTCCTCATCGACCGCGTGTCGTTCCGCCCCCGGGAGGGCGGCATGGCGCTGGCCGGGCAGTTCGACTGGGTCCACGGACCGCACCTGCGGCTCGGCGCCTCGATGGACCCCACGGCGGTGGCGACGATCGGGCGCCTGTGGCCGTCCTTCCTTGCCGCCGAGGTGCGCGCCTGGGCGCTCAACCACTTCGAGGCGGGGCTGGTCAGCGATGCCACCATGCAGCTCGACTACGACGAGGCCGACCTCAAGCGCCTGCGCGCCGACCGCCCGCCCGCCGACAAGTCGGTGTCCATCGACTTCAAGATGGAGCATGGGCGCGTGCGCTATCTCGACGGCGTGCCGCCGCTCGACGACCTCGTCGGCACGGCCCACATCACCGGACGCACCACCCACCTCGCCGTCGCCGGCGCCACGACCAACGTCGACGGTCGCCGCATCGCCCTGACAGGCGGCACCTTTGTCGTGCCCGACAACGGCAGGCATCCCGTCCAGGCCGTCGCCGCGGCGCACCTGTCGGGCAGCGTCGAGGCGGTGATGCAGCTCCTGTCGCGCGACGCGCTGAAACCCTACGCCTCCCTGCCGCTCGACCCGACGACGCTGCACGGGCAGATCGAGGGTGACCTCAGGAAGACGCTGGCGCTCGGCGAGGGACCGGCCGACCCGGCGCTTGAAACGCTCAGCATCAACGCCGCCGTCGCGAACTTCGCCGCCGAGCGGCTGCTCGGCAAGGAGGGGCTGGAGGGCGCGACCATGGTCCTCAGCGTCGAGAACGGCGCGATGAAGGCGTCGGGGCAGGGCAGGGCGTTCGGCGGACCGGCCAGCTTCGAGATCAGCCGCAAGGAGGACGGCGCGGCGCCCCACGCCGAACTCGGGCTGACACTCGACGAGGCGGCGCGCGCCAAGCTCGGCATGCCGTCCCTGGCCGGTGTCAGCGGCCCGATCGCCGCCCACGTCGTCACTGATATCGGCGGCGATCCCGCCAAGATGAAGGCCGACGTCGAACTCGACCTCACCCGCACCGCGCTCGCGGTGGGCCTGCTCGGCGTGAACAAGCCGGCCGGACGCCCGGCCAAGGTCGCCTTGACGCTCGCCGCCGCCGCGGACCGCATGGTGATGGACCCCGTCGCGATCGACCTCGGCGGCGGCGTGCAGGGGCGCGGCTCGGTCGAGCTTGCCGGCGACAACTCGTTCCAGGCCGCGCATTTCGCGCAGCTCAAGCTGTCACCCGGCGACGACATGCGGCTCGATGCCGCCAAGGCGGACGGCGTGATCAAGCTGACCGTGCGCGGGACGTCGATCGACGCGCGCCCCTTCCTCAAGGCGGTGACGTCCACCGCCGAGCCGGCGCTGCCGCCGCGCGGCCCGCGGGGCGAGAGGAAGGACGCCGACGGCCTCAAGGGCTTCGACATCGACCTCAAGTCCAGCCTGCTCACGGGCTTCAACAAGGAGGTGCTCAGCGGCGCGGAGCTGCGCCTGTCGAAGCGCGACGACGCCATCCGCCAGTTCTCGCTCCAGGGGCACTTCGGCCGCAACGCCGTGTCGGGCGTCATGGGGCCGAACGGCACGGTTAGGATTTCGTCCGGCGATGCCGGTGCGCTCGTGTCGTTCATCGACCTGTACAAGCACATGGAGGGCGGCACTTTGACCGCGGCGATGCAACTCGCCGAGGACGCGCTGAGCGGCAATCTCGAGATTCGCGACTTCGTGCTGCGCGACGAGCCGGCGATCCGGCGCCTCGTCGCCACCTCCGCCACCCTGAGCGCGCCGGGCCAGGACGCCGACGCCGCGCGCCGCATCAACGGCGGCGCCGTCGAGTTCAAGCGTTTGAAAGTCGGCTTCGAGCGCGACGGCAGCCACCTCCAGCTCAAGGACGCGACCATGTACGGGCCGCAGATCGGGCTGTCCGTCGACGGCTGGCTCGATTACTCGCATGACCGCGTCGGCATGAAGGGGACCTTCGTGCCCGCCTTCGCCGTCAACAACCTGTTCTCGCAGATCCCGGTGTTCGGCGTCTTCCTCGGCGGCAAGTCCAACGAGGGGCTGCTCGCCATCACCTTCAACATCTCGGGCTCCGCGAGCCAGCCGACGCTCAACATCAACCCGCTGTCGGCGATCACGCCGGGGTTCCTGCGCAACATCTTCGGCCCGGTGTTCGAGGCGCCGACGCCCGAGTTTTCGACGACGCGGTAGCGCGCCGACGGTTCAGCCCTGTTCCGACGCGGCGCCGAACACGGCGGCGAAGGCCTTGCGCAGCGCAACGTCCGCCGCCGCCATCGACGCGGGATGCCCGAGGTCGGCGAGGCTGGTGACGCCGAGGTGCCGTTCGGCGATGCCGCAGGGGGTGATGTCGCGGTAGTGCGTCAGGTCGGGCGCCACGTTGAGCGACACGCCGTGGAACGACACCCAACGCCGCACCCGGATGCCGATGGCGGCGATCTTGTCCTCCGCCGGCATGCCGTCGAGGCCGGCAGGCTTGTCCGATCGCGTCACCCAGACGCCGACGCGGTCGGCGCGCCGCTCGCCCCGCACGGCGAAGGCCGCCAGCGTGTCGATGATCCAGCGTTCGAGCGCGGCCACGAAGGCGCGGAGGTCGGGGCCGCGCGCCGCGAGGTCGAGCATCACGTAGGCGATCCGCTGGCCGGGGCCGTGATAGGTAACCTGGCCGCCGCGCCCGCTGCGATGCACGGGAAAGCGGGCGACGGGGAGGTCGGGACCCGCCGCCGTTCCCGCCGTGTACAGCGCGGGATGCTCGAGCAGCCAGACAAGTTCCGGCGCGTCATGCCGCCTGATCGCCTCGACGCGCGCCTCCATGACGGTGAGCGCCTCGTCATAGGGCACGGGTCGCTCGCTGACCTGCCACGCCACGGCTTGCCCGTCGTGGCGCAGCAGCGTCGGCATTGGCGTCGCGCTGACGCGTCCGGCCAGGGAAGGGCGGGGCGGGGACGGGCGGGTCGCGGCGGCATCAGCCATGGACGGTCATGTGTTCCGTATCGGCGTGTTCGCTGGCGCAGGGCAGGTGCGGCCGATGTGCGTAGCATGCCCGTTCGAGATCGAGGCGCCGTCCACATGTCGCCCCGGTATCGCCGTCCCGACCGGCGCTGCGGGAACGCCCAGTCTCCACCTCGCGCGTGCGTGACGCGGCGACGCCAAGCCGCCGGCCGCTGATCCAAGGCGGGGGTTTCGACCGCGAGCACGGCATCGACGAAGTCTCACCATGCGAAGGGACGGCGTCGCGGAACCGGACGGTAAGCTGTTGACAAGGGACGCCGAAGCCTTTCTGCCGCGCGCAATGATTATTTTTGCCTTAATGCGTTTTTATTCTGGTGTCGTGTTCGCGTTGAGGAGTTCGCGTGGTGTTCACGTCGCAGGGTCACGCAGGGTCCGTCCAGGGCCTGTTGGTTTGCGCGGCGCTCGTCGCCGCATGCGGTGCAGCGTGGGGGCAGGAAGCCGCCGGGCGAAGCGTGGCGGCGGCGGAAGCGTCCTGTTCCGGGCTGACCTGCCTTTTCTCCGCTGCGCCGGCGGCCACCCCCGCCACAACGCCGGCCGCGTCGGCCCAGGCAACCGCTGCCGCCTCCGTCGCCGCCCTTCCCGACGCCGCCGATGAGGCGCCGGTGCGCGCGGCCAAGCCCCGCCCGGTCACCGTCGCGGTCGACGCGAGCGATGCCGCGCGGTTGCGCGCGCTGGCGCCCGCGTTGCCGAAGAGCGGCGTGAAGTTCGTGGACGCCAGGGACGAGACGGCCGATCTCCGGGTCACGACGGCGCCGAGGGGCGCGGTGCAGCGGATCCGGTTGTTCACCTCGCAACTGCACGTCATCGCCGGACCGGGGATCAAGACCATGGCCGACCTCTCCGGCAAGGTCGTCAGCTTCGGCCCATCGAACGGCGCGGCGCGGCTTGCGGCGCGCAAAGCGTTCGCCGCACTCCACATCGCCATCAGTGAAACCCCGCTCGATCTGGAAAATGCCTTCGACGGCTTGGCCAGCGGCGACCTCGACGCGGTGGTGATGCTGGCGCCGCACCCCGCCGGTGCCGTCGCCGCGCTGCGGGCACCCGGGCTGCACCTCGTCAACTGGCCTGACGAGGCGGCGGCGCCCGACGGGATGCGGATCGCGCAGATCCCGCAGGCTGCGTATCCGCATCTCGCGAAGTCGGACGTGGCCGTCCGTGCGCTCGGCGTGGATACGGTGCTGCAGATGGCCGCCAGGAGTGAACGCCGTGCCGCCGCGCAGGCGGTGCTCGCTGCCCTGGCAAAGCAGTCCGCCGCCGCGACGAAAGACGGCGTCGATCTGGCCAAGGCCGATGCGAGGGAGCGGACCGGCCGCCGCGTCGCCAGCGCAAACGACCGCGCGCCGGCGCGCTTACCATGACGGCAGGTCGCGCAGCGGCGGTGCCGCGACGTGCCTTCGAGCGCTTGCACCGGACGTGGCAGCATCTATTCTGATGAGCGGACGCGTGCTTGCACCTGTTCGCGCGATTTGACCGGTCGTTCCGTTCGCAGCCTTGTCGAGGTCCCATGCGCACCCGTTTCCGCGTCGCCGCCGTGCTTATCGCCATCGCGCTGGGCTCGGGCCTCGCCGTTGTGTCCGGCGCCCACGCCGAAGGGGAGATGACGTTCCGCGCCGTGCAGATCGGGCAGCAGCGCTCGTGTGGCGACGAGTGCCCCACCATCATCGCCGCCACCGGCCGCATCACGGCGGCGACGTCGAGCCGCTTCCTCGATTTCATCCGCCAGAACCGCGACCGCGGCGACCTTCATGCGGTGGTGTTCATCGATTCGCCGGGCGGCAGCGTCGTCGGCGCGATGGATTTCGGAACCATGCTGCGCCGGGTCGGTGCTGCCGCCGTGGTGGCACGCGTCTACCCCGGCGGTCCGGCCGGATCGGTGATGACGAACGCGCAATGCTTTTCGGCCTGCGTGTACGCCTTCATGGGCGCCCGCAAGCGCGTCGTGCCCGCTTCCAGCCAGATCGGCATCCACCGCATGTTCGCCTTTGAGGACAGCGTGGACGCCTCGGGCAGCTACGTCATCCGGCGCCGGCGCTATGACACGGGCGAGGGGCGCTCGGCCCTGATGAGCTACAGCGCCGAGATGGGCGTCGATCCCGGCCTCATCGTGGCGGCCGAGCATATCCCCTCCGACAGCCTGCACATCCTGTCGCGCACCGAGATCAAGCGCTGGCACCTCGGCGTCCCACGACTCTAACCGGGGTAACCGGCGCGGCCTATGCCGCGCAGCCTCCTCAATACACCCGAGGTGTTCGCCTTGACTTGCCAAAGGTGTTTGCGTATCCGACGTGCCTCGCCGGAAACGGATCCGGGGGAGTAGCTCAGTTGGTTAGAGCGCCGGCCTGTCACGCCGGAGGTCGCGGGTTCGAGTCCCGTCTCTCTCGCCAACCCTCTGATCCGACGTCGTCTATCGTCTCAAAGCGAGCGATGGGGCATCGCGCAGCGACGCCGCACCTGCATCCGTTCGGCCTTCCTGAAGAAGACGCCGCCTCGGCACATCGCGTCCGGCGCTCAGATCAGGGGGCGCCGTCCCCACAGGCTGGTGTCGACGCGCCCGTGGGCGATCAGCTTGTTCTCGTCGAGGACGTGCAGGCAGCGCTCCTTGATGGCGATCGCGCCGTCCTCGCGGATCTTCTGCAGCGTCTTGTTGGTGTGCACCAGAGACAGGCCGAGCGTGTCGGCGATGTGCTGCTGGCGGATCGGCAGCTCCAGGATGTTGTCGCTTACCAGTCCGACGTGCCGTCCGCGGTCGAACAGGTGCCAGAGCAGGTAGGCGATCCGCTCGAAGGCGGTACGTTGGCCGAGCGTCAGCAGCTGCTCCTCGAAGGAGCGTTCCTCCCGCGCGGCGAGCCACGTCAGGTCGAAGGCGAGACGCGGGTGCTCGGCGTAAAGCTTCCACAGCCCATCGCGCTCGAACTCGCACAGCGTCGCGTCGGTCAGCGTCTCGATGCCGTGGCTCATCGCATCGTCCAGCGTCGCCTGGAGGCCGAGGAAGTCGCCGGGCAGACCGAAGTTGATGATCTGCCGCCGGTTGCCTTCAAGCGTGCGGAAGCGGAACACCCAGCCCGACAGCACCGTGTACAGCCGCGTTTCCCGCTGGTTCTCGTCGAGGATGCGTTCGCCGGCCTGCGCCACGCGCTCGCTCGACTTGAAAAGCTGGATGAAGTCGATCTCCTCGAAGGAGCGGTCGTTGAAGATGGGCAGGCTGCGCAGCCGGCACTCGTGGCACGGCGTCGTCGCCGGAGGGGGCGCGACCGTGGCGGGCTTGGATGGAGGGGGACAGGATCGGGTCATCGGGCGCGGTCGCCGCGGATGCGCTGCAACCTCACCCGTCTCCTTGCCGCTGGCGACATGTTTCTTCCGGCTCAATTGCGGTCGGTTGCGGGATCGCTGCGCGTCGGTGTCGGCAGCCGCGGCGGGTTGTCGAGGCGTCGGTCGAGGTAGCGCCCGACCTCGTCGATCAGCGGCTCGACGCGGTTCTCGAAGAAGTGGTTGGCGCCCGACACCACTGCGTGTTCGATCACGATGCCCTTCTGCGTCTTCAGTTTCTCGATGAGGCCGGTCACCTCGCGCAACGGCGCCACGCGATCGATGTCGCCGTGGACGAAGAGCCCGGACGAGGGGCAGGGCGCCAGGAAGGAGAAGTCGAAGCGGTTCGCCGGCGGTGCCACCGACACGAAGCCTTCGATCTCCGGCCGCCGCATCAGGAGCTGCATGCCGATCCACGAACCGAACGAGACGCCGGCGATCCAGCAGGCGCGCGCTTCCGGATGGACCGATTGCGCCCAATCGAGCGCCGCCGCCGCATCCGACAACTCGCCCGTGCCGTGGTCGAAGCTGCCCTGGCTGCGCCCGACGCCGCGGAAGTTGAAGCGCAGCACGGAGAAGCCGCGCTCGGCAAAGGCGTAATACAGATTGTACACGATCTGGTTGTTCATCGTTCCCCCGAACTGCGGGTGGGGGTGGAGGATGATCGCGATCGGCGCGTTGCGCTTCGGCGCGGGGTGGAAGCGCCCTTCGAGGCGCCCCGCCGGACCGTTGAAGATGATCTCGGGCATTGTCACTCCAGTCGCACCGGCCGGCCACCGGGGTTCACAGCCGAGTCGCTTTGGCCGCCGCGCGTTCGCTGCGGCGCGTCCCTTCCCTTGACGGGGCGAAGCACCGCGCGTAGGTGTTAGAATTATTCTAACAGGTCACGGCATCCGGCTGATTGCATGCGTGGTTCCCGGTCGACGTCACCGCGCTGCTCGCCACGGCAGCGACGTCCTAGCATGGTGGCGACGCTGGATTGCAAGCAATTCGACATCGATGTGGCAGCGCGCGGGCCGTTGGGCATGCGAGCGGTCCCGGAACGGGCAGACGCGCTTTAAGATCATGGTTCCGAATGGGTTCACGACGCTGAACAACCGCCGCAGTTATCTCGATCACAACGCGACGACGCCGCTGCACCCGCAGGCGCGCGACGCGATGATCGCCGCCTTCGAAGTCGCGGGCAATCCGTCGTCCGTGCATGCCGAAGGGCGCGCGGCGCGGGCGCTCATCGACATGGCGCGCCGGCACGTGGTCGCGATGACCGGTGCCGCCGAGGTCGTGTTCACCTCGGGCGGCACCGAGGCGCTCAACATCGCGCTCGACCCCGCCGTCGCGGCATGGCGGGAGCGCGGCAGCGGACGCGTCCGCCTGCTGGTGGGCGCTGGCGAGCACCCGGCCGTGCTGAACGGTCACCGCTTCGGCGTGGCAGCGGAAACGGTGGCGCTGACCCGCGACGGCGTGCTCGACCTTGACGACCTCGGGCGCCGGGTCGGCGGCGAGCCGGTTGTGCTCGCCCTCCAGGCGGCGAACAATGAAACGGGGGTGGTGCAGCCGGTGCGGGACGCGGCCGCGCTCGTCCACGCCGCCGGCGGCTACGTCGTGTGCGACGCCGTGCAGGCAGCGGGCAAGATCGGTTGCGAGCTGTCGGACTTCGATGCCGACGCGCTGGCCGTGTCGGCGCACAAGTTCGGCGGCGCGAAAGGGGTCGGCGCCCTTTGTTTCGGGGACCGCCGTCACCATCTGGAGTACGGCGCTGTACGCGGCGGTGGCCAGGAACGTGGCCTGCGCGGCGGAACGGAGAACGTCAGCGGCATCGCCGGTCTGGGTGCTGCCTGCAAGGCAGCCGAGCATCGCCGGCGCGGACAGGCCGAGACGCATGCGCATTGGCGCGACGCGATCGAGATGATGGTGCAAGCTTTGGTACCCGAGGCGGTCATCTTCGGCATCGGCTCATGCCGTCTACCGAACACGAGCTGCTTCGCGCTTCCCGGCATCGACGCGCAGGTTCTGCTGATGAACCTCGATCTCGAGGGCGTGGCGGTTTCTGCGGGGTCGGCCTGTGCGGCTGGCAGGATCAGCCCGTCCCACGTGCTGGGCGCGATGGGTGTCGCGCCCGCCATCGCGATCCGCGCTTTGCGGGTCAGCCTCGGCTGGACGACGACGGAACGGGACATCGAGGTTTTCACGCAGGCGCTCGACAAGGCGGTGCGCACGATGCGGACGAGGTCGCGCCAAGCGGCCTAGCCCTGGCGATCGAAGGTTCAATGCCGCAGCGAGCGGCACATGATGTGCCGGCGGGCGACTGCTGGAACGAAGGAGAGTTTGATGGCAGCGGTTCAGGAGACAGTCGATCGCGTCAAGTCGATCGACGTCACCGAATACAAATACGGGTTCTCGTCCGTCATCGAGATGGACAAGGCACCCAAGGGGCTCAACGAGGACATCGTCCGCCTGATCTCCCAGAAGAAGAACGAGCCGGATTGGCTGACGGAATGGCGTCTCGACGCTTACCGCCGCTGGTTGACGCTCACCGTACCGGAATGGGGGCGGGTGAACTATCCCCCGGTGAAGTTCGACGAGCTGCACTACTACGCCGCACCGAAGAGCCATTCCGGGCCGAAGTCCCTCGATGAGGTCGATCCTGAACTTCTCAGGGTCTACGAGAAGCTCGGCATCCCGCTTTCCGAGCAGGAGTTGCTGGCTGGCGTCGAGGGCGCGTCGCAGCGCCGCGTCGCGGTCGATGCGGTGTTCGACTCCGTGTCGGTCGTCACGACCTTCAAGAAGGAGCTGGCCAAGGCAGGCGTGATCTTCTGCCCGATCTCGGAAGCGGTGCACACCCATCCCGAGCTGGTAAAGAAATATCTCGGCTCGGTCGTGCCGACGTCGGACAATTATTACTCGACGCTGAACGCCGCCGTGTTCTCCGATGGGTCGTTCGTGTACATCCCCAAGGGTGTACGCTGCCCGATGGAGTTGTCGACCTACTTCCGCATCAACGAGCAGAACACCGGGCAGTTCGAGCGTACGCTGATCATCGCCGACGAGGGATCCTACGTGTCCTACCTCGAAGGCTGCACGGCGCCGAAGCGCGACGAGAACCAGTTGCATGCCGCGGTGGTCGAGCTGGTCGCGCATGACGACGCCGAGATCAAGTACTCGACCGTGCAGAACTGGTACCCCGGTGATTCCGAAGGCAAGGGTGGCATCTACAACTTCGTGACCAAGCGCGGCGACTGCCGCGGCAAGAACTCGAAGATCTCGTGGACGCAGGTCGAAACCGGATCGGCGATCACCTGGAAGTATCCGTCCTGCATTCTCCGCGGCGATGGTTCGCGTGGCGAGTTCTACTCCATCGCCATCTCGAACGGCTATCAGCAGGTCGACTCGGGCAGCAAGATGCTGCACCTCGGCAAGAACACCACGAGCCGCATCATCTCCAAGGGCATCTCGGCCGGGCGTTCGCAGAACACCTACCGCGGCCAGGTTTCGGCGCATCGCAAGGCGACCAACGCCCGCAACTTCACCAACTGCGACTCGCTGCTGATCGGCAACGACTGCGGGGCACACACCGTGCCCTACATCGAGGCGCGCAACGACACGGCACAGTTCGAGCACGAGGCGACGACGTCGAAGATCTCGGATGACCAGCTGTTCTACTGCCAGCAGCGCGGCCTGTCGTCGGAGGAGGCGACCGCGCTCATCGTCAACGGCTTCGTCCGCGACGTGCTCCAGCAGTTGCCGATGGAGTTCGCCGTCGAGGCGCAGAAGCTGATCGCGATCTCGCTCGAAGGAAGCGTCGGCTGATTTCAAGCATCGGCGGCGGGGCGACCCGCCGCCGGGGCGCGCTTCCGTCCTCATCGTACGCTCGCGGCACGGACGGCTGCGGCCATCTCCCGACCCAGCCGTTCCCCGACACCCGACCATAGACCTGCGTGGACCACCAATGCTCGAAGTGAAGAACCTCACCGTCTCCGTCGAAGGCAACAAGATACTCGACGGACTCGACCTCACCGTGCGCGACGGCGAGATCGCCGCCATCATGGGACCCAACGGCACGGGCAAGTCGACGCTGGCCTACGTCATCGCCGGCAAGGAGGATTACGAGGTCGAGTCGGGCGAGATCCTCGTCAATGGCGAGGACATTCTGGAAAAGTCGCCGGACGAGCGGGCGGCGGCGGGCGTTTTCCTCGCCTTCCAATACCCGGTCGAGATCCCCGGTGTCGGCACGATGACGTTCCTGCGCGCCGCGCTCAACGCCCAGCGCCGCGCGCGCGGCGAGGACGAGCTGTCGACGCCCGCTTTCATGAAGAAGGTCAACGAGGCCGGCGACATGCTGGAGATCCGCAAGGACTTCATGAAGCGCGCCTTGAACGTCGGCTTCTCCGGCGGTGAGAAGAAGCGCATGGACATCCTCCAGATGGCCTTGCTGGAGCCGCGCGTGGCGATCCTTGACGAGACCGACTCCGGCCTCGACATCGACGCCATCCGCATCGTCGCCGAAGGCGTCAACAAGCTGCGCGGCGCGAATCGCAGCTTTCTTCTCATCACGCACTACCAGCGCCTTTTGAACTACATCATACCCGACACGGTGCATGTCATGTCGGGTGGTCGCATCGTGCGCACCGGCGGCAAGGAACTCGCGCTCGAACTGGAGCAGAGCGGATACCGCGACTTCGCCGTCAAGCCGGCAGCGGCCTGATGCCGGCGCGCATCGTCTCCACCCGCACCGATGCGGAGGTCGCCCTCGCCGACGCCTACGGCGCGGCGAAGAAAACCCTGCCCGGCGCCGATGCGATCCGCCGATTGCGCGACGACGCCTTCAGCGCCTTCGCCAGCGCCGGGCTGCCGCACCGCAGGCTGGAGGCGTGGCACTACACCGACCTGCGCAGCCTGATGCGCGAAGCGCTGCCCGTGGCGCCAAGGCCCGACTCCTCGATGCTCGGCCCGATCAACGGCGAACTCGCCGGACGCCCGACGCTCGGCGGCGGTCGCCTCGTCATCGTGGACGGCACCTTCGCGCCCTCGCTGTCCGATGCCCTGCCGGAGGGCGCCACCGTCCGTTCGCTCGCCGACGTGCTCGGCGAAGGACGTGCCGACCTGATCGACCTCATCGCCGCCCGCGACTTCGGCGAAGGCGACGCCGTGCTGGCGCTCAACGCGGCCATGATGCAGGACGGCGTGGTGATCGAGGTCGCGGCCGGCGCCGACCTTCCCGAACCGATCGAGATCGTCTACGCCACCGCGTCGTCGCGGCCCGCGGCGTGCTTCTTCCGCTCGCTCGTGGTCGTCGGCGAAGGCGCCAAGGTTCGCATCCACGAGGCCTGCCTCGGGCGCGGCGGGCGCAGCGGCCAGACCTTCGGCTGCCTCGTCTTCAAGGTGAACGATCATGCGGAGGTCGGCCACACCTGCGCGCTCACGCGCACGGAGGCCGGCAGCCAGCGCCTCGACTCCTTCATCGCCGATGTCGGCGCGCAGGCGCGCTTCGACAGCTTCGCCCTGATCGATGGGGCGGGGCTGGCACGGCGCCAACTCTTCATGCGCTTTTCCGGCGACGACGCGCGGGCGCGCCTCACGGGCGTGTCGTTGCTGCAAGGGCGCGAACACGCCGACACCACGCTCGACGTCGTCCACAGGGGCCTTGGCTGCGAGGGGCGCGAGCACTTCCGCTACATTCTCGACGATGCCGCGACCGGCGTGTTCCAGGGGCGCATCCGGGTCGAGAAGCAGGCGCAGAAGACCGACGGCAAGATGATGAGCCGTGCGCTGCTCTTGTCCGACGACGTGTCCATGCACAACAAGCCGGAGCTGGAAATCTTCGCCGACGACGTCGTCTGCGGCCATGGTGCGACGGTCGGCAGCCTGAATGCCGAGCAGATGTTCTACCTGCGGGCGCGCGGTCTCGACCGGCGCACCGCGGAGGCCCTGTTGCTCGAAGCCTTCGCTGCCGAACTCGCGGACGAGATCGGCCACGAGGGACTTTCCGCCCAGTTCCGCGCCGAGATCGCGCATTGGCTCGCGGAGCGGGCCAAGGCCGGAAAGATGGGTGCCGCCAAGGCCGACGCCTGAGACTTGGGGCTGCGCTCCTGCTCGCGAAGGTGTCGCGCGGGGTCGCGGTCGCACCGCGTCGTGCCCATATGGATCAGGTAGGCATGAGGGAGATATGACGCACGACCTGATGAACGCGCAACTCGATGTCGATGCGATCCGGGCCGATTTTCCGGCCCTGACGGTGAAGCCCTATGGCAAACCGCTCGTCTACCTCGACAATGCGGCGTCGGCGCAGAAGCCGCGGCAGGTCGTCGAGCGCATGACGCAGGCGGCCTATTACGAGTATGCCAACGTCCATCGTGGGTTGCACTACTTGGCCAATGCCGCGACGGACAATTACGAGGGCGCTCGCGAAAGCGTTCGCACCTTCATCAACGCTGCCCACTCCGATGAGATCGTGTTCACCAAGTCGGGGACCGAATCGATCAACATCGTCGCGCGCTCCTGGGGCTATGGCCACATCAAGCCGGGCGACGAGATCGTGCTGACGATCCTGGAGCACCACGCCAACATCGTGCCTTGGCACTTCCTGCGCGAGAACAATGGCGCGGTGCTGCGCTGGGTCGATTGCGACGACGAGGGCACGATCAGCCTTGAGGCCATCGAGCGTGCGATTACGCCGAAGACCAGGATGGTTGCGGTGACGCAGATGTCCAACGTCACCGGCACCGTGTTGCCGATCAAGGCGATCGCGGCGCTGGCGCATTCGCGCGGCATTCCAATCCTCGTCGACGGATCGCAAGGCTCCGTTCACCTCGAGACGGACGTCCAGGATCTCGGCGTCGACTTCTACGTGATGACCGGCCATAAGCTCTACGGGCCCACCGGCATCGGCGTGCTCTACGCCCGTCGGCCCTGGCTCGCCGAGATGCCGCCCTTCCTCGGCGGCGGCGAAATGATCGGCGAGGTCACGCAGGAGGCGATCACCTACAACGACCCGCCGCATCGCTTCGAGGCCGGCACCCCGGCGATCATCGAGGCGGCCGGACTCGGCGCGGCATTGGATTACATGCGCGCGATCGGGCGCGGCAAGATCGCAGCGCATGAGCACGCACTCGGCGCCTACGCCATGGAACGGCTCGGCGCGATGAACTCCGTGCGCATCTTCGGGACGGCGCCCGGCAAGGGCGCCATCGTGTCCTTTGAGATGAAGGGCGCGCATGCTCACGACGTCGCGACCATCATCGACCGCTCGGGCGTGGCGGTCCGTGCCGGTACCCACTGCGCGATGCCGCTTCTCAAGCGCTTCGGCGTGACCTCGACCTGTCGCGCCTCGTTCGCCATGTACAATACGCTTGCCGAGGTCGATAAGCTCGTTGAGGCATTGCATAAGGCTGAAGGCCTGTTCGCCTAGGCCAGCGAAGGACCCGGAATGACCGCTTCACCCGAGACCGTCGAAATCCCGAATGCGCCGAGTTGGAGCTTCGACGGGGCGATGGACGATGGCGAAAAGTCTCGCCTGCAGGATGAGATCGTCGCCGCCTGCAAGACGGTCTACGATCCCGAGATCCCGTGCGACATCTACGAGCTCGGCTTGATCTACAAGGTCGACGTGCCGGACAACCGTCTCGTCGCCGTGCAGATGACGCTGACCGCGCCGGGTTGTCCGGTTGCAGGCGACATCGTCGCCTCCGTCGAGGAGGCGGTCGGCGGCGTCGCCGGCATCATGGGCACGACGGTGGAACTCGTCTTCGACCCGCCCTGGGACCAGGGCCGCATGTCGGACGAAGCCCGCGTTTCGCTGGACATGTTCTAGTTCGCCCGGCAGACGCGACGTCGCGCTTCCGTTTGCGCCCACGATCCACCATATTGCGGGAGTAGGAGTTCACCCATGGCCCGTGCCCGTTTCGCCGTGATGACGATGACCGATGCCGCCGCGGAACGCGCGCGCGGCCTCGTCGCGAACGCCGGCCGTTCCGTGCTCGGCCTGCGCGTCGGCGTGAAGAACGGCGGCTGCGCCGGCATGGCGTACACCGTCGAGTTCGCCGAGGCCAAGCAGCCCTTCGACGAGGTCGTCGAGGACAAGGGCGTGACGCTGTTCGTCGATTCCAAGGCGCTGATGTTCCTGCTCGGCACCCAGCTCGACTTCGAGACCAGCAAGCTCGCCGCGACGTTCACCTTCAAGAACCCGAACCAGATCTCGGCTTGCGGCTGCGGCGAGTCGGTCGCGATCAAGCCCGCTTTGCTGGACGAGGCGCCCCAGCACAGTCACGCCTGACCCGTCCGGCGGCGTCCGCCGCGGCACGTGTGTCGGGATCGATCCGCGCGCTAGCCCGGCGGACGCCCATGCGCTTCATCCTCGTCGCCGGCATCGCCTCCCTTGGCGGCCTGCTTTTCGGTTACGACACCGGCGTCATTTCCGGGGCGCTGCTGTTCCTGCGCGATGAATTCGCTTTGTCGCCGACCATGCAGGGCGTGGTGACGAGCAGCGTGCTGGTCGGCGCGACGCTCGGCGCGGCCCTCGGCGGCGCCCTCACCGATCGCTACGGGCGCCGGCGCATCATCATCGTCATGGCGGCCCTGTTCGCCTTGGGTTCGCTGCTCAGCGCCGCCGCCTCGGGCGTGGCCATGCTGGTCGCCGCGCGCCTGCTCCTCGGCGTCGCGGTCGGCGTCGCCTCCATGCTGACGCCATTGTACCTGTCGGAAGCAGCCCCCGCGGCGCGGCGCGGCGCGGCCGTGTCGCTCAACCAGCTCTGCATCACGGCGGGCATTCTCGCCTCCTACCTCGTCGATTACGCCTTCAGCGACGTGTCCGGCACGTGGCGCTGGATGCTTGGTCTTGGCGCCGTGCCCGGCGTGCTGCTCGGCCTCGGCATGCTCGCATTGCCGGAAAGCCCGCGCTGGCTCGCCGCGCAGGAGCGCTGGGTGGAGGCGGAAGCCGTGCTGCGCGGGTTGCGCGGCACCGCCGCCGACGTCGGCGACGAAATGGCCGGGCTGCGCGACGACGTGCGGAGCGACCGTGCGACGGCCTCCCTCGCCGCCCTGTTCAAGTCCGAACGCGCCCGTGCGCCCCTCGCGATCGGCGTCGCCTTGGCGGTGTTCCAGCAGGTCACCGGCATCAACACGGTTATCTACTACGCGCCGGACATCCTGCAACGCGCCGGCTTTGCCTCCAACGCCGCCTCCATCCTCGCCACCGCCGGCATCGGCACCGTCAACGTGCTGGCGACGCTTACCGCGCTGGTGCTGATGGACCACGCCGGGAGGCGGCGCCTGCTCCTCGGCGGGCTTGGCGCGATGGCGTTCTGCCTGGTCGCCCTCGCCCTCGCCTTCGCGTTCGGCGACCCCCGTGCGCTCGGGCCACTCGCGACGATCGTGCTCGCCGCCTACGTCGCCGGCTTCGCGGTCGGGCTCGGGCCGGTGTTCTGGCTGCTTATCGCCGAGATCTTTCCGCTCGCCTTTCGCGGGCGCGGCATGAGCGTCGCGTCCGTGGCGAACTGGGCGTCGAACCTCGTCGTTGCGCTGTTCTTCCTCGACCTCGTGCGGCTGCTGTCGCCGGGCGGCACCTTCGCCCTCTTCGCCCTCGCGACGATGGCAGCGGCGGGCTTCGTTTGGCGCTTCGTCCCGGAAACCAAGGGCCGCAGCCTGGAGCGGATCGAGGCGGAGATGCGCGGCGTCGCGGCGCCGGCTGGCGCAGTGGAGCCGGCCACCTAGCCACGGCGGCGGCTCGGCTAGTGCGCCCGCTCGGACGCCTTGCCGGCCACGGCGCGGGCCATGTCGACGAACTCGCTCGGCATCATGATGATGGTCATGGTGTTCTGCTCGGCACCCACCTCCTGGATCATCTGCATGCGCCGCAGTTCCAGCGCGGCGGGGCTGGCGGTCATGGTGTCCGCCGCCTGCCGCAGCAGCACCGCCGCCTCCATCTCCGCTTCCGCCTTGATCTGGCGCGCCCGCTTCTCGCGTAGCGCTTCCGCCTCCTGGGCCAGCGCGCGCTGCATGGAGTCGGGTATCTCGACGTTCTTCATCTGCACGCGCTCGACCTTCACGCCCCAGGGCTCGGTCACCGCGTCGATGTGCGTTTGCAGCGCCGCCCCGATCGCGTCCTGGGACTTCAGCACCTCGTCCAGCGTGTGCTGGCCGATGACGTTGCGCAGCGCCGTCACCGCGACCTGCACCACGCTGTCGCCGACATTGGCGACGGTGATGATGGATGCGGCCGGATCGATCGTGCGCCGCCAGATCACCGCCTCGATCTTCACCGGGACGTTGTCGCGCGTGATCGTCTCCTGCTGCTCGACCGCGGTGGTGAGGACGCGCAGATCGGTCATGACCCGCACCTCCAGCAGGGGCACGGTGAAGAACAGGCCGGGGCCGGCGATGCGGTTGTAGCGCCCCAGGCGGAACACCACGACGCGCTGGTATTCCGCCGCGACATGCACCGTCGCGGCCGCCAGAAGCACGACCGCGGCGGCGAGCAGGCCATAGATCGTCAGCATGGGATCACGCGGGTGAGAGGGGTCGGGGGCGTCGACGTCGAGCCCGCCGCACAGCGCCGGGACCGCGCCTTCATGCGTCGCGCTCGGTGTTTTTGTCACGTCGCTTGCGAGCGTCGGGGCACTAAGTTAGCACTGCACCGACAATCTGGAACGGGTCTGAACAGCTCGAATCCGCTCCGCGAAACAACGGCAGGGACGATGCAGGGCATTCTCGGCGACTATCTTCCGCTTGTCGTCTTCATCGCCATCTCGGCGATCATCTCGGGGGCGCTGCTCGTCGCGCCCTTCATCGTCGCTTTCCAAGCGCCGGACCCGGAAAAGCTGTCGGCCTACGAGTGCGGCTTTAACGCCTTCGACGATGCGCGCATGAAATTCGATATTAGATTCTACTTGGTCTCGCTGCTCTTCATCATCTTCGACCTTGAGGTCGCATTCCTGTTCCCCTGGGCTGTCGCCTTTCGGAGGGTCGGCGTCCTCGGCTTCTGGTCCATGATGGTTTTCCTCGGCGTTCTGACCGTCGGCTTTGTCTACGAATGGAAGAAGGGGGCGCTCGATTGGGAGTGATCTCGGCTAGTCCGCACACAGCACCCGCCCCGATCAAGGGCGACCTGAAACCCATACCGGTCGATCCATCGACCGATCCGTATTTCCTGTCCTTGAACGAGGAATTGACCGACCGCGGATTTCTCGTCACCTCCGCGGACGACCTCATCACCTGGGCGCGCACCGGCTCGCTGATGTGGATGACGTTCGGCCTGGCCTGTTGCGCCATCGAACTGATGCAGGCATCGATGCCGCGCTACGACATCGAGCGCTTCGGCTTCGCGCCGCGCGCCAGCCCGCGTCAGTCCGACGTGATGATCGTCGCCGGCACGCTGACCAACAAGATGGCCCCGGCGCTGCGCAAGGTTTACGACCAGATGCCGGAGCCGCGCTACGTCATCTCCATGGGCTCCTGCGCCAACGGTGGCGGCTACTACCACTACTCGTACTCGACGGTGCGCGGTTGCGACCGCATCGTGCCGGTCGACGTCTACGTGCCGGGGTGTCCGCCCTCGGCGGAGGCGCTGCTCTACGGCATCCTCCTGCTTCAAAAGAAGATCCGGCGCACGGGTACGATCGAGCGCTAGGCCGGCTCGCGTCGGCCGTCTCGATTCCGTCGCGCCCCCTGAAAGGCTTATCAGAATGGACGTCGGCCCCAAGGCCATCGAAGACCTGAAGGCGCTCGGCGAGTACGTCGCCGCCGCACTCCCCGGTGCCGTATTGCGCCAGGTTATCAGCTACGACGAACTCTGCCTGCATCTCGCGATGAGCCACCTCGTCGAAACCGTGACCTTCCTGCGCGACGACCCGCAGTGCCGTTTCGTATGCCACATCGACACCACGGCGGTGGACTATCCCGAGCGTGAGAAGCGTTTCGAGGTGGTCACACACCTGCTGTCGCCGAAGTACATCCGACGCATCCGCCTCAAGGTCGATACCGACGAGCGCACCCCCGTGCCCTCGTTGACCGGCATCTACCCCGCCGCGAACTGGTTCGAGCGCGAGGTCTGGGACCTGTTCGGCGTGTACTTCTCCGACCATCCCGACCTGCGCCGCCTCGTCACCGATTACGGCTTCGAAGGCCACCCGTTGCGCAAGGACTTCCCGATGACCGGCTATGTCGAGGTGCGCTGGGACGACGAGCAGAAGCGCGTCGTCACCGAGCCGGTCAACCTCAATCAGGCCTTCCGCTCCTTCGACTTCCTGTCGCCCTGGGAGGGTGCCGGACAGTACGTTCTGCCGGGAGACGAGAAGGCCGGCACGCAGGAGGGTCAGCGATGACCAAGAGCCTTCCCCTTCCCGAGGACATGGGCGTTCAGGTGGTTGCCCCGCCGGTCCGCAACTTTTCCATCAATTTCGGGCCGCAGCACCCCGCCGCCCACGGCGTGTTGCGCTTGGTGCTCGAGCTTGACGGCGAAGTCGTCGAGCGCGTCGACCCGCATATCGGGCTGCTCCACCGCGGCACGGAGAAGCTGATGGAGGCGCGCACCTACCTCCAGGACATCCCGTACTTCGACCGGCTCGACTACACCGCGCCGATGAACCAGGAGCACGCGTTCTGCCTCGCCATCGAGAAGATGATGGGGCTCAAGGTGCCGCGCCGCGCCCAGCTCATCCGGGTGCTGTACTGCGAGATCGGCCGCATCCTCGGCCATATGCTGAACGTCACGACGCAGGCGCTCGACGTCGGCGCCCTCACGCCCCCGCTTTGGGGCTTCGAGGAGCGCGAGAAGCTGATGCTGTTCTACGAGCGGGCCACCGGCGCCCGGCTCCACGCCAACTATTTCCGCCCCGGCGGCGTCCACATCGACCTGCCGAAGAAGCTCGTCGAGGATATCGGCGCTTGGTGCGAAACCTTCCCCAAGGTGCTCGACGACCTGTGGAACCTCTTCATCGAGAACCGCATCTTCAAGCAGCGCAACGTCGACATCGGCATCGTCTCGCTTGAGGACTGCTGGCGCTGGGGCTTCTCCGGCCCCGTGGTGCGCGCTTCCGGCGGCGCCTGGGACTTGCGCCGCGCCGAGCCCTACGAGTGTTACGAGGAGATGGAGTTCGACGTCCCCGTCGGCGTCCACGGCGACAGCTACGAGCGCCAGGTCGTCCGCATGAAGGAGATGTACGAGTCCGCGCGCATCATGAAGCAGTGCGTCGAGAAGCTGCTGTCGCCGACGGGGCAGGGCCCGGTGAAGGCCAAGGACGGCAAGGTGGCGCCGCCCTCACGCGCGGAGATGAAGCGCTCGATGGAGGCGCTCATCCACCACTTCAAGCTCTACACCGAGGGTTTCCACGTGCCGGCGGGCGAGGTCTACGCCGCGGTGGAGGCGCCCAAGGGCGAGTTCGGCGTGTTCCTGGTGTCGGATGGCGGCGACAAGCCGTACCGCTGCAAGATTCGCGCGCCGGGCTTCGCCCATCTCCAGGGCATGGACTTCCTCAGCCGCAAGTCGATGCTCGCCGACGTATCGGCGATCCTTGGCTCGATCGACATCGTGTTCGGCGAGGTGGACCGCTAGATGTCACGCCGCCGTCTCGCCGAGGTCCAGCCCGCCTCGTTCAGCTTCACGCCTGAGAACGAGGCGTGGTGCGACAAGCAGGTCGCCAAATACCCCGAGGGGCGGCAAGCCTCCGCCATCCTGTCGATGCTGTGGCGCGCGCAAACGCAGCACGATTACTGGTTGCCCAAGCCCGCGATCGAGGAGGTCGCGCGCAAGCTCGGCATGCCCTACATCCGCGTGCTGGAAATCGCGACCTTCTACTCGATGTTCAACCTCGAGCCGGTCGGCAAGCACTTCATCCAGATGTGCGGCACCACGCCGTGCATGCTGCGCGGTTCGGACGAGATCAAGGCCGTGCTGGAGCGCGTGGTCGGCCCGATGCGCCACGTGCGCGCCGACGGCATGTTTTGCTGGCTGGAGGTCGAGTGCCTCGGCGCCTGCTGCAACGCGCCGATGGTGCAGATCAACGACGATTATTACGAGGACC
>CAXTFM010000042.1:0-25150 GCA_964243435.1 uncultured Beijerinckiaceae bacterium
TCCAGGCCGGCGCCAAGCGCGTGCTGGTCTCGGCACCGGGCGACAAGGCCGACCTGACGGTGGTGTACGGCGTCAACCACCACAAACTGACGAGCGAACACCTCGTGGTGTCCAATGCGTCCTGCACGACCAATTGCCTCGCCCCCGTGGCCAAGGTGCTGCACGAGGCGATCGGCATCGACCACGGCTTCATGACCACCATCCACTCCTACACGGGCGACCAGCCGACGCTCGACACCATGCACAAGGACCTGTACCGCGCCCGCGCGGCGGCCATGTCGATGATCCCGACGACGACCGGTGCGGCCAAGGCGGTCGGCCTCGTGCTGCCCGAGCTTGCCGGCAAGCTCGACGGCACCGCCATCCGCGTGCCGACGCCCAACGTGTCGGTGGTGGACTTCAAGTTCGTGGCCAAGCGCGCGACGGACGTGGCTGAGGTGCAGAACGCGGTGCGTCGCGCCGCGGCGGGCGAGCTGCACGGCATCCTCGGCGTCACCGACGATCCCAACGTGTCGATCGACTTCAACCACGACCCGCGCTCGTCCATCTTCGCGATGGATCAGGTCAAGGTGCTGGAAGGCAAGTTCGTGCGCGTGATGTCGTGGTACGACAACGAGTGGGGCTTCTCCAACCGCATGGCCGACACGGCGGTGGCGATGGGCAAGGTGCTCTAGCGATGGCGGGCCGGGGCGCGCCCGTCCGCACGCTGGACGGGCTGGACGCGCGGGGCAGGCGCGTGCTCGTGCGCGTCGACCTCAACGTGCCGATGGCGGACGGGGCGGTCACCGACCTGACCCGCATCACCCGCATCCTGCCGACGATCCGCGAACTGGCGGACGGCGGCGCGCGCGTGGTGCTGCTCGCCCATTTCGGGCGGCCGAAGGGCGGCTACGAGGCCGAAAGCTCGTTGGCGCCGCTCGCCGCCGCGCTCGGGCGTGAACTCGGCCGCCCCGTCGGCTTCGCCGCCGACTGCATCGGCCCGCGCGCCGAGGAGGCGGTCGCCGCCCTCCACGACGGCGACGTGCTGCTGCTGGAGAACACGCGCTTCCATGCCGGCGAAACCGGCAACGACCCCGGGTTCGTCGCGGCGCTCGCCAGGCTCGGCGACGTGTACGTCAACGACGCCTTCTCGGCGGCGCACCGCGCCCATGCCTCGACGGAAGGACTCGCCCACGTTCTGCCGGCCTATGCCGGACGCACCATGGAAGCCGAGATCGACCATCTCGGCCGCGCGCTCGGCGAGCCGGAGCGCCCGCTGGCGGCGGTGGTCGGCGGCGCCAAGGTGTCGACCAAGCTCGATCTGCTCGGCAACCTCGTCAAGCGCGTCGACGTGCTCATCATCGGCGGCGGCATGGCCAACACCTTCCTGTTCGCCAAGGGCACGGCTGTCGGCGCCTCGCTGTGCGAGAAGGATCTCGCCGACACCGCCCGCGCCGTGATGGACAGGGCGGCGGCGGAAGGGTGCGAGATCGTGCTGCCGGTCGACGCGGTGGTCGCCGAGCGCTTCGCCGCCGGGACGCCGGACGAGACGGTGGCGATCGATGCCGTGCCGGCCGACCGCATGATCCTCGACATCGGGCCGCAATCGGTGGCCCGCGTCGAGGCGTTGCTCCAGGACGTCAAGACGCTGGTGTGGAACGGTCCCTTCGGCGCCTTCGAGATCGCGCCCTTCGACCGCGGCACGGTGCGGGTGGCGCAGGCCGCCGCCGCGCTGACGAGGGCCGGCAAGCTGGCGACGATCGCCGGCGGGGGCGACACGGTGGCGGCGCTCAACCATGCCGGCGTCGGCAACGACCTCACCTATCTGTCGACCGCCGGCGGCGCCTTCCTCGAATGGCTGGAAGGCAAGGCCCTGCCCGGCGTCGAGGCGCTTCGCGAGGGCTAGCGGCGCCGCGTCACCGTCTTCGTTTGACCTAAGCCTTCCATCCCCGCCCGCGGCCCTTCCGGTCCGACCCGGCGCCCCTTACCTTAAGCGCCACGGGAGAAAGCCGCCCGGAGAAGGCTGTACCATGTCGCGATCCATCAACATGTCCTTCCCGCACGACCTCGGCGTGCCGGACGCCAAGCAGCGCATCAGCGAGCGCTTCGAACTGATGCGGACCCAATACATCGAGAAGGTCGGCCACGCCGAACTCGTCTGGGTCGGCGACGTCGCCCATCTCAAGGCGAGCGCGATCGGGCAAACGGCGACCGCGACGATCGCCGTGCAGCCGGCCAAGATCGAGGTGGTGATCCAACTGCCTTGGCTGCTCGCCGCCGTGGCGAGCAAGGTGGAAGGATTGATGCAGAAGAACGCCACCGAGGCGCTGCGCATCGGCACGACCAAGAAGGTGTGAGCGGCGGCGCCGGCGCGCGTCAGTCGACGGCGACCATCACGTCGGACGCCTTGATGACGGCGACGGCTTTCTTGCCCTTTTCCAGGCCGAGTTCGGCGACCGCCTCGTTGGTGATGGAGGCGAAGATCATTTCGCCGCCGACGTCGAGCACGACGTGGGAGGTCGTCGCTCCCTTGCGGACCTCGACGACCGTGCCGGGTAACTGGTTGCGCGCGGAAATCTTCATCGGGCCTGCCCTTGCGGTTCGCGGAGCGGCGAGCCCATAGCAGACCGCAGGGCTGGAGGACAGGGCCGCGCGGGCGACGGCTTCTCCCGTGAACGGCGCCTCCGCTTCCGGCCCGCGTCGGAGGCGTCGCGCCTTGATATTCGGCACGGCAGAAGTGATATGTGCCCCGGTACGTCCAACCCGAAAGACCCATGAGCGATCAGGACCACGCCAACGCCTTCGCGGACGACCCGCACCACGAGGGCGAGGAGGGAGCGTCGGCGGGAAATGCCGCGCCCGACCCCTTCAAGGTGCTCGAACTGCTGCAGGCGGAGAACGTCGAGCTGAAGGACCGCGCGCTGCGCACCCTGGCCGAGATGGAAAACCTACGTCGACGCACGGAGCGCGAAGTCGCCGATGCGAAGAGCTACGGCGTGACGTCCTTCGCCCGCGACATGCTGACCTTCGCCGACAACCTCAGCCGTTCCCTGGAAGCGGTGCCGGCCGATGCGCGCGACGCCGCCGAACCGCGCATGAAGAGCTTCATCGAGGGCATCGAGCTGACCGAACGCGATTTCGTGTCGAGGCTCGCGCGCTTCGGCGTGAAAAAGCTCGAGCCGATGGGCAAGCGCTTCGATCCGAACATGCACGAGGCGCTGTTCGAGATCCCGGACGAGAGCGTGCCGTCGGGAACGGTGATGCAGGTCGTCGAGCAGGGTTTCGCGATCGGCGAGCGGGTGTTGCGTCCGGCCAAGGTCGGCGTGTCGCGCGGCGGTCCGAAAGCCGAGCCGAAGCCGAACTAGTCCCCGTCGCGCGTCGGAATGGTGTCGCCGGCAGGGTGCCCCGTGCCGGGTTGATCCGGTCGGACCGAGGTTGTCACCCCGTCATCATCGCGACGCGTTCACCGCGGTAATTCCCAGCAAGGCGAACACCCCTACTTGTCGGGCAGGCGCTCGAGCAGCGATGCGAAGGCGTCCGGCATGCCCTCCTCCCCCGGCGCCTCGTAGGTCGCGCCCATGCCGCCGCGCACGCCGCCGATGGTCGGCTTGGTGGCGAGCTGGTCGACGAGGAGGTCGACGCGCGTCGCCGTGGCGTCATGGGCGAGCGTGGCGCTCTGCCCCGCGGCCAATGCCTCGATCGCCTTGATGAGTTCGCTCATCCGCACGCCCTTGTTGAGGACGGGACAGGGCGGCGTACCGGGGATGCTGGCGTGTCCGGTCAGGATCGCGAGCCGGGCCTCGGGATCGCGCTGCAGGATGAGTTCGGCGAGTTCCGTGCCGGACATTTCGGGCATGGTGTAGTCGATGAGGATGAGGTCGAAGTCGCCGGCATCGCGCAGTGCCTCGAGCGCCGCCTCCCCGCCGACGACGGGCGTCACGAAATGCCCGACCTCCTCCAGCTCGTCGGCGATGACGTGGCGGATCAGCGGATCGTCATCGACCAGCAGAATTTCGAGATGCGCCATGCTCCACCCTTCCAGGGGTCCTCCGCACGGAGCGCCACGTGGTGCAATCCATCGCCGCGCGGCGAGGAAACTTCATGCGAAGTCAAATAACAAGTTGAATCCATCGATCGTTCCGGCGGCGGACAGCGTCCATGGTCGTAGATGGTCGCTGCTAGGGCTGCGACAGGCCGAGGACGTCGGCCATGGTGAAGAGACCGGGTTTGCGGCCCCGCGCCCACAGAGCGGCCCGCAGCGCGCCGCGCGCATAGATGGCGCGATCCTCGGAGCGATGAACAAGCTCGATGCGCTCGCCTTCGCCGGCGAAGGTCACGCTGTGGTCGCCGACAACCGTGCCCCCGCGCAGCGCGGCGAAGCCGATCGCGCCGGCCTCGCGCACGCCGGTGAGGCCGTCGCGGCCGCGCACGGCATGGTCGGCGAGCGACACGCCGCGTCCCGCCGCGACCGCCTCGCCGAGGAGCAGCGCGGTTCCCGAAGGCGCGTCGACCTTCATGCGGTGGTGCATTTCGACGATCTCCGCATCGAAACCCGGGCCGAGCGCGCGTGCCGCCTGCCGCGCCAGGGCGGCGAGCAGGTTGACGCCGAGGCTCATGTTGCCGGACTTGACGATGGTGGCGTGGCGGGCGGCGGCCTCGAGCCTTGCCGCCGCCCCCTCGCCGAAGCCGGTGGTGCCGATCACGTGGACGATGCGCGCCTGCGCCGCCAGCACGGCGAGCGCCAGGCTCGCGGCCGGCGTCGAGAAGTCGAGGATGCCGTCGGCGTCGACGACGAGGCGCAGCGGATCGGACGACACCGTGACGCCCTGCGCCGCGCAGCCGGCGAGCGAGCCGGCGTCCTGCCCGATCGCCGCGGAGCCGGGCGGCGCCAGCGCCCCCGACAGGGTGACGCCCTCCGTTTCCGTCACGGCGCGGATCAGGCTTCGCCCCATCCGGCCCGCCGCGCCGACCACCACGAGCCGCATGTCGGCCATCGTCCCACGATCCTTTCGACCGGCTTCCTATAGAAGCCAACGCGCGAGGGTGGAAGGCGTGCGAGGGTGGAAGGGCGGCGCGGGACGCCCGGCGCTTGGAAAACCGCCCTTGTTCTGCCAAGAGGCTTCACGCCCGCAGGGGCCGGAGTCGAGATGCCCGCACCGATGTCGCTCGCCAGCACGCGTCCCGCGGCCCCCGCACGGTGGCCCGCCCTGCGCGCCGGTGGTCAGCTGCCGCTCGCCGGCGGTTTCCTGCTGCTTCTCGCCATCGCGGCCGGCGCGCTCTGGCTGTTCGTCGACAGCCGGCGCTTCGTCGACGACGTCAATCGCTCGCTGCTCATGCGATCCAAGGCGTACCAGCTGCAAACCTCCATCGACGATGCGGAAACCGGGCAGCGCGGCTATCTGCTGACGCAGGACAGGAGCTACCTCGCGTCCTACCTTTCAGGATCGACCGAGGCGCCCAGACTCGTCGCCGAACTCAGCGGCTACGCCGACGCGAACCTCGTCGAGCGTGCGGCGCTCGTCCGACTCGACGCGCAGATCCGCGACAAGCTCGCCGAACTCGCCTCCACGCTTGTCCTCGCCGACCGCGGCGACTTCGCCGGCGCCCTGGCGATCGTGAAGAACAACACCGGCAGGGATTTCATGTCGTCGATCCGCCGGGAGGCCGGCACCTTCGAATCGGAAGAGAACCGGGTCCAGGGCCTGCTGGAAGGGCGGCGACGCTACAACCGCGCCTTCCTCGCCGCCGCGATGCTTTGCGGGATCGCGCTCATCATCGCGCTGGCCGCCTACACCATCCTCGCCGCGCGACGGGCGACGGGCGCGCTGCTCAAAGCCCAGGACGACCTCCGGCGGACCAACGAGAACCTGGAAGGGCTCGTCGCCGAGCGCGTGTCCGAACTGCAGCTCGCCAACGAGGAGATCCAGCGCTTCGCCTACATCGTCAGCCACGACCTGCGGGCGCCCCTCGTCAACGTCATGGGGTTCACCAGCGAACTCGACGCGGCGCGCGGCGAGATCACCGCCCTGCTCAGGGACGTCGAGGCGACGGCGCCGCGGCTGGCAACGCCCGACCGCCGCGCGGCGATCGAAACCGACCTGCCCGAAGCGCTCGGCTTCATCCGGACCTCGACCTCGAAGATGGACCGCCTCATCAACGCGATCCTCAAGCTGTCGCGCGAAGGGCGGCGCGTGCTGACGCCGCAACTGCTCGACGTGCGCGAGCTCATCGAAACGCAGGGCCGGAGCCTGTCGCAGCAGCTCGCCGCCGGACAGGCGGAACTCGTCATCGGCGACCTGCCGAAGGTCACCAGCGACCGCCTCGCCGTCGAGCAGATCTTCGGCAACCTGATCGAGAACGCGACCAAGTACCTGGCGGAGGGGCGGGCGGGGAGAATCGAGGTTTCCGGCCGCGCGCACGGGGCCTACATGCGCTATGACGTGAAGGACAACGGGCGCGGCATCGAGGCCAAGGATTTCGAGCGGGTGTTCGAACTGTTCCGACGCTCCGGCGAACAGGACAAGCCAGGCGAGGGGATCGGGCTCGCCTACGTGCGCAACCTGGCCCGGCGCCTCGGCGGGAACGTGGGCGTGCAATCCGAATACGGGGTCGGTTCGACCTTCACCGTCACCCTGCCGGCGACGTTCCAGGCGAAAGCGAGGTCATCACGATGAGCGAACCCGTTGAAATCATCATGGTCGAGGACGATCCCGGCCACGCCCGGCTGATCGAGAAGAACATCCGCCGCGCCGGCGTCAACAACGCCATCCGCCACTTCGAGAGCGGAACCACGGCGCTGCGCTACCTCCTCCAGGACGCGGTGCGCAACAACGGCCCCCTGCTGGTGCTGCTCGACCTCAACCTGCCCGACATGAGCGGCACGGACATCCTGGAGAAGATCAAGGCCGACGACCGCCTGCGCAAGGCGCCCGTCGTGGTGCTGACGACGACCGACGACCAGCGCGAAATCCAGCGCTGCTACGCGCTGGGGTGCAACGTTTACATCACCAAGCCCGTGGAATACGAAACCTTCGCCCAGGCCATCCGCCAGCTCGGCCTGTTCCTCTCGATCATGCAGGTGCCGGAGCAGACATGAGCGAGGCGGCGCCGCGGCTCCTTTACATCGACGACGATGCCGCGCTGCGCCGCCTCGTGCAGCGGACCCTGAACCGCCAGGGCTACGAGGTCGTGCTCGCCGACGGCGGCGCGGAGGGGCTCGCCCTGCTCGCGACCGAGCGATTCGACGTCGTGGCGCTCGACCACTTCATGCCGGGGATGGAAGGGCTCGAAGTCCTCGGACGCATCAACGCGCTGCCCGACCATCCGCCGGTCATCTACGCGTCCGGCAGCGACGAGGGCCGCATCGCCATCGCGGCCCTGAAGGCCGGCGCGACGGACTACGTCATCAAGGACGTCGGCGGCGTCTTCATCGAACTGCTGCAACGCTCGATCGACAACGCCGTCGAGCAGGACCGCATGCGCCGCCACAAGATCGAAGCCGAGCGCGAGATGCGGGAAGCCAGGGTGCGCGCCGAAACCCTGCTGCGCGAGGTCAACCACCGCGTCGCGAACTCGCTCGCCCTCGTGGCCTCCTTCGTGTTCCTCCAGCAGAAGGGGCTCGCCGCCGACCAGCTCCAGGCGCGCGCGGCGCTCGGCGACGTCCAGTCCCGCATCAGCGCCATCGCGCAGATCCACCGCCGCCTGTACACGTCGGACGACGTCAGCGTCATCGAGATGGACGCCTACCTGCACGGCCTCGTCGAGGAACTCTCGGCGGCGATGATCGCGGACGGGCCGGAACGGGTGATCCGCCTCGACGTCGAGCCGGTGCGCATGGCGACCGACCGCGCCGTGTCGCTCGGCGTCATCGTGACCGAACTCGTCACCAACGCCTGCAAGTACGCCTACGCCGCCGATCAGGCCGGGGAGATCAGGGTGGCGCTGAAGCGCGAGGACAGCAGGCTGTCGCTGACCGTCGAGGACGACGGCATCGGCGTCGACGCCGCCGCGGCGTCGAAGGGCACGGGCCTCGGCAGCCGCATCATCCGCGCGATGGCCGCCAGCCTGCAGGCAAGCCAGCGGTCCGACCCCGGCCATGCCGGCACCCGCGTCGTGCTGTTGTTCCCGTCGATCACGGCCGCCTGAGGCACCAGCAAAGGTTTGCGGCCGCCGCACAACGGCGAACGCCGGCCAGCGGCCGGCGTTCGCTTGGTCCGTTGGGCCGCGGCTGCGCCGCCGAAGGCCGCGGTCAGGCGGCCTCGCCGATCCCGCCCTCGTCGTCCGTCGCGTCGAGGTCGTCGCCGGCCGCCTCCGCATCGTCGGCCTTGCCGCCGCGGCGCGGACCCTTCTGCAGCTGCCCATCGATCAGTCTCAGCGCCTCGCTGTCGGTCAGCTTCTGCACGACGGCGAGTTCACGGGCGATGCGGTCGAGCGCGGCCTCGTAGAGCTGGCGCTCGGAATAGGACTGCTCGGGCTGCGCGTCGGAGCGGTACAGGTCGCGCACCACCTCCGCGATCGACACCAGGTCGCCGGAGTTGATCTTCGCCTCGTACTCCTGCGCCCGCCGCGACCACATCGTGCGCTTGACGCGCGCGCGGCCGGTCAGGGTGTCGAGCGCGCGCTTCACCACGTGCGGTTCGGCGAGCTTGCGCATGCCGACGCTGACGACCTTGGGCAGCGGCACCTTCAGGATCATCTTGTCCTTGATGAAGCTGATCACGAAGAGTTCGAGCTTGTAGCCGGCGACCACCTGCTCCTCGATGGCGACGATCTGGCCGACGCCGTGGGCGGGGTAGACGATGAACTCCTGCGTCTTGAAACCCTGCCCCTTGGCGGGCGCGACCGGCTTGGCCACCCTCGCCGCCAGCGGGGCGCCGGCCTGCATGATGGGGGGCCGGGCCACTTCGGCCACGCTTGCGGGCGCAGCCGCCGCGTGGTCGTCGCCGACGATCTTCTTCAGCTTCCTGTCTGCCACCAACTCCACCTTTCATCTCGACGTTCATGTCCGCACGATCGTGCGGCAACGCTGGCCCGGTCACGTCCGACCCGGCACCAAACCTCGACCGATCCGCATCCGGCGGCGCTCAAATTCCACTTGGCTTCCGCGCCGCCGGTCTTTACAAACCCTAGCTTAGAACGTGCCGCACCGATGCCGGTGCGACAACCGAGCGGATCGGCGACCCGTTTGGCGACGAGCCCGGCGCGTTCCGCGACACGGCGCGGGGTGCCCAACCGCAGACGGCGCCAGCGAACCGCATGAAGGCGGAATGCTGCGGCAGGACAGAATCGCGATCGGCATGGCGCCGCTTGCTCCGTCGTCGATGCAACAACGATCGTCCCGACAACGGTTGATCCAACGACCGTTGACTCGAGAACGCAGGACTGGCTCAAGAACCACCGCACGACGCGTGCAGAAGACCTTGAACGAGCCCGACGGAAACGAAGGTTGGCACCGCAAGGCGCAACCCGGACGAACCACGGTTGGAGGGGAGAACCGAACCGATCGCCCTCGGCAGCAGGTTTGCCGAAGGCAAGGATGCGATTTGGCAAACCTCTCTGAACCGTTAAGCGTGGCTACCACGCGGGCATCGAAAAATCAATGAAAACCCCACCGCGCGCGCTGCGGCGCACGGTGCGATAGTTAAGTCACGCCGACGAGGGTCGCTCGGATCTGACTTAATTCGAAACGCCGGGCGGCGTCAGTCGCCCTCGCCCGGGTTGGTCGAGAACAGCTCCATCTTGCCGTCCTTGCCGTCCATCTCCTTGGCACCGGGCAAGGGATCGCGCTTCTTGGTCAGGTTGGGCCAGCTCTTCGCCATGTCGAGGTTGATCTTGAGCCAGGGTTCGAGACCCTTGCCGGTATCGGGCTTGATCGCCTCGGCCGGGCATTCCGGCTCGCACACGCCGCAATCGATGCACTCGTCGGGATGGATGACGAGCATGTTCTCGCCCTCGTAGAAGCAGTCGACCGGGCAGACTTCAACGCAGTCGGTGTATTTGCACTTGATGCAGTTCTCGACGACGACGTAGGTCATATCCTCATCCCTTCCGACCTCGGTCGGCACACGAATTTTCCGGCGCACAAACGTTCCGGCGGTGGCAGCGCCGCTTCCTCGCGTCGAGCCGCTTGCTAATCACTTCGGCCGGGCAAGGCAAGCCGATGCGGGGGCGCAGCGCCGCGGCGGATCAGCTAGCCGCCGCCGGCGCCATCGCCGCCGCGCCGATCTCCTCGAACAGCAGCCGCGCTTCGCTGAACGGCCCGCGCCGCTCGCCGACGCCGAGGATGCGCAGCACGCGGACCTGACGCTCCAGCGCGATCGTGAGGACGTCGCCCGCGCCGACGACCCTGGCGTGAGCGCACGACCTGACGCCGTTCACGCGCACGTGACCCTCCTCGACCAGTTGCACCGCGCGCGTTCGCGTCTTCACGACGCGCGCATAGCACAACCATTTGTCGATCCGCTGTCGCGCCATCCGTCCCCCTGTTCGCCGGCCCCGCGCCCTACATCGGTGGCGACAGACGCCTGATCAACGCGGACGAAAGGTGGCGGCGGATGATCGCCCTGGCGCCCATCCCGATCCTTCGCCGCAGCCGTTCGAGCCGCAGCGCGACGACGAACCCGACGGAGGCGCCGGGCTTGAGCGCGATGGCGAGGTCGGCGACGTCCATGCGGTCCGGCCAGATCCTGTCGATCATCGGATGGTCGGGCACGGCGCAGGAGTCGGTGAGCGCCACGCCGGCGTCCGCCAACTGCGTGTCGGTCAGTTCCGTCGTGAAATGCACGCCCGGCGACAGCGCCGCGAGCGTTTCGTCGAACGTCGTCTTCCAGAAGTGGGCGCGGTCGCCGAAGGTGAGCACGATGCCCATCGCGACGGCGCGGCCGTCCAGTTCCAGCGCATCGACCCGGCAGTTGCCGCGCTCGGCCATGGCGCGCGTCATGGCGCGCGTGAACGTCGCCTGCGCCGGGCTCGACAGCAGCGCGGTGCCGCGCAGGCCCTTCCAGCCATCGGCTTCGAGCGCGAGAAAGGCGTCCGTCGCCGCCGACACGGCGTCCGGGGCGCGGGCGCTGGTGTAGGTGGTGGTCCCGTGTTCCATCAGGCGCCGGCGCTGCCGCTTGCGCTCCTTGCGGGACTTTGCCGACTGGAGCGGCACCACCGCGCCGCCCGACCTCCGGCGGAGTACGGCGCGTCGGTGCTGCGCGAGGACGTCGACCCGCCGCGTGCGCCCGAGCGCGGCGACCACGGCGGCGCTGAAGGCGCCCTCAAGGGGCACCGCCGTCAAGGTGAGCACGGCCGCGCGCGGGCTGCGGCGCGCCAGCCAATCGAGCATGGCCGCGAACGCCGCCTCGGCGCAGTCGCGGTCGAGCAGCGGGACACCCGTGGTGACCAGCTTGTCGGCGAACCCGCGGACGCGGCCCAGCGCCATGGCGCGCGGGCGGCCGACCGGCAGCAGACCGACCATGCGGGTGGGCGCATCCGGCGCCCACACGACGACGACGCGGGGAAGCGGACGGCGCGTCGCGCGCGCCAGCAGCGGAATGGCGAAGCCGGGGTCGAGGAACACGTTGCCTTCGAGCGCCCGGTCGCACAGCGCGACCCAGGCGGCGCGATATGCCGGCAAGCGCGACGGTGCGACCTCCTCGACCCGGAACCGTGGTTCGGCGGCAGCCGCGGCGGCGAAACGCGGGACGCCGGCGGGCGATGCGTCAATGGGCGAGGCGTCGAGGCCGGGCGTGCTCCGGGAATGCTGCACCATCGCGACCCGCCGCCGGGGGGATGCCGGCCGTGCCGGACAGGCACGGCGCGCGGGACGCCGACGCAGCCCGTCACGCTAGCTGCGAAACCCTGCATCTTCGTTGCGCCGCGTCCCGCTCACGCGTCCCAGAAGGCCGGACGCGCCTCGGCGAGCCTGCCGCCGAGGCGGACGGGAGCGGTGCGCAGCGCCCGTCCGGCGGCGTCGGTTTCAACGGCGATGCCGCACAGCGTCGCCGGCCCGCCGGCCGGTTCGTAGCGGGCGCCGGGCGTTTTGCGGATCATGCGGCGCAGCGGTTCCTCCTTCTCCATGCCGATCACGGAGTCGTAGTCCCCGGTCATGCCGGCGTCGGTGAGGTAGGCGGTGCCGCCGGGCAGGATCTGGTGGTCGGCGGTCGGCACATGGGTGTGCGTGCCGACGAGCAGCGAAGCGCGGCCGTCGACGTGGTGGCCGAAGGCCATCTTCTCGCTGGTCGCCTCGGCGTGGAGGTCGACGATGGCGGCGTCGCACACCTGCCCCATCGGGCAAGCGTCGAGTTCGCGGTCGAGGGCGGCGAAGGGGTCGTCCATGGCGTCCATGAAGACGCGACCGATGACGTTGACGACGAGCACCCGACGGCCGCCGGCGACATCGAGCAGGGCGGCCCCGGAGCCGGGCGTGCCGGGGGGATAGTTCACCGGCCGGATCAGCCGCGGCTGGCGCTCGATGAACACCAGCGCCTCGCGCTGGTCGAAGGAATGGTTGCCGAGCGTCACGCAATCGGCGCCGGCGTCGAGGAACTCCTGGCAGATCGCCTCGGTGATGCCGAAGCCGCCGGCGGCGTTCTCGCCGTTCACCACCACGCAATCGAGCATCCAGCGCCGGCGCAGCTCGGGCAGCAGCGCCGTCAGCGCGGTCCGCCCGGCGCGCCCGACCACGTCGCCGACGAACAGCAGCCGCATCAAGCCTCCTCCGCGCACAGGATCGTGTCGCTCTCCGTCACCACGACGTCGAGCGCCTGGTCGTGCGCTTCCGCGGGGACGAACAGCACCTCCTGCGCGGCATAGGCGACGCCCACGGCGACGACCTGCCGTTCGGCGCGCAGCGTCGCCAGCGTCAGGTCGTAGTAGCCGGCGCCGTAGCCGAGCCGCTGCCCACGCCGGTCGAAGGCGACCACGGGCACGAACAGCAGGTCGGGGTCGAGGACGTTCGCCTCGGGCGGCGGCTCGCAAATGCCCAACCTGCCCGGCACCATGGCCGCGTCCGGCATCCAGCGGCGAAAGGAAAGCGGTGTTCCGCGGCGGCCGGTGACGGGCAAGCCCACCGGACAACCGGCGGCGTGAAGCGCGGCGATCAGCGGCGCGGTCGGCGGTTCGTCGCCATGCGACCAGAACGCGGCGACGGCGAGCGCGCCATGGGCGCGAGCGAGACTGGGACCGAGACGCGCCAAGCGCTCCGCGAAGGCCGCAGCGGTTCGAGGCGCAACCTCGGCACGTCGCGCGAGGCCTTCGCCACGGAGGGCGGATTTGTCGGATGCGCCCATCAGCGAGGAGGGCGCAGGGTGCGGGCCACGAAAGCCGTGGGACATCGACCCCGGGAACCTACAACGTAGGTGGGCGCCATGTGACCGAGTCCACGGACAAGGCCAGGGACAGCTCCCTTGAGATCGATAAGGCCCCGGGAATACAAATCCAACACGCACCCCGCAGCGCCGCATCGCTAATCTAGTCCATCGCGGAGCATTCGGCCAGGGGCATGGCCGTCGTTCCCCGCGCTTGCGCGCGCAAATCATGCGTCATCCTCACGGTCCCGGGGTCGCGAGGAAACGCGCGCGCAGGGTCGCCGGCAGGCGCGCGGGACGCCCGTCACGCAGGGCCACCACGACCACCTCGGCGCGGCTCAACGCCTCCGCACCGCGCTTGAGGCCCTGGCGGAAGCGCACGATCGGCCCGCGCGCCTCGATCACCGCCGTTTCCACCGTCAGCAGGTCGTCCATCCCGGCGGGTTTCAGGTAGTCGACGGTGATCCGCGCGACCACGAAGACGAGGCCGTCCTCGTCGCGGCGAAGCGCCGATTGCTCCGCGCCGAGCGAACGGAGAAACTCGGTGCGCCCGCGCTCGAAGAACCTGAGGTGGCCGGCGTGGTACACGTAGCCGCTGAAGTCCGTGTCCTCGTAATAAACGCGAACGCTCGTGAGGTGCGGCACGGTCATCGCAGGGCTCATCGCAGCGGGCGGCGGGTCGGTCAACCGGGGGCATGATCGTGCAGGGATCGAGCGGCAGGGAGGAAGGGGCCGACGCGCATGGACGCCGCGCCGAGGCGTTCGTGCTGATCGGCGTCAGCGGCAGCGGCAAGACCACGGTCGGCAAAAGCTTGGCGCCGGCCCTCGACGCCACCTACGTCGAGGGCGACGACTACCATCCGTCCGCCAACGTCGCGAAGATGCGCTCGGGCCAGCCGCTCGACGACGCCGACCGCAAACCATGGCTGGAAACGCTCGGCCACGTCATCGCCGGCCATTGCGAACAGGGGCGGTCCGTCGTCGTGGCCTGCTCGGCGCTGCGCCGCACCTACCGGGAGGCGCTGGCCACGGCGGCGCGGCGGCCCCTCACCTTCATCCACCTGACCATTCCGGCCCCGGTCCTGGAAGCACGGCTTCAGGCGCGCCCCAAGCACTTCATGCCGGCGTCACTGCTGCAAAGCCAGCTGCAAACGCTGGAGCCGTTGGGCGACGGGGAGGACGGCACGGAGATCGCCGAAACGGGCACCGCCCAGCAGACGGTGGAGGCGGCGCGCCGCTGGATCCACCTGCGCGACCACGACAGGCTGGCCGGCCGACACGAAGAAGGGCGGCACCGCCGCCCTTTTCCCGCGTGAACACCTGCGTCGCGGCAAGCCGCCGGACGCCCGCGACGACTAGCGCGCGCCCTTGCCGTCGCCGTCGCGCATGTTGCCCTTGGGCTCCTGCACGTGCGCCTCGAGGAACCACAGCTGCTTGTCGACGCCGCGCGACACTTCGGTGAAAAGGTCGGCGGTGTCGGGGTCGCCGGCCTCGTCGGTCTCGTCGATGTTCTCGCGCACGGCGTTGGCGTAGGTGGCGTAGCGGTCGATCAGCGCGGCGAGGTGGTCGCCGATGTTGTAGATGTCGAGGGGATAGGCGGCGAGCTTGGTTTCCTCCGTGACCGCCTGCACGGTGCCGCGCGCCGTGCCGCCGAGCTGCGTGATGCGCTCCGCCACCTTGTCGTTGTAGTCGTCGATCGTGTCGCGGAAGCCGTCGAGCATGAGGTGGACGCCGATGAATTCCGGCCCCTTCAGGTTCCAATGCGCCTGCTTGATGACGAGGGCGAGGTCGATGCCGTCGGCGAGCCGCGCCTGGAGCGTCTGCAGGGCGACCTGCTTGGCGTTGCCGTTGGTATCGTTGCGCGTGCGGTGCATGCGCTGCTTCTGACCCGAACCTGTTGCCGACGAGGTCATGTGCACAATCCTGACATGTGAAATCTTCGCTGTTCCAGCAACCGGCTGATGAACAGCATCGCCACGGGAGCGCGACGGATCCTGATTTGCGCGAGAAACGGAATGCGTCGGCAGAGGTTCCGGGCGGGCGCCGCCGGGCCTTGCGAAACGCGCGGCAGACCATGATCTTCGGCGGGCGGCGAAGTGCCGGTTCGGTGATGGAGAGTGCGATGAGCGGGTGGGGCAACGGCGTGCACGGCTGGCAGCGCATCCGCCGCCGCGATCCGGCGGGCGTTCCGGCAACGAACGGGCGCTGGACGACGCCCGATTTCGCGGCGACGATCGTCGGCTTCGCGGTCCATTGGGAACTCGGCGTCGCGTTCCTCGTCCTCAAGCTGTGGCAGCAGGCCAGCGGCTATCCCGGCAGCGTTTTCGCCTTCGCGCGCGAGAAGTGGGACGGGCTCGTCAGCGTCGCCCGGTCGTTGCTGTCGGGCGCGGCGGTGCCCTCGCTGCACCTCGGAGGACGTTCGAGCGGCAACCATGCCTTCGACGCGTGGCGGCGTGCCGAGCTGGCGCGCATCGATACCGAGCGCGGGCGGCTGCGCGATGCCGAGCGCGAGTTCGCCACCTATCGCGACGAGCTGCTCCACGCCAAGGACCGCGACGACTTCGACCGCTTCATGCAGGGACACGACAAGCGGTCGTGACCGTGGCTTGCCCGATCAATAGAAGCTGATCGGGAAGTACTTGAGGTAGATGTCGGCGTAGGCGCCGCTGCTGACGAGCTTGGCGAGTTCGACGTCGAGCGCCTGGCGGAGCGCGACGTTGTCCTTGGCCACGGCGATGGACACGCCGTTGCCGAAATACCGGCCCTCGGTGAAGGGGCCGCCGCGGAACGCGCAGCAGCCCTGGCCCTCCGGCCCGTTCAGCCAGACGGCGAGGCCGATGCCGTCGGCGAAGATGGCGTCGACCTCGTTCATCTGCAGCGCGGCGCGGAGGTCGAGCTGGTTGCGGTACGCCTTCAGCTTGGCTTGGGGGAAGAAGGTCTTGAGGTAGGCCTCGTGCGCGGTGTCCGTTTCGACGCCGATGCTGTGGCCGGCAAGCGCTTCGGGCGTCATCGCCGCGAGGGCGCGCGCACTCTGCCCCGCCGTTTGCCCCGTCGCTTGCCCCGCTTTGGGCGCGGGGTCGCGCTTCACGGCGAAGCGGGCCGGCGTGGTGTAGTACGGGTCGGTGAAGGTGAGGTCGGCGCGCGCCGCCGCGGTGTTGGCCACGGCGGCGATCAGCGCGTCGTTGCGCCCGGCCTTGATCTCCCCGACCAGCGTGCCGAAGCGTCGTGCCTGCATCGTGCAGGACAGCTTCATGTCGGTGCAGATCGCGCGCGCGAGGTCGATGTCGAAGCCGGCCAGCGTGCCGTCGGCGAGCGTGAAGTGGAACGGGGGAAAGTCGTCGGTTGTCAGGAAGCGGATCGACTTGATCGCGACCGCGTCGGACTGCGTGACGTGATGGTCGGGGTCGAACAGTTCCGGGATGCGACCGCGCGCCTCGTCCGGTGCCGGCGCCGCGGCGACCGCGCCCGCGGCGAGCAGCGTGGCGACGCCGAGCGACGCCGCGAGGCGGCGCAGCGCCGAACGGCGGCGCCCGACGCCGCCCGGCCGCCTCAATGCCCGGCGAAGGCGAGCAGCGTGCGAACCGGCACGCCCAGCGCCTCGATCTTCTTCGCGCCGCCGAGGTCGGGCAGGTCGATGACGAAGCACGCCGCAACGACGGCGGCGCCGATCTGCTTCAGGAGCTTGACCGCGCCTTCCGCCGTGCCGCCGGTGGCGATGAGGTCGTCGACGAGCAGCACCTTCTCGCCGGGGGCGACCGCGTCGACGTGCATCTCCATCTCGTCGACGCCGTATTCCAGCGCGTAGCCGATCGTCACCTTCTCGTAGGGCAGCTTGCCCTTCTTGCGGATCGGCACGAAGCCGGCGGAAAGCTGGTGCGCCATCGCGCCGCCGAGGATGAAGCCGCGCGCCTCGATGCCGGCGATCTTGTCGATCTTGGTGCCGGCCCAGGGCTGCACGAGCTCGTCGACCGCGCGGCGGAACGCCCGCGCGTCGCCGAGCAGGGTGGTGATGTCGCGAAACATGATGCCGGGCTTGGGATAGTCCGGGATGGTGCGGATCGCGGCGAGGAGGTCGGCGCTCATCGTGCGGTGACCCGCTTGGTGATGGCGGCGAGCTTGCGCATCAGCGCCGGGTCGCGCGCCTCGGGAGCGGTGACCAGCGCGGTGTCGAGCGCGCGGTCGGAGCCGATCGGGCACGGCTCGTGTTCGGCAGGGAAGTCGTGGAGCAGGCGCGTGAGGAGCCGCGCCGCCTTGCCGGCGTTGGCATGGACCACCGCCATCACCGCGGCGACGTCGACGTCGGCGTGGTCGGGGTGCCAGCAGTCGAAATCGGTGACCATCGCGACGATGGCGTAGCTCAGCTCCGCTTCGCGCGCCAGCTTGGCTTCCGGCATCGCCGTCATGCCGATCACGTCGTAGCCAGCCGCCTTGAAGCCCAGCGACTCGGCCAGCGAGGAGAACTGCGGCCCTTCCATGCAGACGTAGGTGCCGCCCTCGCGCGCCTCGATGCCCTCGGCCTCGGCGGCGGCGAGGCAGCGCCCGGCGAGCCGCGGCGACACGGGATGCGCCATCGAGACATGGGCGACGCAGCCGTTGCCGAAGAAGGACGAGGTTCGCCCGCTGGTGCGGTCGACGAACTGGTCGGCCATCACGAAGGTGCCCGGCGCCAGCTCCTCCTTGAAGGAACCGCAGGCGGAAACGGACACGAGGTCGGTGACGCCGACCTGCTTCAGGGCGTCGATGTTGGCGCGGTAGTTGATGCCGTCGGGGGACAGGCGGTGACCGCGGCCGTGGCGCGGCAGGAACACCGCCTCCGTCCCGCCGATGCGCCCGAAGCGTAGGGCGTCGGACGGTTCGCCCCACGGCGTCGACACGCGTTCCTCGCGCTCGTCCTCGAGTCCGGGAAGGTGGTACACGCCCGAACCGCCGATCACCCCGACGATGGCCCTGGTCACGCGATGGCTCCGCTTCCGTTATCCGACGCGCGAAGCTGTGGCCCATCCCGCCGGCAAAGGCAAAGGGGGTACGGGCGCACCGAGGTCGGCGCGCAGTGAATGCGCCCTTAGCGCGCGCTGCGGTCCTTGCGGCGATCATGATGCACCAGCGCCGCCGCCTGGCTGTCCAGCGCCTGGGCGGCGCTGCGCCCGGTGCGCAGCTCGCTCGCCTGCGGCAGCGCCACCGCCTGCACGATTTCGCGGGGCTGCGGCGCCACGAAGGTCACGATGGCGAGCATCGCGCCATACACGATCCCGACCGCGACGGCGATCACGGACAACAAGCGAAACAGCGTCGGCATGGTCTTCACGATCCCCGTCTTCCGACCTGTAACGTTGCAGTGCGGGATCCGGTTCAACCGTGCCCCCGACATGGCCGACGATCCATCAAGGGTGGGCGGGAACCGGTTGCGCGATCCGTGCTTCCCCGCCGGCAACCACGCCCGCCTGGCGGGCTCCCCCAAGGATCTTCGCGCATGTCAGCACCACCACGTCGCCGCGCCGCCCGCGCCGCCGCCATCGTGTCCCGCCTCGCCGCGACCGCGACGGCCATCGCGGCACTGAGCGCGCCGGTCGCGGCGCAAACGTCGCCCGCCCTGACCAAGGTGGCGTCGTTCGACCATCAGGCGACGGGCGTCACGGTGGGCAAGGACGGTCGCGTGTTCGTCAGCTTCCCGCGCTGGACGGAGGACGCGGCGGTGTCCGTCGCCGAGGTCAAGGACGGCAAGCCGTTGCCCTACCCCAACGCGGAATGGAACGGCTGGCGCAACGCCCTGAAGGACAAGGTCGAGGCCAAGGACCATTTCGTTTGCGTGCAGACGGTGGTCGCCGACCACGCCGGCCACATCTGGGCGTTGGACGCCGGTGCCCCCGCGATGGCGGCGCTGGTGCCGGGCGCGGCCAAGATGGTCGAGATCGACCCCGCGAGCAACGCCGTGGTGCGGATCGTCCGCTTCGACGACGCCGTGGCGCCGCAGGGCTCCTACATGAACGACGTCCGCTTTTCGCCCGACGACAAGACGGCGTACCTCACCGACTCCGGCGCCAAGGGCGGCCTCGTGGTGGTGGACATGACGAGCGGCAAGGCGCGCCGCGTGCTCGACGGCTACCCGCAGACGCAGTCCGACCCCGGCGTCACGGTGACCTATGACGGCCAGCCGCTGCGGCGCCCCGACGGGCGCGGCGTGGACTTCTCCGCCGACGGTATCGCCCTTTCCCTCGACGGCGCGACGCTGTACTGGCAGGCGATCCGCGGCAAGACGCTGTACAGCCTACCGACGGCGGCCATCGCCGGCGGCTTCGCCACGGCGGTGCTGCCCGAAGCGCTGACCGACCACAGCGTCGCCGGCAAGGTGACCATTGTCGGCGACAACGGGCCGGCGGACGGGCTGTGGATCGCGCAGTCCGACGGCAGGATGTACGTGACGAGCCCGCAGGACGACAGCGTCAAGGTGCGCGACCTCGCGACCCCCGGCGCGTCGCCGACCGTGCTGATCAAGGATCCGCGGCTGCGCTGGCCCGACACGTTCAGCGAAGGCCCCGACGGCACCCTCTACCTCACGACGTCGCACATCCAGGACTCGGCCATGTACAAGCCCGGCGCCCCGATCGCCCTGCCGACGGAGCTGTGGAGCTTCAAGCCGGCCGGCAAATAGGGCGTCACCCCCCCGGACGGAGCAGGCCGACGACGTCCTTGACGCCGTTCAACGTGCCGCGCGCGATGGTTCGGGCGCGCCCGGCGCCGTCGGCGAGCACGGCGTCGATGGCGGCGGGGTCGGCGACGAGGCGCTTCATCGCGGCGCCGACCGGGCCGAGCGAGGCCACCGCGCGTTCGGCCAGCGCCCCCTTGAAGGTCGAGAAGTTGGCGTTGCCGTACTCCGCCAGCACCTGTTCCTTGCTGGTGCCCTCGAGGGCGGCGAAGATGCCGACGAGGTTGTCGGCCTCCAGGCGCCCGGCGAGGCCGGCGACCTCGGAGGGGAGCGCGTCGGGGTCGGTGCGCGCCTTGCGGATCTTGGCCGCGATGGTGTCGGCGTCGTCCGTCAGGTTGATGCGCGAGTTGTCGGAAGGGTCGGACTTCGACATCTTCTTCGACCCGTCGCGCAGGCTCATCACCCGCGTCGCCGGCCCCTGGATGAGGGGCTCGGGCAGGGGGAAGAAGGCCTCGCCCTCCCCGCGCGCCGCGATGGTGTCGGCGAAGTCGAGGTTGAACTTCTGGGCGATGTCGCGCGCGAGTTCGAGGTGCTGCTTCTGGTCCTCGCCGACGGGGACGTGCGTCGCCCTGTAGGCGAGGATGTCCGCCGCCATCAGCACGGGATAGGCGTAAAGGCCGACGGAGGCCTGCTCGCGGTCGCGGCCGGCCTTCTCCTTGAACTGCGTCATCCGGTTGAGCCAGCCGATGCGGGCGACGCAGTTCAGCACCCAGGCGAGTTCCGCGTGCTCGGCGACCGCGCTCTGGTTGAACACGACGTGGCGCGTGGCGTCGATGCCGGCGGCGAGAAAGGCGGCGGTCACCTCGCGGATGCTCGCGGTGAGCTGCGCCGGCGGCTGCGGCACGGTGATGGCGTGGAGGTCGACGACGCAGAACAGGCACTCGTGTGTCCGCTGCAGCGCGACGAAGCGGGTGATCGCGCCGAGGTAGTTGCCGAGGTGCAGGTTGCCGGTCGGCTGCACGCCGGAAAACACGCGCTGCGGGTGAGGGGTCATGTTCGGCTGGCTTCGCGCTGGATCGGCGTCGTCCCCGGGCGGGGTCGCGCGGCGAGGGTGCCGCTTATCGCGTGGGGCGCGGCGACTGGCAACACGCCATCACCCCGCCCCGCGCTTGCCAGCCCCGCGCCGCGGCCCCATCATCGCGCGATGACATCACCGCTGGAGGGGGGCACGCACGAGGGTCCGGGCGACCAGGGCGCGCTGCGCAGCCTCAACCAGCGCTCGCTCGACATCTTCCGCCGCATCGTCGAGGGCTACCTCGCGACGGGCGAGCCGGTCGGCTCGCGCAACCTGTCGCGGCTGCTGGCCCAGCCGCTGTCGCCGGCCTCCGTGCGCAACGTGATGCAGGCCCTCGAGGAGATGGGCCTCATCTTCGCCCCCCACACCTCCGCCGGGCGCCTGCCGACCGAGATCGGCCTGCGCTTCTTCGTCGACGCGCTGCTGGAGATCGGCGACATCGACGAGGAGGAGCGCCGCCGCATCGAGCGGCAGATCGGCGGCCCGCAGGACCGCAGCTTCGAAAGCATCCTCACGGACGCGACCACCATGCTGTCGGGCATGTCGCGCGGCGCCGGCATCGTGGTCACCTCCAAGGACAACGTCCGCCTGAAGCAGATCGAGTTCATCCGGCTCGACCCGGAACGGGCGCTGGCCGTGCTCGTCGGCGAGGACGGCGGCGTCGAGAACCGGGTGCTGCCGATCGCGCCCGACCTGCCCGCCTCCGCGCTGGTCGAGGCGGCGAACTACCTCAACGCGCGCCTCCGCGGCCGCACCCTGACGCAGGTCAGGTTCGACGTGGAAACCGCGCGCCAGGCGGCGGAAAAGGAACTCGGCGAGCTGACCGCCCGCCTCGTCGACGCCGGCCTCGCCTCCTGGGCGGAAGCGCGCGGGCAGGCGCAGCTCATCGTGCGCGGCCAGGCCAACCTCCTCAGCGACCTCAAGGCGCTGGAGGACCTGGAGCGCATCCGCCTGCTGTTCGCCGACCTCGAAACCAAGAAGGACGTCATCGACATCCTCAACCGCGCCGAGGACGGCGAGGGGGTGCGCATCTTCATCGGCTCGGAGAACAAGCTGTTCTCGCTGTCGGGCTCCTCCATGATCGCGGCGCCGTTCCGCGACAGCCAGCAGCGCATCGTCGGCGTGCTCGGCGTGATCGGGCCGACGCGGCTGAACTACGCCCGCATCGTCCCCATGGTCGACTACACCTCGAAGCTGCTCGCACGGATGGTGCCGCGGAGCTGAGGGTCACAGCGGGTGGACGGCGCCCGGCACCACGCGGAGGCGCTGCGCCCCGTCGCCGGCGCCGGCGAAGGCGCCGGCGTCGGCCCCCGTCATCCAGACCTGGCCGTCGAGCCCGGCCAGTTCGTCGAACAGCGCGGCGCGGCGCGGCGCGTCGAAGTGGGCGGCGACCTCGTCGAGCAGCAGCACGGGGGCGGTGCTCGACGTTTCCGCCACCAGCCGCGCGTGGGCGAGCACGAGGCCGACCAGCAGCGCCTTCTGCTCGCCGGTCGAGCAAAGGCCCGCCTCGATCCCCTTGGGTCCGTGGCGCACCAGCAGGTCCGCCGTTTGCGGGCCGGTGAGGGTGCGGCCGGCGGCGGCATCCTGCGCGCGCGCGGCCTTGAGCAGGTCGCGGTAGCGGTCCTCGACCTCCAGCGCGGGGTGGCACCGGCACCAGCCCTCGACCTCGCCGGCGAGCGCCACCCCCGCCCAGGGGAACACCGCGTCGCGCCGGCGGGCGAGCAGCGCGTCGAGCTTGGCCACCGTTTCCGTCCGCGCGGCGGCGACGGCGACGGCGAGTTCGGCGACCTCGCGCTCGATGGCGTCGAGCAGGGCGCCGTCCGCACGGTAGCCGTCGGCAAGCACGCGGTTGCGCTGGCGCAGCGCGCGCTCCAGCGCCGCAACCCGCGTTCCGTGCTCGGCATCGACGGCGAGCACGAGGCGGTCGAGGAAGCGGCGGCGCTCGCCCGGCGGCCCGTTGAACAGCGCGTCCATCGCCGGCGTCAGCCACACCAGGCGGAGGTCGTCGGCGAAGGCGCGCGCGCTCGCCGCCGGCTCGCGGTCGACGCGGAAGCGGCGCAGCGGCGCCTCGCCCGGAGCGGCGGGGTCGAGCCCGGTGCCGAACTGCCGGCGGCCCGGACCGATGGCGAGTTCGACCGAAACGGCGAAGCCGCCCGGCCCCGGTCGGCGGGCGCAGGCGGCGAGGTCGGCGCGGCGCAGCCCCCTGCCCTGCGCGAACAAGGAAACCGCCTCGATGAGGTTGGTCTTGCCGCTGCCGTTCTCGCCGGTGACGATGACCGTGCGCGCGCCGACGGCGAGGTCGAGCGCGGGATAGGAGCGGAAGTCCCGCAGGACGAGGCGGCACACGCCGTTCACCGTGCCGTTCAGTCCCCCAGCTGCGCCGCGCGCGGGTCGCCCGGCGAATGAAGGCGCGCGATGAGGCCCGTCGTCGTCCCGGACGGCGGCGGCGGGAACGGCCCGGCGTTGCGCACGGACTCGATGGCGGCGGCGTCGATCTCGCGGTACCCGCTGCTGTGCTGGAGCGCGAGCGCGATGAGGTTGCCGCCCCCGTCGACCTGGAAGGTGACGGTGACGAACCAGTCCTCGCCGCTCGGCAGCACGATCCGGCGCTGGTTCTGCATGATGAGGCCGAACACCACGGCGAGGTAGCGGTCGTCCTCCGTGCCCCCGGTGACCTTGGCGCGCTTGCGCATCGGCTTGGCGAAGGAATAGTCCGGCAGGTCGGACGCACCGGCGAGCTGCTGGAGCGCGGTCTTCGCCTCCTTTGCCTTCACCGGTTTCGGCGGCGGCTTGGCCTTGGCGAAGGCGGCGGGTTTCTTCGGCGGTTCGGGCGGCGCCTTGTCGAGCGCCTCGGCGTCCTTTTCGACCGGCTCGGGCTTGGGCGGTTCGGGCTTGGGCGGCTCGGCCTGATCAGGCGCCGGCTCGGCCTTGGCTTCTTCGGTCTTGGCCGGTTCGCTCGACGTGGCGGAGGGTGGCGGCGGTGCCGCCGCGACGGTTGGGGACTTCGGCGCGTGCGTGTCCTTGTCGTCGGCCGCGCGCTCCGTCGTTTCCTCGTTCGGCGCGCGCGGCGCACTCGTCGCCGGCTTCTCCACCATGGGCTTCGCGGCGGCCTGGGGCGGCGCCGGCTGCGGTGGCGGGGGCTCGACGACGACCTCGACGGCGGTCTCCTCCGCCTTGGCAAGCAGGGTCGGATCGTGGTCGTCCCGCCAAAGCAGAACCGCGAGCAGGGCAAGGTGGACGCAGACGATGGCGGCCAGCGTGACGGAGAACCACGTCCGCCGCGCGAAGGCCGCATGGCGCAGCGGTGCCGCGAAGCGCTCCTCCAGGCGGGCGGTCAGGGGCATCTTCTGCCGTGTGGTCATCGCCCGTACTGCATGGATCCCGCGTGAATGATCGACGTGCCCGCGTTGTTCGTTCGTGGACGCGCATCCGGGTCTACGTGAAGGCGTCGGCCGTTACACCTCATGTCCTGCGAGTGGGCCGATTATGTGACCTCGGCCGGTTCGCCACCGACTTGGCCGTTCCTCCCGCCGTCGAGACGGCGGTGGCGACGTCGGGTCGAACCCTTTCGTCGCCGCAGACTTCCTCTTCTCGCACCCTTCCCTCCTCATTTATCATTGACATCATCTGGGGTGGTCTCCTATATGGTGTTCATCGACGGCGGCGCTGCTTAGGGCATGGCTGCTTCGATTCTCTTCCGTTTCGTTGGCGATTACGCCGCGCTGGCTGGTTTGGCCGGGTGGGAGGGGATGCATCGCTGCTTTCGGGTGGTGGTGTTGGGGGTTGGTGGTGCTTTGGTGCGCTGCTGGTTCCGCGCTGTTTGACAATTGAATCGGAAGAAAAAGAAACGTGGGCGGCGGGGTCCTTGCGGGCTGGGCCGGGTCGTTTCGATGGGGCGGGTGTCTTTTGGGCGCTTGTTTCTGTTGGGATGGTTTGGTTTGGCCGAGTGAGACTTTGACGGTCACGGTTTTGAGTTCACCGGGTTTGTTCCGGCGCCGTGAGGCGCGGGGGACGGGTTTGGTGGGCTTGGGACTCGTCAAGTCGTCCTGCTGGTTTTTTGAACTGGTTGGACGTGAATGTCAGTGACCAGTCATGATTGAATCTCATCAACTTGAGAGTTTGATCCTGGCTCAGAACGAACGCTGGCGGCAGGCTTAACAC
>CAXTFM010000043.1:0-25135 GCA_964243435.1 uncultured Beijerinckiaceae bacterium
TCAGCTCGGTTCGCCTCCATAACGGTGTAACGGTTGAAGAGGTAGCCTTCCACGGTGTGACGTCGTAACGGGTGTCCCGTCATGTCACCCTTCATCCCGCCTGCTGTGAACGATCCGCTGCGCCTTGCAGCACTGGACCGTTATGCAATCCTCGACACACCTGCAGAGACGGGCTTCGACGATATCGTGCAGTTGGCCTGCCAGCTCTGTGCGGTACCTGTGTCACTGGTCAGCCTCGTGGCCGGCGACCGCCAATGGTTCAAGGCGCGCATCGGCTTCCCAACCTGCGAAACCGACCTCAACAGCTCGGTGTGCGCCCACGCGCTCGCACAGCCCGACCAGATCCTTGTCATCCCTGATTTGAGGGTAGATGAGCGCACCTCTGCCAACCCGCTGGTCACGGGCGAGCCGTTCATCGGTTTCTATGCCGGTGCGCCGCTTGCCACGCCGCAGGGCGAGGTGCTGGGTAGCCTTTGCGTCATCGACAAGGTGCCTCGTCCCGCAGGACTTACCGCTGCGCAGACAGACAGCCTGAAGGCGTTGGCCCGCCAGGTCATGACGCAGATGGACCTGCGCCGCGCCATCGTGAACCGCGACGCCAGCTATGCCGAGGAGCGACGTGCCTTCGTCGCGCGCGAGGCATTGCGCGACACACAGGCCGCTCTGGCCATCGCCGACGGCAACCTGGATCTTGGCCTACATGCCGTAGTCGAGGGCGCCATGCGTTCGGTTCCGGCCGCAGAGGCAGGCGTGGTCGAGCTGGTCGACGGTACCGAACTGGAGTACCGCGCGGTTCATGGCACCTTGGTTCCTCACCAAGGCCTGCGCGTGCCGATGGAGGGCTCGCTATCTGGCTATTGCGCGACCAGTCGTACCCCGCAACGCACGGCAGACGCTGAGAGCGACCCACACGTGAACCGTGAACTCAGCAGTAGGATACACCTGCGCTCGGCCGTTCTGACGCCTCTCCTGCGAGGCGACACCGTGCTTGGCGTGTTGAAGCTTCAATCCAGCCGCCCGAACGCCTTCGCCGACCGCGACCTGGAAACGATCAGACTGTTCGCGGGCGCTGCCACCACCGGGTTCACCGAAGCCAGGGCGCACGCGGCGGTGCGCGCCTCCGACGTCTACTGGCGCGGGTTGTTCGATCGCTTAACCGAGGGCTTCACCGTCGGCGAAGTGGTCCGCGATGCGAACGGTCGCGCTGTGGACTGGCGCTACGTCGAGGTCAACCCGGCTTGGGGCACGTTGGTGGGCATCGACCCCGCTACCGTGCTCGGCCGCTCGGTGCGGGAGGTTATCCCAGGCATCGAGGATGAATGGATCAACGAGCTCGTCCAGGTGGTCGAAACCGGGCAACCAACGTCCTTCACTCGCCAGATCGGTGCACTGCATCGCTGGTACGAGGGTCGGGCGTTCAGGCTCAGCGCCAACCGCTTCGGCGTGATCTTCTTGGAGGTCACCGCCCGTGTTGCCGCCGACAGCCGCCGCAATGCCTTGCTGTCGCTTGGCGATCGGTTACGCGACCTGACCAACATTTCAGAAATGACACGGGCGGCGGCGGAGATCGTCGGTCGGACACTTGGGGCGACACGCGCCGGGTTCGGTCAGATCGTGGGTGACGTCGAGTTCATCGACATCGATCTGGACTGGACGGCGCCGGGCATGGTCAGCATCACCGGCCGGCACCGCTTCGATAGCTACGGTGACATTCGAGAGCCGCTGCGACGCGGCGAGACGCTGATCATCAACGATGTGGTTACCGATCCTCGCACCCGCGATGATCCTGGCTCGATGCAGGGGATCGGCATCGGAGCGTTGGTCAACATGCCGGTGCGCGAGCGCGGGCGCACCGTTGCCGTGTTCATCGTTCACGATGTGAACGCACGCATCTGGGCACCGGAGGAGCTGGCGTTCCTGCGCAACGTCGCCGATCGTCTCGAGTCCGGGGTGGCGCGCGTCCGCGCCGAAGACTTGCAGACGGTGCTCAACAACGAGCTGTCGCACCGGTTGAAGAATACCTTGTCCATCGTACAGTCGATCGCGCGCCAAACGCTGCGGGGGGTAACCGAACAGGAGCTGGTGCAGGCCCTCGACCGTCGCGTGCTGGCGCTGTCTCGCGCGCACGACGTGCTGCTCCAGAAGAGCTGGTCGGCCGCAAAGATGCGCGCGGTGATGGAAAGCGTGCTGACCATGCAAACGGAGCTCGACCGCTTTGCCCTCGATGGTCCCGACATGGACATCAGCCCAGAAGCGGCGATGTCGCTGTCGCTGCTGCTGCACGAGCTGGCGACCAATGCCCTGAAGTACGGGGCGCTGTCCGTCATCGAAGGCAGGGTGCTGATAGCTTGGCGCACCGAAGAGACCGGGAGGCCGATGTTGGTGCTAGATTGGCAGGAGGTCGGTGGCCCGGCGGTCGCCGCACCGAGCGGTCGCACCGGGTTCGGCTCGAAGCTGATCCGCATGGGCCTGCTCGGCACGCGTAAGGCCGACCTCGACTACCAACCCGTGGGCTTGCGCGCCGAGTTTCGCGCGCCCCTGGCGGACGTCCAGGTTCAGGTCCATTGATGGCGCCGATGAACGAGCAGCGCCCTGGCGTATCCATCGTCCTTGTGGTCGAGGACGATCCGATCCTGATGATGGCGCTTGTTGGCTTCGTTGAGGATGCCGGCTGTGAAGCTGTCGAGGTGGACAGCATCGCCGACGCGATCGAGATCCTGGAAACCCGCACCGACATCCGCACGGTGTTCACCGACCTTGATATGCGCGGCTCACCCGCCGGCCTGCGCATGATGGTGGCGATCCGGGACCGCTGGCCGCCGATCGAGCTGCTGATGGTCACGTCCCAGCTGGTCAGGGTCGATGAGCTGCCGCCACGTGGCGTGCTTGTCGGCAAACCGTTTGACTCGCGGAAGATCGTCGCCACCCTGAAGAGGATGGCGGCGTAAAACTGATGACGGCTAGGCGGCGTGGACGTATTTCGTCCAGATGCGTAGGGCAGCCAGCTCCACGAAGGCCAGGAACGACGTCGCGGTCTTGTCGTAGCGCGTCGCCACGCGGCGGAACTGCTTCAGTTTGGAGACAAGGCGCTCCACCCGGTTGCGGGCACGGTAGATTTGCGCATCATGGCTGACCGGCTCGCGGCGGTGGCGCCGTCCCGGGATCACCGGCCAAGCACCGTGCATCAGCAGGTGCGAGCGCAGCTGGTCGGCGTCATAGCTGCGGTCGGCCACGACCAGCTTGGCGGCGAGCGGCACGCCGTCGAGCAGCTCTGGCACGGCGGTCAGGTCGTGACGCTCGCCCCCGGTCAGGGCAAAGGCGAGCGGCAAGCCGCGCCCGTCGGCGCGAACGTGGAGCTTGGTCGAGAAGCCGCCGCGCGAGCGTCCAAGCGCGACGGCCGGGCTGCGCCGCCCCCTTTGGCTTTGCGGACGCCCGCCGCGTGCTGGTGCGCGCGGATCACGGTAGAGTCGAGCATCTGCACGCGGTCTTCGGCCAGTCCAGCCCCGGCCATGGCGGCGAAGGCCGGCGCGAACACCCCAACCTTGGCTCATCGGGTCGCGCCAGCGCGCGAAGCGGCGCCACACCGTGTGCCACGGCCCAAAGCGCTCCGGCAACGCCCGCCAGCGCGCCCTCGCCAGCCATCCAAAGCAGCGCGTCAAGGAACAGCCTTGTGGGCACCTTGGCAGGATGACCGACCCGGCCGTGCTCGGGCGGGAAGAAGCCCTCCCACACCAGCCATTCCGCATCGCTGAGCCCATCGCATGCTGCCATCCCGCTTCCTCCCATGTGCCGGGAGGGAACAGGCCGAAACCCCCCAGGTTCATACGTCCACGCCGCCTAGTCGGTCAGCGCGCCGCCTCGCCTTTCCAGCCAAGCCAGCATGCTGGCCCGCGCCGCGTCGAGCAGTTCGAACTGCACGGGCCTGCCGGTCTTCTGCTGTGCGACGATGGCGCGGCTCCGCACGCGACCGCCCAGGACAACGTCGCCGATCCTGACCTTCACGACGTCGCACCCGCGCAGCTTACTGTCGATCGCAAGGTCAAACATGGCGCGGTCACGCAGGCGTTGCTGGTGATCCAGCCAGAAGCGGATGGCCCAGACCTGTTGCGGCTTCAGCGCGCTTCGCGCCGAGCTTGCGGCCAGCGTTCCACGGCGGCCTGCTTCGCCCATCCGGGTCGATCTCAGAACGTCCCATCGTCCTTGCTCCTCGTGGCCCTCGTGGCCGGGCAGAGAACGAAGGGTGCGATGGGCTTCGCTGGCCGGAAGCGGCCTGACCGCTTACGAGCAGGAAAGTGCAGGAAGCCGGACGTTTGATGCACTAGCGCTGTCGCGCACCGTGTGCTCTGTGCGCGTGGAGCCTGCATTTTGATAGCGTTCCACCGGCCATCTCGCGTGCCTAAGCGTGATCAGTGATGACAAGCCGCTTTCCCCCGGATCGGAACGGTTCTTGAGGCCCCCGCGCCGATGACGGCCTTCCTGACGCGGCGTGTTGCCGACCTGTCGCCGCTGATCGACCTGGCCGCCAAGGCGCGGCAGGACTAAGGAGACGACGACTGCGGCGGCCGGATCAAGGCGTCGCTGCGCAGCCCACTGGGAAGCTGACTCGCCTCCGCCAAACCAGCGGGGCACCGCGAGGCCGTGACCACGGCGGCGCACCAGTCGGCTCCGGGGGGCGCTCCATTCCACAATGACGACCCGCTCCCTCGGGTTGACATACACCCCCTGGCCGACGATGCCGCGCGCCTTGAACGCGCATCCTTGTTCGGCGTGCCCACCGGCGTGTCGAGCGGCCACGACGTGTAGTTCGCCGCCTCGGCCGCTGATCTGCTCGGGCGCGAAGCCTTCAGCATGATGCGTGCGGCATCTGTTGCGGTATATATGGAGGCAGCCAACTGCTCGTCGACGCATCTCGGAGCCAACCATGAAAACGCGCAAGCTCGGCTCGCAAGGTCTCGAAGTCTCGGCCCTTGGCCTTGGCTGCATGGGCATGTCGGATTTCTATGCTGGACGGGATGATGCCGAGTCGGTCGCCACCATCCACCGCGCCCTCGACCTCGGCGTGACCTTCCTCGACACCGCCGACGTTTACGGTAGCGGCCGCAACGAGGAACTAGTCGGCCGCGCGGTGCGCGAGCGCTCCGAATGGGTGGTGGTCGCCACTAAGTTCGGCAACGTCCGCAATGCGGACGGCAGCTTCAAGGGCATCGACGGGCGACCCGACTACGTGCGTCAAGCCTGCGACGCCAGCCTGAAGCGCACGGGTCTCGATGCGATCGACCTTTACTACCAGCACCGCGTCGATCCCGCGGTGCCGATCGAGGAAACGGTTGGCGCCATGGCGGACCTCGTCAAAGCAGGCAAGGTCAAGTACCTCGGCCTGTCCGAGGCCGCGCCCGACACGATCCGGCGTGCCCATGCGGTTCACCCGATCACGGCACTGCAGACGGAGTACTCGCTTTGGACGCGCGATCCCGAGGACGGGATCCTGACGACGTTGCGCGAACTCGGCATCGGCTTCGTGCCCTACAGCCCGCTCGGCCGCGGCTTCCTCACCGGGCAGTTTCGCCGCCCGGAGGACATCGCCGAGGGGGACTACCGTCGCGGCGCGCCGCGCTTTCAGGGTGAGAATTTCGATGCCAACCTCGCCCTCGTCGACGCTATCGCCGCCTTGGCGCGCGACAAGGCGTGTGCCACCTCGCAGGTGGCGCTCGCCTGGGTGCTGGCGCAAGGCGACGACATCGTGCCAATCCCCGGCACCAAGCGGCGCACCTTCCTTGAAGAGAACCTGGGCTCGCTCGACGTGACGCTCACAGCCGATGACCTCGCCCGCCTTGACCGTGCCTTGCCGCCGGGCGCCGCGTTCGGCACCCGCTACCCGGCCGCGCAGATGCCGGCGCTCCATCGTTGAACCCTGGATATTTCCAAGAACCTCGCGAGGTGAGGTGTTTTCCGCCGTGGCGGCGGCTGGTGACGACGAGGGCTGGCGATGCGGGGGCAGGCAGGTTTGTTCGACCTCGACGAGCGCCTGAAGGAGCTCACCACCAAAGACCACGCGCGGAAGCGGTTGGGCACCGTCGTTGACTACGCGCTGTTTCGCCCCGACCTTTCCCGCGCCGTGCCGCGCTCGGACGGAACGAAGGGCGGGCAGCTGCTCTTCAACCTTGTGTTCATGTTCAAGGTGCTGTCCGTCAAGGCTAGCCACTCGCTCTCGGACGAGCGAACGGAATAGCTGATCAAGGACCGGCTCTCGTTCATGCGCTTCCTCGGCCTCGCCGATCCGGTGCCGGAAGCCAACATGCGGTCCGCAGTGCGCAATCCGGCCGCGACGCTGGTCGCCACACCCGCTCCGACCGGGGCAGGACGGCACGCTGCGCCGAAGCTCGCGCGGCCGCCGACAGCGACGGCCTACGCCGCCACCGACAGCCGCGTTCGCTTGCGGAACACCGGCCCGTCCGGCACCGGCCCGGTTGCGGGAGCGACATCGGCCGCGGGAGCTTGCGCGGCAGCTGCGGCGTCGTCCAGCTCGCCCCTGCGGCGGGCCGCGAGGACGGCGAACAACTCACCCGTTTCCTCCAGCACCGCTGCCGTTCCCGCGACCTCCTGGTAGCGCCGCACGATGAGGTCAATATAGATCGGGTCGATCTCGACGCTACGGCACACGCGTCCGGTCTGCTCGGCGGCGATCAGGGTGGAGCCGGAGCCCAGAAACGGATCGAGCACGATCTCGCCCCGGTGCGTCAGGTCGAGGAGGGCGTCGGCGAGCATGGCCACCGGCTTGACGGTGGGGTGGTCCTGCAAGCCCTGCCGGGCGTCGGAGCCGAGCGACGAGGTGCCGGGATAGGTCCAAACGTTGGTCCGCGAGCGCCCGCTTTTGCGCGCGAGGTCGACGTTGTTGACGTGCGGCGCGTCGCCCTTCTTGAACGTGGGCAACAGCTCGTGGTGCGAGCGGTACAGGCTGCCCATGCCGGCGTTGGTCTTGGTCCACACCACCAGGTTGAGCTGCGCCAAACCGGCAGCCTCAGCAGCCGCGCTCACCGAGCCAAGACCGCGCCAGTCGATAAAGGTTGCCAGCACGCCGCCGTCCACGAGGTAGCGCAGCGCTTGGCCGATCCAGGTTTCGTTGAAGCTGCCGAACTCGTCCGCGCTCATTTCGCCGCTCGCCATGGCGAACTCGCGGTGCGCGCCGCCGGTGACATGAACTGCGACGCGTACGTTGTTCCCGCACGCCTGACGCGTCGACGACGACGTGACCACGCGCGCGGTGTCGACGCTGGCCTGCGGGCATCGGTCTCGACGGTTGCACATGATCACGCCCGATGACCGGGGACCCCGGCTTCAGAGCGGGCGACCGTCGGGAACGAGCCCCACTGGCGTCGCCGCGACGTCCCGGCGCGTCTGCCGCCCCCGCGCCCTCGCCGAAAGGTATGACTTGAGACGCAGCGCCGGTTCCTCGATCGCGTGCCACGAGAACACCGCGAAGAGCGACGTACCGACGAGGGCGCAAAGGAACAGCGGAAGCGTCGACCCGATGCGGTCCTTGAACAGGTGCATGAGGCACTGCTGAGCGACGAAGCCGTAGAGGTAGACGCCGTAGGAGTAGTCGCCGCTCAGCAGGAGCTTGTTCCTCGGTGGATCGCGCAAGCCGAGCCAGACGGTCGCGTAGGCCACCGGCAACGCTGCCAGGAACTGCAGGGCCGGCCAGCTCAAAAGGACCGCCGACAGGCATGCGCAGGCCGCGAAGAGCGACGTCGAACAGGGAACGAGGCGCCGCGCCGTGTAGAGCGAGACGCCTGCCAGGAAGCACACGACGAGCATCCGTCCGGGCACGGGATCGATGGCGAGCTCGGACAGGTTTCCCTTTCGAAAGAAAAGCAGGAAGGACAGGCTGAGCAGAAGGGTGGCCGCACCCATGACGATGGGCCGCTTCGTGAGGCCGAGACAGTGGATGACGATGAGCGCGACGTAGCATTCGAGTTCGTAGGGAACGGTCCAAAGGGATGCGTTGACGGTGAGCGGCCAGGGATTGTCGGCGAAGACGCCGGGCAAGCGGTAGTGGATGAAGCCGACGATGTTGTAGAGGTAGGTACCGAACAACGGGCTGGCGAAATACTGCGCGAGGCTCTCGGTCGTCACGAGCGGGCCGATGATCATGGCCGAGAGCGTCACCTCGACCGCCAGGGCCGGCAGGATGCGCAAGGCGCGAAACGACAGGAACAAGGGAAGTGACGTCGCGCGCTCCAGGCTCGAGGCGACGAGGAAGCCGCTCAGCGAGAAGAACATCGGCAAGATCAAACGGAGCACCGCGCCGAACGGGCCGGCCTGGTAGGCGGCGCCGGCATCATGGCCGTGCGCCACGACGTAGGAGTGCCAGAACAGTACGCCTGCGGCAAGCGCGATCCGCAGGTAGTCGAACCCCGACGTCGCCTTGTTCGCGCACGCTATTCGGCCGGCTATGCTTACACCTTTGCCCATGGAACACCCATGACCGAGGGCAGCGTCGACGCATTCAACAATGTTGAGCTATGAGGGCGGCGTCGCGAACGCGCGGCACTGTCGATTGCGCGAGCGCGCCGCGTCGTGCCTGCGACCCAGGCGTCGTCGGCGCGGCGCGTCGCGCTTGTTCTTCGGCGCCGGCAGCGGTGCCACCGATCCCGTGCGCCGCGGCGCTCGAAGACGTTGGGAACAACTGCGGCGTGTCGACGAGCGTCTACTCCCGATCGCCCGCCATTTGTGCCTCGTCGACATGGTCGGTGGATGGGCGACATGATGACTGGTTCTGGCCGAAGTCGGCTTGGAACCGCGACCTGAGGTCATGAAGCCATCGTCTGCGGCATCGCGGACCCGCGTCGCCGTTGCGGAGGTCAGGCCACGGCGACGATGCCTTTGATGGCGAGCCTGTGCGGGTCACGCATGCCGTCGTTGGCGTGACGCAGGATGGTCAACGCGACCTGCCGTCGCTTTGCAGGTCCGACCTTGCCGAACTGGCGAAGGAACGAGCATGCCTCGTCCATGGCCTGGGTGAGAAGGACGACGTCCTTTGGATTGAACAGCGCGCCGATCGGGCCGGCCGCGAAGGCGGGTGCCGCGGTCGCCCGTTCCTGGCACCGAACGTAGTTGAAGAAAACGACCGACCCGCTTGGCTCGACCGGTCTCGACGAACTCGACAGATCGACTTCGGTCGCTTCGCCACCCCGACGATCCCAACGCGTATCATTCATTTCCGCTTCCCGCCCGACGCCTCAAGCCCGATCTCGGCCAGGGCCCGCGATGCTTGCTCCATCAGGCTCTAGGACGAGCGGTGCGCTCGCCAGCGGCCTTTTTGAATAACCGATAAACACGATGTTCGGACGATGGGGTGTAGACGCTTGAAAGCGTTCGCTCATTTCAATGGACGGCACGGGTCCAAGGGGATGAACCGTGCCGGTATCCCAACACGGTGAAGCGCGTTGAGGTCACCATTGCGGCGGAGCTGAGATGAATGGATCCTTTCTCGATACGGCATCTGAGAAGGACTGCCCACGAACAACTCCTCGAACGACGTGACTTCGGTTCAAACCCGGGCCGCCTGCGGGCGCTGACCTACGTACCGAAAAACCTCCCGGCCGGCGCACCCTTGGTCGTCGTCCTCCACGGCTGCTCGCAATCCGCCGACGAGTACGACATGGGTTCGGGATGGTCGCAGCTCGCCGAAAGACTCGGCTTCGCGCTGTTGTTCCCGGAGCAGCGGCGTTCGAACAACGTGGCCTTGTGCTTCAACTGGTTCGACGCCGCGGACAACCGCCGGGGCACGGGCGAGGCCCTGTCGATCATGCAGATGGTCACGACCATGGTCGCCCGGCACGACCTCGATCCCGCTCGCGTGTATGTGACCGGCCTTTCCGCCGGTGGCGCGATGGCCGCGGTGATGATGGCGACCTATCCCGAGCGGTTTGCCGGTGGGGCCATCATCGCCGGGCTGCCCTACGGGTCGGCAACCGACATGTTCCAGGCCATGGACCGCATGCATGGCCTCGGAGGCCCGACTGCCCGCCAGCTTGAGGCAAAGGTCCGGGCCGCGTCGAAGCACGCGGGCTCGTGGCCGGTGCTTTCCCTTTGGCACGGCACGGCGGACCGCACCGTTGCCATTTCCAACATCGAAAGCCTTCTCGGCCAATGGTGCCTGCTTCACGAGGTCGGACCGGTCCCGACGCACTGCGGCGTCGTTGACGGCTATCCGCGACGCGCTTGGCACAATGTTGAAGGCAAGGAGGTCATCGAGGCGTACAGCATCACCGGCATGGGCCACGGGACGCCGTTGGACACGCGCGGGGTCGATGGTTACGGCGCGAGCGGTCCGTTCATGCTCGACGCCCATATCGGCTCGACCCTGCTCATCGCTCGATTCTGGGGCATTGCGTCCCCCGAGCCCGTCGCTGAACTTGCAGTCAAGGTTTTCGTTGATCAAGTCGTTGCGCCGCAACCATCCTGAGCGGCGTGCCCCGGCGAAGAACTCCGATGGTCGCGGTTACGCTTCGTACCTGTTGGCGTGATCGTTCCGCCGGATTGGCTTCGTCCACTCTTCCCGAGGACACTCACCATGGCGGAAGACGCACGGAAATCCGGCCAACAGAAAAGTGCCGAGGCCAAGGTCAGTACTTTCCGGGACGCGCTCGGACCCTTCGTCACCGCTGCCGATACGACGCGGATGCCGATGATGTTCACCGATGCCAAGGCGTCGGACCATCCCATCATCTACGTCAACCAGGCTTTCCTGACCTTGACCGGTTACGACGAGCACGAAGTCATGGGACAGAGTTTCTATTTTCTGATGCAGCGCGGCACGGACCCCGAGATGCTGGCGGAAATCCAGACCTCGTTCGAGGGGACCCGCGACCTCGAGCCGGTGGTCCGCTACCGCCGGAAGGACGGAAGCATACTCTGGATCCTGCTCTTCATCACGCCCGTCCGGAACAAGGAGGGCGTCGTCGAGCAGCACTTCGCCTCGTTCGTGAACATCACGCGGCAGAAAGACGAGGAAGCCCGTCTCCACGCACTCTTCAAGCGGGAGTGATGTTTCACCGCGTCGCCTTCCTCACGTCGGCGATCGCTTCGTGACGATCGGGCCGCCGCGCTCCTTCGTGGCCTCCGCACCGGTCTTGTCGTCGCCGCGCCCGCGCTAGCTTGAACGGTGACACCGTCGACCTCGACATGGCCTTCGACGTGGGCCTCGATCATGGCAGACGTCATCGGCGTCGCCCGTGGCAACCGCACGCGGGCGTTGCGCCCAATCAAGGCGCCGCGCCGGGCGTCCGGCGCAGCCCGTCGACGAACACGTCCAGCAGCCGCGCCACGTGGTCCTGCCAGCCCGGCGCATCCGAGTCGTAGCAGAGCGCGACCAGCATGCGCAGCAGGTCGCCCGGGCCGATGTCGTCGCGCAGGTCGCCCGCCGCCACCGCGCGGTCCATCAGCCGCCCCACCGCGTCGGTCAGCTGCTCGGCCGTATAGGCCGACAGCGCCGTCGAGCGCTGCGGCCCGAGGCCCTGCACCGCCATGGCGAGGGCGACGGCCATGCCCTTCTTGGTCGTCACGAAGGCGACGTTGGCATGGAGCCAGCGCCGCAGGGCGGCGACCGGCGTGGGGTCATCGGCGAGCGCACCCGCCAGCTCCACCAGCTCGGCGACCTCGCGGCGATACACGGCCTCGAACAGCGTGTCGCGGGTCGGGAAGTGGCGGTAAAGCGTGCCGATCCCGACCCCGGCCGCGCGGGCGACGGCCTCGAAGCTCGCCCGCGGACCGCCGTCGCGGAACACCGTCCGCGCCGCCGCCAGCAGGCGCTCGCGGTTGCGCGCCGCATCCGTGCGCAGGTGCCGTGCGCTTTGCCGCCCGGTCCTTCCCCCCTCGTCGCACGGCACGATCGTTCCTCGATTAGAACGGCTTGAAAACGGAGGCTGCCTCCGTATACTGGTCCCGTGGCGGCCGCGCGCCGTCAACAACCTCATCGGAGCAGCGCATGAGCTTGTCAATTTCCCTGACCGTCAACGGTGCGGCGCACAGCGTCGTGCTCGATGACCCCCGCGTCACCCTGCTCGACCTGCTTCGCGAGCGGCTCCACCTCACCGGCACCAAGAAGGGCTGCGACCGCGGGCAATGCGGGGCCTGCACGGTGCTGCTCGACGGGCGGCGGGTCAACGCCTGCCTGGTGCTTGCGGTGGCGCAGGACGGCGCCGCCGTCACCACCATCGAGGGGCTGGCCCGCGACGGCCACCTCCATCCCGTGCAGCAGGCCTTCATCGAGCACGACGGCTTCCAGTGCGGCTTCTGCACGTCGGGCCAGATCATGAGCGCGGTGGGACTGATCGCGGAGGGCCAGGCCGGCGACGATCCCGAGCGCGTGCGCGAGGGCATGAGCGGCAACCTTTGCCGTTGCGGCGCCTATCGCGGCATCACCGAGGCCGTGCTCGATGCGAGTGCCAGCCTTGCCGGGCGGGACGCCCACGGCACCGGAATGGAGGAAGCGGCATGAACACCTTCGAGTTCGTCCGGCCGGCCACGGTCGCCGAGGCGGTCGCCGCCGCATCCCGGCCCGGCGCCGCCTTTCATGCCGCCGGCACCAACCTCCTCGACCTGATGAAGGGCGGGGTGATGCGCCCCGACCGCCTCGTCGACGTCAACCGCCTGCCGGGCCTCGACCGCATCGAGCACGCCCCCGACGGCTCCGTGCGGATCGGCGCCCTCGTGCGCAACGCCGACCTCGCGCATGACGCGACGGTCGCCCGCCGCTTCCCCGCGGTGGCGGAGGCGCTGCTGGCGGGTGCCTCGGCGCAGCTGCGCAACGCGGCGACGGTGGGCGGCAACCTGCTCCAGCGCACGCGCTGCGCCTACTTCACCGATACGGCGAGCGCCTGCAACAAGCGCGCGCCCGGTGCCGGCTGCGAGGCGCGGGGCGGCGAAACCCGCCTCCACGCCGTGCTCGGCTGGAGTGAGCACTGCATCGCCACGCACCCGTCGGACTTCTGCGTGCCCCTCGCCGCGCTCGACGCGGTGGTGGAGGTCGAGGGCCGCGACGGCCGGCGCGACGTGCCCCTGACCGAGTTCCACCGCCTTCCCGGCGACGCGCCGGAGCGGGAAACCGTGCTGGCGCCGGGCGAACTCGTCGTGGCCGTGCGCCTGCCGGCGGCGGCGGCCGCCTTCGCCGCGAACGCCCGCTACCTCAAGGTGCGGGAGCGCACCTCCTACGCCTTCGCCGTGGTGTCGGCCGCCGCCGCGCTGCGCATGGAGGACGGCCGCGTCGCCGAGGCGCGGATCGCGCTGGGCGGCGTCGCGCTGAAGCCCTGGCGCGCCCGCGACGCGGAGGCGGCGCTCGCCGGCGCCGAGCCGGTCGAGGCCGCGTTCCGCCGGGCCGCCGACGCGGCACTGGCCGGCGCCAAGCCCTCGGGCGACAACGCCTACAAGATCGAGCTGGCGCGCCGCATCGTGGCGCGCGCGCTCTCGCTGGCCGCGGCGGGAACCCCCGCCCGCGTGCCGGCCCTGCCCGCCTCGCCCTTCGCCGCCTGACCCGGAGGCCACGCCCATGGCTGAACCATCGACGCCCGCGATCACCCTCACCGCCGACCCCGCCCACCTGCGTCAAGGATCCAGCATCGGCCAGCCGCTGACGCGGCGCGACGGACTGCTCAAGGTCACGGGGGCCGCGACCTTCGCCGCCGACAACCACCCGCCCGGCATGCTCTTCGCCGTGCTGGCGACGAGCACCATCGCGAAGGGCCGCGTCGCCGGCCTCGACACCGCTGCCGCCAAGGCGCACCCCGGCGTCGTCGCCGTGATGACGCCGGCGAACCGCCCGCCGCTCGCCGGCGACCCCGACAACAAGGACTCGCCCTTTTCCTTCCGCATGGACGCGCTGCAAAACGACCGCGTGCGCTATGCCGGCCAGCCCATCGCCGTGGTGGTCGCGGACACGCTGGAGGCGGCGACGGAGGGCGCGGCCCTGCTCGCGCCGCGCTACGAGGTCGAGCCCGTGCGGCTCGGCCTCGATGTCGGGGACGCCTTCGCACCGGCCGTGGTCGGCGCCGGCAACCCGGCCACCGCCGCGCATGGCGACGTCGAGGCGGGCCTTGCCGGCGCGAGCCGCCGGTTGGAAGCCACCTACGACACGCCCGCGCAGTACCACAACGCCATGGAGCCGCACGCCATCGTCGCGGCCTGGGACGGCGACCGCCTCCAGCTCGACACGCCGAGCCAGGGCATGGCGATGACGCAGGCGCGCGTCGCCACCCTGTTCGGCATTCGCGCGGCCGACATCCATATCCGCAGCCCGTACCTGGGCGGCGGCTTCGGCTCCAAGGGTCTGCTGAACGGCCCGCAGGTGCTGGGCATCCTCGCCGCGCGCCTCACGGGCCGGCCGGTCAAGCTGGTGCTGCGGCGCGAGCAGATGTACGGCCCCGTCGGCCACCGCGCGCCGACGCGGCAAACGATCCGCATGGGCGCGGACGGGGACGGCGCCTTCACCGCCATCGCCAACCACGCCCGCACCGCGACGAGCAGCTTCGACGACTTCATCGAGCCGGCGGCGGACGTGGCCCACACGCTCTACGCCACCCCGGCGCTCGCCACGAGCCACGACGCCGTGCGCCTCGACACCGGCACGCCCCTGTTCATGCGGGCACCCGGCGAGGCCCCGGGCTCGATCGCGCTGGAAAGCGCGGTGGACGAGATGGCCTACGCCTGCGGCATGGACCCGCTCGCGTTTCGCCTCAGGAACTATGCCGAAACCGAACCGGTGTCGGGCAAGCCGTTCTCCTCCAAGGCGCTGCGCGAGTGCTATGCGCGGGGCGCCGAGCGCTTCGGCTGGGACAAGCGTCCGCTTCAGCCCCGGCAGATGCGCGACGAGGCCGGGCTCCTCGTCGGCTGGGGCATGGGCACGGCCACCTTCCCCGCGCTGATGTTCGCCGGCCATGCGCGGGCGGTGATCCGGGCGGATGGCGCCGGCGTCGTCGAGACCGGCGCCCACGACATGGGGCAGGGCGCCTGGACGGCCCTGGCCCAGGTGGCGGCGGACGGGCTCGGCCTGCCGCTGGAGCGCCTCGAGTTCCGCTCCGGCAGCTCCGACCTGCCCGATGCCGGCATCGCCGGCGGCTCCGCCCATACGGCCACGGTCTCGACCGCCATCCACGCCGCGGGCGGCGACGCCATCGCCAAGCTCGCCGCGCTCGCCACCGCCGACGAGCGCTCGCCGCTCTACGGCGCCGGCAATGCCGGCGTCATCGCGCGCGACGGCCGGCTCCACCGTCGCGACGACGAAGGACGCAGCGAGGGCTACGCCGACATCCTCGCCCGCGCCGGCGTCGCCGAGATCGAGGGCAGGGGCACGGGGGTCCCCGACCCGGCCGCGCAGCAACGCTACGCCATGCACGCCCACGGCGCGGTGTTCGCGGAGGTGAAGGTCGATCCCGAATTCGGCCAGGTCCGCGCCACGCGGCTCGTCGGCGCCTTCGCGGCGGGGCGCATCATCAACCCGCGGCTGGTCCGCAGCCAGTATTATGGCGGGATGATCTGGGGCGTGTCCTTCGCGCTGCACGAGCAGGCCGTCACCGACCGGCGCACGGGCAGGGTCATGAACGCCAACCTCGCGGAGTACCACGTGCCGGTGAACGCCGACGTGCCCTCGCTGGAGGCGATCCTCGTCGACGAGCACGACCCCCACGTCAACCCGCTCGGCATCAAGGGCGTCGGCGAGATCGCCATCACCGGTTCGGCCGGCGCGGTGGCGAACGCGGTGTGGCATGCCACCGGCGTGCGGGTGCGCCAGTTCCCCATCGCGCTCGAAGCGCTGCTCGCCGCGGCGTGAGTGCAGCGGCCGCGTGGCGGGCAGGTGCCGGTGAGGCGTGCCGCCCGCCACGCCGCGCACGGCAACCGTGTTCGGGCGTCAGGGCACCGGCGGCGAGTTCTGCCGCCGTGAATGCCCAGCGTCAGTCGTCGAGCCAGGCGACCGCCCGGATCGGGCTGCCGGTGCCGCCCTTGATCTTGAGCGGGAAGCCGATGAAGCGGAACCGCCCCTTGCCGACGAGCCGCTCCATGTTCATCAGCCCTTCCATGTGGGTGAAGCCCATGTCGCGGCAGACGTGGTGGACCTCGAAGTTGTTGCGCCCCGGACGGCCCGGGCTTGCCGCCTCGACGCCGAACATGGCGATGCCCTTACGGCCCAGCCACGTCGCCGACTCCTTGGTCAGCCCGGGGAAGTCGGTGGTGTAGCCGTCCGTGCCGTGGGCGCGGTTGTAGAAGTCCATGTGCAGCAGCACCGTGTCCTTGGCGCGGATCTCGACGCCGGCCGCTCTCTCCGCCGCCTCGAGGTCGGCGATGCCGATGTCGCTCTTCAGGGGCTTGTGCGACAGGTCGAGGCAGACCGCCTCCGTGAAGAAGTTCTCCAGCGGCATCTCGTCGATGCTTTTTGCCCCGGGCTTCTCGTCGAAGTGCACGGGCGCATCGACGTGCGTGCCGGAATGGTCGCCCATGTTGAGCGAGGTCACGGCGGAGGAGAAGGTGTAGCCGTCGGCCACCCGCTTCTCCTCGTGCGTCGTGAAAGCGGAGATGATCACCATGGGATGGTTGGGCAGTCGCGCCATCTTGTGGGTGATGGTGCGGCTGAGATCGATCAGTTGCATGGCGGCGACAGCCTCGCGACACGGTTGCCCGGCGACTATGCGGGGCTGCATCGGCGACGCAAGCACGATCCGACGCTCGGACGCGGCACCTGCCGCCGCGGTCCCCGTGGCAACGGCCGCCGTGACGATGGTTCGCGGCGTGCATGGGGATGTCCGCTCGGGTCGCTGCGCGGCCCACGATCAGTGAGGCCGCCGACATGACCGTTCCCCTCGCCACCCGCACCGGCGTGCTCGGCGAGCCGCCGGCGAAGGTGTCGCGGTTCGCCACCATGGCCGCGATGGTGTCGGGCAACGTGCTCGAGTTCTACGACTTCGCCGTTTACGCCTATCTGGCGGCGATCCTCGGCCGCAACTTCTTCCCCGCCGCCAGCGAGACGGCCTCCCTGCTGTCCTCCTTCGCCGTTTTCGGCGTCGGCTTCGTCGCGCGCCCGCTCGGCGGCTTCATCATCGGCCGCTACGGCGACCGCCGCGGGCGCAAGCCCGCCCTGCTGCTGACCGTGCTCCTCATGGCGGTCGGGACCGGGCTGATCGGCGTCCTCCCGACCTATGCCCAGATCGGGCTCGCGGCGCCGGTCCTGCTGACGCTGGCGCGCCTGCTGCAGGGCTTCTCCGCCGGCGCGGAATACGGCAGCGCGGCGACCTTCATCGTGGAATGGGCACCGCCCGGGCGGCGCGGCCTTTACGGCGGCATCCACATCGTCGGCATCTACATCGGCATCGGCTCCGGTTCCGCTGTTGCCGCTGCGCTCACCACGAGCTTCGGCACGCACGCCATGGCGGAGTGGGGGTGGCGGGTGCCCTTCCTGATCGGGGCCGTCATCGGACCCCTCGCCCTCCTCGCGCGCCGCAGCATCGAGGAGTCGCCGGTCTTCGTCGACGCCGAGGAGCGCGGCCACGTCGCGACGATGCCGGCGCGGGCGATCCTGCGCCGCATGGGCCACGCCTTCTGCTTCGCCGCGATGCAGGCCGTGCTGACCTACGTCTTCCTCGGTTACTTCCCGACGTTCACGCAGCGCTTCGCCGGCCTCAGCGCGGGCCAGTCGCTGTGGTCAACGGCCTTCGCCGTCGCCACCATCGTGCCGGTAGCGGTGCTGTCGGGCGCGCTTTCGGACCGCATCGGCCGCAAGCCGCCGATGATCGCGAGCTGCATCGGCTTCATCGTGCTTGCCTACCCGCTGCTCTACGTCGTGCTGCACGGCGCCGGTTTCGTCGGGATCATGGCGGTGCAGGTGGTGGCCAGCATCATCACCGGCCTCTTCCTCGGCACCATGCCGGCGACGCTGGTCGAGATGTTCCCGACGGGAAGCCGGCTGATGGGGCTCTCGACGGCGTTCAACGCGTCGACCGGCCTGTTCGGCGGCTTCGCGCCCTTCATCGCGACGTGGCTCATCGCGGTGACCGGCGCCCCGATCTCGGTTGCCTTCTTCGTGGCCGCGTCAGCCGTCCTGTCATTGCCGGCCGTTCTTTTGCTGAAGGAAACGGCCCACGACCGCCTGGGGTGACGCGCAAGCGACGGGACGTTGCGGTCGCGTCTCGGCTTGATGTTTCGGGAGGCCGCCCACGAGGCGGTCGTCCTTGACCGGCAGGGGCACGATGAGAAGCGCCGGCGCGAGGGCGGCGGATCCGATCGTGCCGACGTGCCGCGTCGTGCCTTGAACGGTTTCCGCTTGCCGAGCACGCCCTGCGGAAGGGCGAGCGGCACCACGATCATCGGGTTGAGACCCACGATCTCGCGCGCCGCCGATGGGTTGGTGCTCGTCGCCTCGCGCGACCTCGGCCGCTCCGGGCCGATCCCGTTCGGCAGGTTGAACACGCTACCGATCGTGCCCCCAGCCGACCCCACGTGATTTGGGCGGTCGCCGAACCTGCGTGCCGGGGGCGTTATCGCCGGCCTCGTCCACGATGCGTTCCCCAAGGTGGTCCGGGAGGATGTGCGGCGGGCGCAACTCAAGACCGTCGAGGGTTCCGGGCGGTTGTGCGCGGTCCCGGCTCGCATGGCGGGAGCGGTGTGCGGCTTGCCGATGGCGAAGGTCCGTGGCGACGGGCACGCAGCTTGCTGGCGGAACGGCACGGAGCGGGAGCGTTCGCGATGGCACTGCACGACGACCCCTTTGATCCGCGTTCGCGCCTCGCCGGGCGATGCTCCTGCGGCGCCCATGCCGACCAGGCCGCGCACGACGTCGCCGGAAAAGACGCGGCGCATCGAACCGACTACGAGGGCATCGTGCGCAGCGCCGTCGTGCGGGCGATGTTCCCGCGCGATGCCCAGCGGCGCGCGTTCCTGACCAGCGTCGGCGCGGCGACGGCGCTCGCCGCCATCGGCCAGCTTTTCCCAACCAAACTCGCCGCCGAGGCGCTCGCGGAGGCGGCGAAGCCGGAGAAGACGAAACTGAAGATCGGCTTCATCCCGATCACCTGCGCGACGCCCATCATCATGGCCAAGCCGATGGGCTTCTATGAGAAGCAGGGGCTCGACGTCGACGTCATCAAGACCGCGGGCTGGGCGATCGTCCGCGACAAGACGCTGAACAAGGAATACGACGCGGCGCACATGCTGGCCCCGATGCCGATCGCGCTGTCGCTGGGGCTCGGCTCGAACACGGCCCCTTTCGCGGTGCCGTTGATCGAGAACATCAACGGGCAGGCCATCTGCCTGTCGCTGAAGCACAGGGAGAACCGCGACCCGACCAAGTGGAAGGGCCTGAAGTTCGGCATCCCGTTCGACTACTCGAACCACAATTACCTGCTGCGGTACTACCTCGCGGAACACGGCATCGACCCCGACAGGGACGTCCAGCTGCGCATCCTGCCGCCGCCGGAGATGGTCGCGAACCTGCGCGCCGACAACATCGACGGCTTCCTCGCCCCCGACAACATCGTGCAGCGCGCCGTTTACGACGGCGCGGGCTTCATCCACATCCTGTCCAAGGAGATCTGGAACGGGCACCCCTGCTGCTCGTTCGCGATGTCCGCACCGATGATGGCGGAACTGCCGGGCACGACGGCGGCGCTCCTTCGCGCCATCATCGAGGCGACGACGTTCGCGTCGAAGACGGAGAACCGCAAGGCGATCGCCGCGGCGATCGCGCCGGCCAACTACCTCAACCAGCCGCTCACGGTGGTGGAGCAGGTTCTCACCGGCGTCTACGCCGATGGGCTCGGCAACATCAAGCACGACCCCGACCGCGTCTCGTTCGATCCGTTCCCCTGGCAAAGCTTCGCCATCTGGACGCTCACGCAGATGAAGCGCTGGGGCCAGATCAAGGGCGACGTCGACTATGCCGAGGTGGCTCGGCAGGTTTACCTCGCGACGGGTGCCCGGACGCTCATGGCGCAGAACGGGCTGGCGCCCCCGGCCGCGACATCGAAGACCTTCGTCATCATGGGCAAGACCTTCGACCCGGCGAAGCCCGAGGACTACCTCGCGTCGTTCAAGATCAAGAACGCCGGCTGACCGGGGACGGGACCGACGTCGTGGTCGAGCCACCGGGCGCGTGACGCCCGTTGCGCTCGGGGGGAAAACTCCGCTAGGCCCTTTCAAAGCAACGCAGGGAGCACGGACAATGAGCGCGCAGCCGGCGGCAGGGACCGTCACCGCCTATCTCCGGCCGATCGACCGCGACGGTCTCGCCGCCTTCGCCGACAAGGGCCGCAAGAACCCGGCCGCGCGCGGGACGAACGTCGTCACGACGGTCTGCCAGGGACAATACCGGACGCTGAACTACGTCGGCGACCACGAGCCCGTCGTCGTGGACGAGCCGTTGCACCTTTTCGGCGAGAACACCGCCCCGGCGCCGGGGGAAGTCGCCTTGTCGGCACTGGGCGGCTGCCTCGCGGTCGGCATCACGGCCGTCGCGACGTGGAAGCAGGTCCGCCTGTCCAAGCTCGAACTGCGGCTGGAGGGCGACATCGGCAATCCCGCGGCCTGGGGCGCGGGCGGCGCCGAGGTGAACCCCGAGCAGATGGGTTTCCAGGCGGTCCGCGTCGCGGTGACGATCGAGGGCGACGCCAGCCGCGAGGAACTCGACGAGATCGTGCGGCAGGCGAACCGGTATTCGCCCGTCGCCAACACCATGCGCAACCCGGTCGCCTTCGAGATCGGCCTCGCGGGCTGATGCGGGGGGCGGGGCCCGCAGCGGCGCCGCCGTTTCACCTTCGGGAGACTCCCATGCTGGTCGAAACCTCCGAGGCACCGGCGGCCGAGCACGTCGCGGGAGCGGTGCGCCGCGCTTGGACGAGCGATGAGGTGATGACGGCGACGTCCGCGCTGGCGCGCGGGCCGCTCGCCGCCGCCGCCGGCAGGATCGACCGCGGCGACTACCCGCGCGACCTCATGGCGAGGCTCGGCGAGGCCGGCGCTCTTGGCGTCCACCTCGACCGTCACGGGAGTCGCTACGGTCTTGCCATCGGCGCGATGGAACAGGTCGGACGTGCCTGCGGATCGACGGGCTTCATCGTTTGGACCCACGACGTGTGCGGCCTTTACCTCGAACAATCCGGCAACCCTGCGCTGGCGGGCGCCTTCCTCGACGATCATGCCCGCGGCCGTTCCTTCGGCGGAACGGCGCTGTCGAACCCGATGAAGGCCTTCGCCGGCATCGAACCGATGCTGTTTCGCGCCCGCAAGGTTTGCGGCGGCTACGAGGTCAGCGGCTCCCTCCCCTGGGTCAGCCACATCGCGCCGGGGCATTACTGCGGCGCCATCGCCCAGGTCCTCGCGGCCGACGACAGCGTCAGCCACGACATCATGTTCCTCCTGCGCTGCGACGATCGTGCGGAGCTGCGGCAGTGCCCCCAGTTTTCCGGAATGGAAGGCACCAGCACGTGGGGCATCCGCCTCGACCGCTACTTCGTCGACGACGCCGCCCTCATCGCCGACCCGGCCAAGCCGTTCATCGGGCGGATCCGCGCGGCGTTCGTGCTGCTGCAGACCGGCATGGGGCTCGGCGTCATCCGGGGCAGCCTCGATGCGATGCTGGAGGTCGAGGACGCGCTCGGGCATGTCAACGAGTTCCTCCACGACCGTCCCGACGAGATCGGTGCCGAGCTCGACGAGTTGCGCCAGCGCATCATGCGCCTTGCCGAAACACCCTATGACGGCTCCAACGACTACCTCATCGACGTGCTCGACGCGCGCGCCCAGGTCGGCGAACTGGCCTTGCGCGCGTCGCAGTCGGCGCTGCTGCACCAGGGCGCACGCGGCTACCTGATGTCGGCGAAGCCGCAGCGACTGGTCCGGGAGGCGCATTTCGTGGCCATCGTCACGCCGGCCATCAAGCATCTGCGCTGGGAGATGGCGCGGCTGTCTCGCGAGGTGATGCCCGAGGCGAGGGCGTGAGCGCGGCCCTCGCGTCACCGACCGACGGCCGCGGCCCCTGGATGCGGTACGTCTGCCGCGCGTGCGGGCTCGTCTACGACGAAGGCGAGGGCGACCAAGACAGCGGCCTCGCGCCGGGCACGCGCTTCGCCGACATCCCCGATGATTGGGAATGCCCGATCTGCGGCGTGACCAAGGGCGACTTCGACCCCTACGTGCGCCGCGAGCCCACCGCCGCGCCGAGCAGCCCGGTCCCTCGACGCCGCGGCACCGGCCTCGTCATCATCGGCGGTGGCAGCGCCGGGTGGAGCGTCGCCGAGGCGGTGCGCGAACTCGACGCGGTCGTCCCGGTCACGCTCGTCACCGCTTGCGCGGGCGACGTTTACAGCAAGCCCGAACTGTCGGTGGCCCTCACCCGCGGCCTGTCGCCGGGAACGCTGCGGCGCGAAACGGGCGCGTCGGCAGCCGCGCGCCTCGATGTCAGGTTGCTGGCGCACACCGATGCGGTCGGGCTGTCGCCCGCGGTGCGGCGCCTGCGCACGACGCGTGGAACCCTGCGCTTCGCCGACCTCGTGCTGGCGCAGGGCTCGCGTCCGACGCTGCCGGCCAACCTGCCGGCCGCGCTCTGCTGGCGCATCAACGACCTGCGATCGTGGACGGGGCTGTCGACCCAGCTCGCCGGCGGCACCAGGCGCGTCGTCGTCATCGGCGCCGGGATGATCGGGTGCGAGCTCGCCGAGGACATCCATCGCGCGGGCCACGCCGTGACCCTGCTCGCGCGCTCGCGGTGGCCGTTGAACCGCCTGCTGCCGGCGCATGCCGGGCGCCGTCTCGCGGACGGGCTCGCGGCGACGGGCATCGCGTTCCGCGGCGGGGCGCAGGTCCGCGGCGTCGATGCGACCGCGACCGGGGGCAGGCGCGTCATGCTCGAGGACGGAACCGTGATCGAGGCCGACATCGTGGTCGCGGCGCTGGGCCTCGCGACGCCGTCGCGCCTCGTGTCCGGGGCGGGTCTCGCCTTCGACCAGGGCGTCGTCGTCGACCCCGCCACGCTTCGCACCAGCGCGCCGCACGTTTACGCGCTCGGCGACTGCGCGAGCGTCGGCGGCGCGCCCTGCCGCTTCATCGAGCCGATCTCCCGGCAGGCCGAGGCGATCGCCCATGCCGTGCTCGGCTTGGTTCACCCCGGCTACGTCCATGTCCCGCCCACGATCCGGTTGAAGACGCGTTCGGCGCCCGTCGTCATGCATGGATCGCCCGGTCCGGGTGAGTGGCGCATCGTCGAGGACGGCCCCGACCGGCTGCTGATGGAGCAGTGGCGCGACGGTGCGGTCGCCGTCCGCTTGGCCGCATGAGGCCGAGGCGGCGCTCACGGCCTGCGCAAAGGCACATTCCATGATCCGGAGGCGGCGATGACTGAGCGTGGCGGGATTGCGATCGTCGGTGGCGGCGGCATCGGCGGCTACATCGCCGGTGCGCTCCATCGGGGAGGCCACCGGCCGACGCTGTGCCTGCGGACGCCGTTCGACCGCCTCGACATCGTCGAGAACGGCGAAACGCGCCGGGTCGACGTACCCCTCGCGACCGACCCCGCTGCGGTCGGCCCGGTGCGCTGGGTGCTGCTCACCACGAAGGCGCAGGACGTCGCGAGCGCGGCACCCTGGATCCACGCGCTTGCGTCGACCGGCACGACGGTCGCGGTCATCCAGAACGGCATCGACCATGTCCGGCGGGTCGCGCCGCACCTGCCCGCGGGCGCGACGGCGCTGCCGACCATCATCTACTGCGCGGTGGAGCGCACGGCGCCGGGCCGCATCGTCCACCACAGCAACGCCCGCATGCATGTGCCGGCGACCGAGGAGGGCACCGCCTTCGCGGCATTGTTCGCGGGCTCGGGCTTCACGATCGTCCGGGAGGACGATTTCGTCACGGCCGCCTGGCGCAAGCTGCTCAGCAACGCCGTCGGCAATCCGATCACCGCCCTCGCGCTCCGCCGCATGACGGTCTTCGCCGACGCCTCGATGCGTCGGTTCGGCAGCGATCTGATGGCCGAGGTGGTTGCGGTCGCGCGAGCCGAGGGCGCCAAGATCACGCGGGAGGACGGCGAGCGCGTGCTCGACGGCTACGGCCGCATGGGCCTGGCCGGCACCTCGATGCTTTACGACCGCCTGGCCGGCCGCCCCTTGGAGCATGCCCACCTGACCGGCTCGGTGGTGGACGCCGCCGACCGCCACGGCATCCCGGTGCCGCTCAACCGCGCGGTCCTGGCCCTCCTCGAGGGCGCGAGCGGCCGTCCCCTCGACGCCAGCACCTGACGTGCCCGGATCCGTCCTGCCGCGGCGGGCGATACCGCCCGCCGGGTTGGATGCGGCGCGGCGGCGGGCCGCCGGCGAGCGGGCAAGCCGGCGAGAGCAGCGATGCGGTGTATCGGGACGCATGAGCGGGCCCGACGCTCCTCGTGGGAAGCCGCTTTTTCGCCAACGACCTGCGGCCATGACATCGTGATCGCGAAGACCGAGGTGCACAGCGCGGCAACGTCGGCTCGGATCGGGAAGACGCATCATGTCGGATGGCCGGCGCAGCGGCGCAGCCTCGCCCACCTCCTGCACGACGGCAACACCGACCAGCCCCACGCGCTCCTGCCGATCCGGCAGCCGGAGTTCGGCCTGTCCTATGCCGGCCTGGCGCTGGTCCGGGCGCCGTTCTACACCGGCGTCATCGGTGCCGGGGGCTGGCACCGATCGCCTACGGCGTGATCGCCGACCATGCCGGCCGGACGGTTGGCATGGTCGCGGCGGCGCTCACGGCGGCCGCGATCGTTCCCCTCGCCCTCGCGCTTTTCGTGTGCCGGGAGCGCGCCGGGCCGGTGGGGCCGACGACGACGGAGCCGGACGTTTGAGCACGCACATCGCCAAGGTGGACGCCTTCCGCGCGAAGCTCGATCCGGGCAAGCCGGCCATCGCCATGGCCGCCCACAACCCGCTGGCGGCCAGGCTCGCGACGGAGGCGGGTTTCGACGCGGTGTGGGGCAGCGGCTTCGAACTGTCGGCCTCCTACGCCGTACCCGATGCCAACATCCTGCCGACGGGCGCGCATCTCGAGATGATGCGCGCGATGTGCGAGGCCCAGCCCGGCCCGTTGATCGCCGACCTCGACACGGGCTTCGGCAACGCCGTCA